>JADGEK010000067.1 GCA_016744395.1 Gammaproteobacteria bacterium | reverse complement strand
AATGATCAATATTCGATTATTGTAGTCCATTTTTACTACCTTTTAATATAACCATTATCATCCATAACTTAACATGTTTGGCGAATAATTTCGACTGTAAGCCTTGTCCAACGCGAAATGAGTCTGAACAAAAGAGGTGATTCCAACGGGAAATGAGTCTGAAATAGATCAATTTGGTTAAAAATCGTTCATGATCTAGGAATGAAGACGATCATGAAGCTAGAAGAACTGAAGACAATTGAACAACTTAGCCAATTTCTTGATGGCACCCAGGCCGTCATTTTTAAAATAACCACAGTTAAAAAAGAACGCTATGATTGGATCAGACATGAATTAGTCCGATTTGACTATATTAAGCTGAGCAAACTGGATAAAGGCGTCGTCATTCGCTACCTGATGAAAGTCTCTGGATACTCCCGACAACAAATAACACGTTTAATCAAACAATATCGTGAAACAGGTTATATAAAGCACTTTCATGCTAACGTCTCCGCTTTTCAAAAGAAATACACGCCAGCTGATATACGCCTGATTGCCAAAATGGATGAACGATATGATAGTCCATGTGGACACACCATAAAAAAACTCTGTGAACGAGCTTACAGAGTGTTTAACGAGCAGAAATTTGAACGATTAAGCACCATTTCAGTCAGCCATCTCTATAATTTGAGAAAATCAACCACATACTGCCGTACCAGACAACATTTTGAGAAAACCAAACCAACTCAATCCGTAATTGGTGAGCGCCGTAAGCCAAGGCCTGAAGGCCAGCCAGGTTTCATTCGCATTGATACGGTTCATCAAGGTGATCAAGATAAGGAAAAAGGTGTGTATCACATCAATGCAGTGGATGAAGAAACTCAATTTGAAGTAGTGGCCACGGTTGAAAAAATCAGTGAATATTTTCTGATCCCAGTACTGGAACAGATGCTTGAAGATTTCCCATTTAAGCTCATTAGTTTTCATTCAGATAATGGTAGTGAATACATCAATAAAAATGTTGCAAAGTTACTGAAAAAACTATTAGTTGAGTTTACAAAATCACGTTCACGCCACTCAAATGACAATACTTTAGCTGAAAGTAAAAATGCATCCATTGTTAGAAAAACACTAGGATATAAACATATTCCTCAAAAATATGCAGAATTGATCAATCAATTTGACAAGGAATTTCTTAACCCTCACATTAATTTTCATCGTCCGTGTTTCTTTCCTGTGATCACAACAGATGAGAAAGGAAAAGAGCACAAAAAATACCCTTATAAATCCATGATGACACCGTATGAAAAGTTAAAAACTTTACCCAAAAGTGAAAAGTATTTGAAGGATGGAGTGACATTTGAAATAATGGATAATATTGCTTACGCAATAACCGATAACGAGTCAGCTGATCGGCTCCAAAAAGCACGGCAGCAACTTTTTAAAACCATTGATGAACGAGAATTAAATATCGGTTGATCTGAGAGAATTAAAATTTCTTTTCAGCGCCGACTTACCCACAGGCCAAGGCATTTATTACGAGATATAACGCAAGCGTCTCTCCATAAATGACAGACCTGTGGATAAGTCTACTCCGAGCCACAGAATTACACCTCGTTCAGACTCATTCCAGTATTGGAAAATACTCTGTAGAGACAATGCATTCCTTGTCTTTACCCCTCATTTATTATCGTTTTGTAAAGAGATAACTTGAGTTTCTAATTCACTAATACGTTTTTCTTTTTCATTCAGTTCTGCTCGCAGATCTGAAAGTGTAGTAACCGTCTCAAATATCAGAGACATGTTTCTGGCTAAAACATCTAATAATTTATCAACCCCTTCAATCTCACGCTCACTCATTAACCCGACAATAACATCCTGATATTTCTGCAGATTAATAGGCATAACAATATACTGATCAATACGTAACACATCAGTAATGGGTTCATCCGTTGTAATTGACTTAAGCATGTTTTTAAGATCATCGGAGTCAAAAAAATCACTGGCAAAACGTCCCAGGCCAATTTTCATAGTAATATTCCCAGCTTGAAAACGAACGACAAAAACATCAGGCGTATCTAAAAAGTCACTAATATGAATCAGTGTTTGACGTAAAAAAGGTTCAATTTCTTCACTGGTATAAAAAGCCGCTTTTAATTTAAAAAAGCTGTCTACCATACCTTCAAGAATATTTACCATGCCTTTAACTTTTACCTCTAGATTCCAGCGCATCGAAAGAGAATCGGCCAGTTGAAGCACTTCTTCATCATCAAAAGGTTTTTTAAGATAAAGCAAACGGTCAGTAAAACCCACTTGTTTGATTATTTCAGATACTGGAGCATCTGAATAGGCAGTGACTATAATAATTTCAATTCCTGAATCAATAGCACGCACTTCTCTGGCCGTTTTGATACCATCCCAGCCTGGCGGCATTCTCATATCCGTAAATAACACACTATAAGGTCTGCCTTCTGCAATAGCAGTTTTAATCATTGCATAAGCCTCTTCACCCTGTCTTGCAGTATCCACTTCAAACTCACGCTGGGCAACATTTGAGTTTTCATCAACAAAGTCTAAAGTTTCATTCAGCAAATCATTCAAAAGATTCAAATCAGATGCTTCTTTTGAGTTTTTTTTTGGCTTCAATACAGTTTTAAATGTGGTTAGGATATTGGGATCATCATCCACTACTAAAACACGATTATTATAAGGCATTATATTTGTCCTATTTTCTTAACCTAATTTATTAATCTAATTTATTAATCTATTTGATAGGTAAGTAAATTATAAATTCTGCACCTCTCCCTTCACCTTCACTATAAGCAGTAATACCACCGCCAATACTTTTTAAAAAATGAGCACAAAAATGCAAGCCAAAACCAGAACCTCCTGTTTTAGAAGTATAACCAAAATCAAAAAACGCCTGCTCTGAACCCGATATAAACCCAGCACCAGTATCGCTTATTTTAATCATTATCTGATCGTCTTCAGAAGTGTTAATGCATGCTTGAACATTAATTTGCTTACGACTCAAAGGATTTAGGTCAATTGATTCATAAGCATTTTTTAATAAGTTAACTAAAATTTGCAGCAACTTGGATTCCTGAATTTTAATATAGGGTATCTCATTAATTTTCGTATTGATTTCAATCCCCCTTTTACTAATAGATTCATGCTGCATACTGATAGCATCTTCAATGATACGAGTGACACTCACTTCACAATAGTCTACTTTTAAATGTGAATAACGCATATGTAAAGCAATAATGCTTGCAATGTGTTCCTGTTTATCACGAATTTTTTCTACATCCAGAATATTTTGTTCATACTCTTCTTCAAGACTTCCTGGTAGAATCTGAATAATTTTAAGTAACTTCTTTTTTTCTTCTTCAGGTATATCACAAGAAGGAATTGCATCATCTAGCGGCTGCAAAATGGTTTTCATGTGTTTTCGTAATGGGCTTTTGTCTAAGCGTTGCAATAACATTGAAATTGCAATTTTAGATGGCGTCAGTGCATTTCCAATATTATGCAACACGCCCACTGACATTTCTGCCATACCACCTTCATAGTTATGCTTGAGTAAATTATTAGTTGCTTGCTCCAGTTCAATAGTTAATTCTTCAACTTGCAACTTCAAATTGTCGTATTCAGTACTATGAGCAGTTTCATTAGTCATCAAGTTTCCAGTTTTATTAGTCTGATTGAACCTTATATGGGAGCATTATTGTAAAACAAGTCCCTTTATTCAGTTCTGATTTAACTTTGATAATACCATTATGATTTTTTGTCACTATAAAATAAGATAAGGAGAGGCCTAAGCCCGTACCAATACCCACTTCTTTAGTGGTAAAAAAAGGCTCGAAAATTCTTTTTTGATTTTTTTCACTGATTCCTAGTCCATTATCTTCGATCTCAATACAAGCATGCTCATCTTTTTGAAAGAGCCGTATAATAATTCTTGGCTTATAGTCAACAGCCATATCTTGCATAGATTGGGCTGAATTTCTTAATAAATTCATAATGACTTGCTCAATTTTAGTTTTCTTACAAGTCACTGGTGGCAATGAAGCATCAAATTCAGTTTTGATATCAAAGTCACGAAAACGATAGGTCTTCTTCATATCATAATCATTCATTGACAGATGAATGGCTTCCTTAATCAAGATAGATAAGTTTTCTTTCATCATTGAGCTACCTTGATGACTAAAACTTAACATGCTTTTCACTAATTTTGAGGTTCGGTTGCCACATTCTCTGATACCATCCAATAATTGAATGACACCTCTTTGCTGAAGATAGTCATTAATTTTTTCTATACTGGTTTCACTAGCATTAGCCTGTATTTGATTCTTTTTATTGTCTAGGGCAATACGATTACTGATAACTTGTGCATTTTGAATAATACTACCCAACGGGGTATTAATTTCATGTGCCATGCCTGCCGCAAGCCCTCCAACCATCAGCATTTTGTCCGATTGTAGTAAGGCTTCTTCAAGTTTTACTTTTTCACTGATATCATCAATACGGATCACAGCACTGTTTTTCAAAGTACTGCTTTCATCAGTCATAGGAATGGGATAAATGATCACATCACAAAGTATGGATTTAACTTTTCCACTAGTATTATTGTAGCTAAAGGTAAATTTTTCTTTTTTCTCTATGATTGAGCGAATGGCTGAGCGATAAATCAAATCATTAATACCACTTAAACAAGGTAGTATGGATTCAATTGACTGATTTAAGGCATCTTCACATGAAATGCCTGTGATTCTTTCAGCTTCTGCATTCCAGTGAGTAATCCAGCCTTCACCAGTCACTCCAATCAACATGGAGGGCATCGAATTGATCATACCATTTAAATATTTTTTAACTTGCTGGTTCTCAGCCAGTAAGATTTCAATATTCCGTTTTTGTTGTTTTTCCTGCTTATACAACTGCCACTTCTTCGTCAACTGTAAAGCAATTTGTGTTAATTCTTCATTATCAAATGGCTTTCTCAAATACAATAATTTTTCTGGATAACCAATATCATGAACAATTTGACTGCGAGAGATATCGGTGTAAGCCGTAACAATAACAATCTCAATTTCAGAGTCAATTTTTCGTATTTCTTGAGCGGTTTTTATTCCATCCCAGCCTGGTGGCATTCTAATATCAATAAAAGCCACAGCAAAGCTGTGATACAAAGCTTTTTTTTCAAGCACATGCTCATAAGCTTCTTCTCCTTGTGGAAAAAAAGTCAAATCATATTCTGGAAGTTTCTCTACAGCATCAATATCTTCCAACTCATCAGAAAACATATCCAGTAATTGATTCAGGTCTGTTTTTGGGATGGGTTTGGGTGTTAATACCGTTTGATAGGCACCCCAAAGATCCTGATCATCATCAACAATAAGAATTTTTTCTCTATTCATCGATTCTTTTACGTTTTGTTAATATTTTTTCGAACTCAATGGCACTGACAGCCTTACTATAAAAGTACCCTTGATAAGAATCACAGCCCTTCTTCGTCAGTAACTCAATCTCTTTTTCTGATTCAACACCTTCTGCAATTACATCCAGTCCCAAATGCTTTCCCATAGCAATAATTGTTTCAATAATAGCCACATCATTCTGATCAGTGGTTATGTCCTTCACAAATGAACGATCAATTTTTAGCTGATCAATAGGTAATAAGGTTAAGTAACTGAGTGATGAGTAACCTGTACCAAAATCATCCAAAGAAAAGCTAATGCCCATTTCTTTTAATTGCTGCATTTTTTTAATAATATCATCCACATTTTCAACAACCGCTCCCTCTGTTAATTCAATTTTTAACAAAGATGGTCGCAGCTTAGCTTCAAAAACAATGTCTCTCACTAAATCCACAAAATCCTTTTGACGAAATTGCAGTGGACTGACATTCACTGCAACCTGATCAGAATCACTCAATAGACCTTGTTTATGCCATTCTCTGATCTGTGCAATGGCCGTTTTCAGGACCCATTCTCCAATATCAATAATAATTCCGGTTTCTTCAGCAATCGGAATAAAGTCTGCAGGCGAAACCCAGCCACGAACAGGATGCTGCCAACGTAATAGTGCTTCAGCTCCTATGATATAGCTGTCTTTTATCATGACTTGAGGCTGATAATAAAGCATCATTTCATTATTGCTTAAGGCCAGTCTGATGTCCTTCTCAATACTCAAACGTTCATCTGCCGCTTTTTGCATATCAGGCTTATAAAACTGACTGGTATTACCACCTTCAGCCTTAGCACGATACATGGCCGTATCGGCATGTTTCAATAAATCAGTAGTACTTTCCCCTTTCACTGGAAATAAACTAATACCAAGGCTGGCAGTCATAAAATAGTCATGCTCATGAAGTATATAACGGTGAGATAGGACTTCACCTATTTTTTGGGCCGTTATCTGAGCATGGTAAATTGATAAATCAACCGAATCTTGTTGATCTAAGAGTAGTACCACAAATTCATCGCCTCCTAAACGAACAATCATGTCTTCAGAACGCATCAAACCAACCAGTCTATCAGCCACCTGTTTTAACAGTTCGTCACCAACAATGTGTCCCAAAGCATCATTAAGGTATTTAAAACGATCTAAATCAACAAAAATTATTATTCCATGCCAACCATAACGTTCTGCAATAGCAATATCTTGCTCTAGTCGACTTAATAACATGGAACGATTGGGTAAACCTGTGAGTGCATCATGATAAGCCAGAAACTGAATTTCTTTCTCAGCATCAAATCTTTCAAGCCCCATGCTTAAAATATCTGATATTCTGAGAGTTAAATTTTCATCCTCCCCTCCTGACACACATTTTTCAGGGAGAAAGATAATTAAGAGGGCTTGCAATGAGCCTTTCAAATACACCGTCACTGCACAAAAATCTTGAGTTGGATTTTCATTCTTATCATCATATTGTTGCAATAGTGAATCACAAAATGATCGGTCTGTACATTGTTGATAATGATGTTCAGAAAGTTTAATGTGTTCAACTAAATGTAGAGATTGATGTTCTGTCTTGGCCTCAACAGTCTTAATGAATTGTGATTTTAAATGCTCTTTTTTATGAAGCAAGGCACCTTCTATTTTTTGATTATCCCATGAAAAATGTTTGACAATTAAATTGAGTGCTGAAAGCAAAAATTCATTCTCATTACTAGCCTGCAGACACAATTTCAATAAGCGACCTATGATCTGTTCTTCTAAATTAGAGCGTTCAATACGCTGTTGTTTCTGTAACAAATCACTATTAACTTGTTGCAAATCAAGCGTTCTTTTTTCTACTTCATCTTCAAGGTGTAATTGATAATCACGATTTTTATTAATTAATTCAACACGTTCAAGCGCTTTACTGACTGCATATTCTAAAACAGAGAGGTCTTCAATGGGCTTAAAAATATAATCCCTGGCCCCTTGACGTAATGCTTGTGCAACATCATGAATGACACCCGCTCCAGAAATAATAATGATAGGTATTTCAATATTATTTTCTTTAGCCCATACCAAAACATCAAGCCCTGTCATTTCAGGCATATAAAGATCCATTAACACAAGATCGGGCTTATGTTGCAAAATCATTTCGATACCAATACGACCATTTTCAGCTTCAAGTATCTGATAATCACAGTCTTCCAGGAAAAAACGAATACTGTCCCTGAAAAATTTTTCATCATCGATGAGTAATATATTCTTATTATCTAATCGCATATGCCCATCAGCTTATTATAATTTTATTTGACTATAACAAAGGTATAGTTGCCTGCGTTAAGTGTAGCTGTTTTTAATTATCTCTCAAGTTCAATATGAAAAATAGTCGACCTGTTCCAGCCAGAGCTTTGCTTTCTCCTGATAAAGCTTAAATTTCATTGCTTTTTGAAAAGCCTGTTTAGCTGGTTGTGGCATATTTGCATAATAGGCACTTATCCCTTGCAGCAAATAATTTTCACCAGGATTTTTTAATTGTTTTCTTTGAGCAATTTTAAATTGCCTGTATGCCAATAGCCATTTTCCTTGTTCCATTAATAGCCGCCCGATCTTAAATGGATATTGTCCATTACGCCTATCCAGTTCAGAGATATGCTGTAATACTATGATTGCTTGTGAATACTCCTGCGCTAAAATCCAGCTATCTGCTAATTTTTGCCAATTATTAATGCTCTGCTTAATCGTTTTTGAGTCCAGTCCCTCATGTAAAAGCTCTGAGGCAGCGAGAGGTATATCCGCATATAAATACAAGCTAACAAGTCTTAATAGCTCCTCTTCCGTCGACAACATGCCTTGGTCTTTAGCCAGTACCATAACAGCCAAAGCTTGATGGATTTTATTGATTTGTAAATAAAGCCCAGAAAGCTGTTTCCAGTATTTTTTGTCAGGATATATTTTAATGATTTGTTGGTAAATTCGAATGGCATTGGTGTATTGTTTTTGTTCCAGATAAAGTGAGATTAAAAGCTGATACCAGGATTCCTTTGGATTTTTAGACTGGTTTATGGCTTTTTTGACATGACTAATAGCTGTTTTGAAACGGTTATTACGGGCATAGACTGTCGCTGCAAATACATTTTGTTCAGCACTGACTTTAGAATTATTTTTAAGCCAGCGCTGCAGCATATCCATACTTTTTCTAAGATGATTGCTTTGATTTTCTTCCTGGAGATAGAGCTGCGCAAGATTATAGAGAATATTACGATTGACAAATTCAGGAAGCGCATTAAGTGAGTCCGCTTGTTCCAAATGATGGATTGCTTGTGAATACTTTGCTTGCTCAATTGAGACATGTGCAGCTGTTTGTAAAAAAATAGCCTGTGTGTAAGCACTGTGCTTCTTGGATAAAAATTGGTCAAGTTGTTTTTTCGCCACATTCAGTTGATTCTTTTCTATCAGTTGATGAATGTTTTGCAGCTTTTTATAATTTATCTCATTCAGAGTACCCGCAGCAAAACTGTAATCAATACTCACGCAAAAAAATACAACAGTCACTAATGTTAATTTTTTTAACATAATTAATTATTAAGTTTAAAATTCATTTGTTGTTCAGCTGTTCTGGATACTGCTTCTCCAGAAACCATTTTGGCTCTGAATCGCCAGCGTTTCATAGCTTTTATAGCAGCTCTATTAAAAATATTAGGGGGCTGTGCTTCCAGTATTTTTACTTTTTCAACAGCGCCACTGCTATTAATTACAATCTCCATTTTTACCCAACCTTCAATACCAGTACGAGCAGCTCTTGATGGATAGATTGGGGCAATTCTCACTAGTGGAACCACTTCCTCATCGATAGCCAATGTTTGCTCTATGGGCGCATTTTTTTGATATGAGCCTAGATACAGAGCATCATTTAAATTTAGGTTAGTTAGTAATTGTGGTCTGGGCAATGAAATTGAATGAAGCACAGGTTTATACACCTGCAGTTGCTCTAATTTAGGAGTAGGCTTCTTGACTTTGGGTGGTTGAGGCTCTTCAGGTAATAGAGTTTTATATTGTTTTTTTTCTGTTCTGGGCTCACGAATCAGCCTCACGAAATCAAGTCCTTTCAAACTATGAGCTGTACTGAGCGTTTGTTTTTCAAAGTTAAGCATTTTTTGCATCAGAACAAAAAATATTACTGTCAATAAGCAACTGATGATAAAAGTACTAATATAACGGATTACACACATGATAATTCATATTCATAATTCAACATTATTCTCCTTCTCTGTCCGATGCAAGTGAGATGTTAGCAATGCCTGCCAGCCGGATTTGATCAATGACTTTAATTAACAAACCTGTTTGTGAGTGATTGTCTGCTTGAATAATCACTGCACCTTCTGGTGTTTGAACCTTCAAACGTTCTATATTTGCTCTCACTGATTGTGCTTCTACTCGTCTGCGATCAATCCAAATTTCTCCATTTTGTGTAATTGCCACTAAAATATTGCCCTGTTCTTTTCGCTCCGCTGTTTTGGCTGAAGGGCGATTAATTTCCACACCTGTTTCTTTAACAAAAGAGGTGGTCACAATAAAGAAAATTAATAATATGAACACCATATCTATCATTGGAGTCAGGTTAATGTTCACTGTACGCTTCATTGGGTTATTGATATGACGCCTTCTCATACATTGGCCATTTGATCTGAGAGTTGTACTATTTTTTTATCAGCTTGCTGCTGTAATAGACTATAAACAAACAAGCCAGGTATTGCACTGAGCAAGCCTGCTAAAGTAGTAATTAAGGCCTTAGAAATACTGTCCGCTAATGCTCTGGCATTGCCTGTTCCATATAGATTTAACACATCAAAAGTTTCAATCATTCCAATCACTGTCCCCAGCAGTCCTAAGATAGGTAATAATTCCACAGAGACATGAATGGAACTCAGGTGTGTTGAGAGTTTTGCCTTTAAATTGGCAAGCATCATCGTTTTGATACTTTTAGCATACCATGATTCAAATTCCTGTCTTTTTAGCCATGTTTGTAAAGCCTGATCGGCCATTACAGGAAAGATATATTGATAAAACCAATGGCGTTCTATAACCAGTCCCCAGAGCATAATATTAAGGAAGAAAATTCCCCATAAAACGTAACCACCTGAAGACAGAAAATCAAGAAGTTCCCAAATTGATTCAAAGAGTATGATAGTGTATTCATTTAACATACCTTACACACCCAAGCTTTCATTGGCTGAAAAGGCATCTTTCTTTTCGGCCGACTTTTTTTCAGGGCATTCTTTTTTAAACCACTCCTGTTCAGAAGAAAGTGCAATATAGCCTGCACTTTCTTCATCCAAAATTTGTATTAAATGATTGCTTTTTGTTTGCAGAAAACCATGTAATAAGACAGCGGGTATTGCCACAATTAAGCCTAAGCCTGTGGTTACTAACGCCTGAGAAATTCCTCCTGACATCAGCTTAGGATCCCCAGTACCAAAAATTGCAATGGATTGAAATGTTTCAATCATTCCAATAACCGTGCCTAACAATCCAAGAAGTGGTGCTACTGTTGCAAAAAGCCCCAGCATGAGTAATCGTTTTTCCAGCTTAGGTGTTTCTCGCAAAATAGCTTCATCTAATTTTAAAGTCAGTGTTTCTATTGAAACACGCTTACTTGTTTTCTCCTTCAATTGATGATAAACCCACATTATTCGCCCCAGTGGATTATTATCAAAAGCCTCTGTATGTTTCTTTTGTTTGTTCATTTTAAGATCAATAATACTTAAGTACAGGTAGCGTTCCAAAGCAATGACTAATGACAGAATACCAATGAATAAGATAATATAGCCAATAATCCCTCCCTGTCTAATACGTTCTTCAATATCTGGCATCTGAGTCAGCAAGGACAAAAGAGTTCCTCTTGATGGATCAATTGCAATCGCTATTTCTTCATTTGTTGTTGATAATGCAGCCTCTTCTAATTGCTGAGCCATAGTCAAAAAATGTTCAGGAGGTTGCTGATCTAGTTCAACTAATTGATTGGTTTGACTTAAATATTGAAGGTAAGTACCATTACTCAAGCTATTAAATTCACCAATACGAACGACCATTCTCTCCTCTTCATTGCCTCGTGCTGTAATAATCATTTTCTTAAATAGTATATTTTTTCCTGACTGTGTCATTTGCCGTTGCATTTCATACCAAAGTTGATGCAGATCTTTCATCGCGGGCAAAGACTGACTACTGGATAATTTCTTTAAGAATTTGGCACGTTCTGGATACTGTATTGAGATAATTGAATGCTTGAAACTGGCCATAGTTTCACCAGAAATTTGTCTGACCACACCAAATAATTCCCCTAGATTAGCGCTTTTATTTACGGTTTGTGCACTGATTTCAAGCAAAGCCTTATCATTCGCCTGCAAAGTCTTTTTAAGCTGTCTAGAGGCAGCTAAAGCTTGTTCTAACTCACTACGAGTCTGCTCAAGCATTCTTTTTCTATCACTACGCTGCTGTCGGAATTTTTTCTCTCGTGCTTTATTTTTATTATCGGTTAATTGCCGGGCCTGTTTCACCTGTAACAACAAATCATCCAGATTTTTTACCTGGGCAAAAACAATTTGACCACTCAAAAGCAAAGTCAAAAACAAGCTCATAAGAAAGTTAAAATACAGTTTTGAATGCAGTTTTAAATAAAGTATTGAATTCATCCATCTCAGTAAACTACTCATTGAGAGCATCTCCTACAGGTTCAGGGATACTAACAGGTAATGTCACAAATTCAGGGGCAGTTTGTTTCTTAGCAACTCGAAATCCACGTTCTAGAGACGATCGATATTGAATTGGTAATTCTTTATAGTGCGCCTTGTCTTTTGACCAATAAAAGGTCATCTTCTTATCCAGAGATTGATAAACTAGAGCCACACGCCCCATGCGAAAATAATTAACCACGACAGTGTCATCATCAGGATGTACACCTTGCCATGCTTCGATAGTACGCCCAAAATCCATTTCAATCAGATACGCTTCCAGGATCTGACGGTATTTCTCTGCACTGGTGACATCAGCTTTATCCATTAATACCTTTAAGGCATGGACTCTCTGCTGACGTTCATGAAGTAGAAAAGGCATATCCAGTCGAATAAATTGCTCCAATGTCGTGATCATTTGCAGCATTAAAGGCACAATTGATTGCTCTGTTTGTTCAATACTATTAAGTTCTCTGGTTCGTGTTGCAATCAATTCTTCCTGAGAGTTGATCAGTTTTTCCAATTGTTGATTGTATATTTGTAAAGTATTGAGTTGTTCTGAGGTTTGCTGATATTCATGTATCAAATCAATAGTTTGAGCATTTAATTCTTCGATTACTTTTTGTGATTTAACTGCATTATGCTGCAGTGCACTTTGTTCATCGATATTGGCTTTGACTGAAGCGGCATGGGCATTACAGCATCCAATGCCGACGATAAGGCATAAGCTATAGAGAATATTTTCTTTCAGTGTTTTCATATATTATTGACAGTCTTTTCCTAATAAATACCCTATAAACTATAGGTGTTAATGGCTGACAAAGAAAGTAATACAAGGGAAAAATTCCATTCAGTAGATCAGTTTAGGTTAAAAAAATCAAGTGAAAAGAAGGTGTCTGTTCGGAATAGGTGCTTATGAACAAGATTAGATAGTGGACTGGATGTTTAAAAGCCAAAAACAAAAAAATCCAGACAACTAAATTAGCTGTCTGGATTTTTATTGGATAATGAAGGCTATTTTTTGGTCGCGTTCAGATCGGCTTCTGCTTTGTCGAAACCCAGCTTATAACCCAGAGAGACGTGGTGAAAACGGCCATTGGTATAATCATCATGAATGGCAAAACCAAAGTTATACACTTTATCCAACTCAAGATTCAAATCAGTGGCATTGTCTGATTTCAGTTCACGAACCATTTCAACGGTCCATGTACCGTCAACAAGTGTGGCATTAAATTCAATTTCTTTGCCGCCACCCATGATACGATCCGCTAAAATCGCACCATTTTCAGAGATCTTTTCACCTGCTTTATAACGATGAACGTCCATAAAGTGACCACTTGCACCTTCTGTCGCAATCTCATCAGCCGTTTTTAGCTTATCCCAGCCACCCAGCACTTTGCCGCGACGACCTTTAATCTCTACTTTTGTACGACTTTCAGTGATGTATTTGGTCACACCCTGTGATGAATCAATTTGGTCTTTTTGTGCATAGGCATCAATGGCAGATTGCTCAGGTGCCGCAGGCATGTCACGGTTGTCATGATGACATGTTCCCCAACACCCGGATCTGTCTGCATAAAGCACATCATCGGTCGCAAACATAACGGCCAACTTCACCTGATTATTGGGGTCCATTTTTCCACCATCTGCAAATGGCACTGGCGTATGATCAGTATCCTGCCACTCAAAACGCATATACAGTTTAGTGTCATCATGCATGGTTTGAACAGTCACAGGAATACTGCCACGCTTGCCAGGAATTGGAGTGGGCTCAAGCTTTTCACCTGTGACAATTTTTTGGCCCATATCAGCGGTTTCTTTATCATGACAACTGACACATGTTTCACCACCCTGAAATGGGCGCTTACCACCATGTTCACTGCCTTTGAAAATCCATTCCATTGAAGACTGACCTGGATAGAAAATAGTGATATCACGCGATGAGGCATTACTCCAATCAATGTTTGAAGCACTGCCTCCACTTGCTGCTGCAGCTGGACCTGATGGTGTCGCTGCTGGCGCAGAAGATACGGCACTGGCTTGTTTCTTCACCGCATTAATTTCAGAATCTGCATTATCAAATCCCAATTTATAACCTAAGGAAACGTGATGGAAACGGCCATTGGTGTAATCATCATGTATTGCAAAACCCAGGTTATACACTTTAGTGACATCCAGTTGAATATCATCAGCAGTATCTGACTTTAGTTTACGTCTCATTTTCACAACCCAGGTATTACCCTGTTTGGAAGAAGTAAACTCAACACCGCCTTCAGATAAAGTGCGTTCTGCCAGGATTGACCCATTTTCAGACGTGTTAGTACCTGCCTGATAACGATACAGGTCCATAAAACGTCCTTCCGTTAATTCAAGTTTGACTTCATCTTCTGATTTAAGCTTATCCCAACCGCCCAGGACTTTACCGCGACGGCCTTTGATTTCCACTTTGGTACGACTTTCAGTGATGTACTTAGTGATGCCTTGAGTCATATTAACCTGGCCTTTTTGGCCATAAGCATCAATAGCGGATTGCTCAGGTGCAGCTGGCATGTCACGGTTGTCATGGTGACATGTGCCCCAGCAACCTGCTCTATCAGCATACAAAGTATCATCCGTTGTCAGCATCAGTGCTAATTTCACCTGATTGTCAGGGTCCATTTTTCCACCATCAGCAAACGGTACAGGGGTATGCTCTGTATCTTCCCATTCATAACGCATGTAAAGATAATCATCATCATGCGCTGCCTGAACTTTCACCGCAATACTGCCGCGCTTACCTGGAATGGGGGTAGGTTCCAGTTTTTCACCAGTGACAATTTTTTGTCCCATATCGGCGGTTTCTTTATCATGACAACTGACACACGTTTCACCGCCCTGGAATGGGCGCTTACCACCATGTTCACTGCCTTTAAAGATCCATTCCATTGATGACTGACCAGGGTAGAAAATGGTCACTTGACGATCAGGGACATCACTCCAATCAATGCCGAAGCCTGCCCCAGCCGCAGCGGATGAACTGCCTGTCGCAGAAGGTGCGACATCACTCGCTTTACATTCTCCAGGTACTTCTTTGATTACTGTTTTAGTAATGACTTTTGGCTTAGGTGGATTATTAGATAAATCAAGTGCCTTTTGCTGTTTTTTATTCACTGGTGCCATCAATTTCGCATCAGGTTTCGCATGAGAAGGATCAGGCTGTGAAAATTCTTCTAACCATTCTTCGTCTATGCCTTCAGGCATGGTATGAGCAATACCCTTATGACAATCGATACAAGTATTACCATTATTCAATGCAAACTGATGTTGTTTTCTGGCACGTGGCTTTTGGTAAGCGATACTCATGGATTCAAAGTTATGACAGTTACGACATTCTCTTGAGTCACTGGATTTCATACGTTTCCATTCATTGGTCGCTAAATGAAGACGTTCACCCAGAAATTTTTCACGAGTATTAATAGTGCCCAGAATCTTATGATAAATTTCATTTGAAGCCTGAATTTTGCGCTTCATCTTATAAACCCATTCTTTAGGTACATGGCAATCAGGACAGGTTGCTCTCACACCAGAACGGTTAGCATAATGAATGGTCGTTTTGTATTCCTGATAAACATTATCTTCCATCTCATGACAGGAGATACAAAATTGCTCTGTATTGGTCAATTCTAGTGCAGTGTTAAAACCACCCCATAGAATAATACCCAATATAATAAAGAAGATACCTGCACCGACTGAAACTCCCATAAAGAGTTTACGACGCAAAAAGCTTGGTGAATTCATAATCCCTACCCATTTTGAATGTGAAACACTATTTAAAACTCATTTTTAACTGAGAGCATTCTGCTCTACAAAACATTTCCTTAAAAAAAACATGGATATAGCTTCTCTTTTTACAAGAAAAATGTCCTTGATTTAAAACAATACTCGCCATTATTTCCCTACAAAGAATATTGTTTTAAATCAAAGCGACCTAAAAGGTAAAAAAAAACGGATATAGAAGACTATATCCGCTTTTTTCTTTACTTAAGCTATACGTTTTTACACGTTTACTCTTACAAAACTATGACTTAAGTTTTGTGATGGACGCGGTTATAAACGTTGAACTTACCAGTAGGTGTTGTCAGACCTTTAATGCGTTTAATCTCTTTAAGAGTTTTCGCATCATAGATCACGATTTCACCAGTTGGGTTCTTGTTATCTGAACGATTCCAGACAGAAACCCAAACTTCCGTACCGTCTTTGTTAAATTCCATGTGCAGAGCGGCTTTACCTTTCTCTTTAGTCACACGAATTGTTTTAACAATTTCACGAGTCTTCTTACTGATAACCTGAACACTCTGTTGTACTTCTGGCTCAGGGTGCTTCAACTGGTCAGCCCAGTAGTAGTCTGAGTTTTCATGAGTACGAATGAATGCACCAGCACCATCGGTTTCAACTTCATAACACAGTTTCCATGCTTTATCAGCATGCTTCGCAGGATCATTACCCCAAACAGAGACTTTACCAACACCTAGATGAGTTGTGCCGCCAACAGGACCACATTTAGGATCAATCCAGTTTGCACCAGGACCTGGGTGTGGAAGTTTATCAACATCAATCATGGCTTCTAAAGTACCGCCATCTTTGGTATCTACAACAACCATTTTGTTTGACGCGTTAGCAGCAATTTGGAAATAACGACCTGTTGGGTCATAAAAACCATCATGTAAAAACTTAGCTGAATTAATTTGTGTGATGTTCAGGTTATCAAGATCTTTATAGTTCACCTGCCACATCTGACCCAGCTCTTTAGCCGCAACTAAGAAAGAAGACTCATTTGGGTTAGTGTAGATAGCTGCAACACGAGACTCTTCAACATAGTCTCCGTCAACATTCATACCACGAGTTGAAACAACTTTCAGAGGCTTCATTGTTTTTGCATCAACAATAACAAAATGTGGAGGCCAGTAACCACCCGCAATGACATATTTACCATCACCTGATACCGCAACATCACGTGCATCATAAGCAATTTGTGTTTCAGCAACTAACATCTTGTCAGGAGTCTGCCATAAGTCAAACTTGTTTAGCTTACCGTCACGACCAATGGTGTACCAGAAACGACCAGAAACATCACCTGATTTATCAACATTGTGGTGCTCTTGACCTTTAATCACGTGTACCGCATAACCTGCATCCAGGTGAGCTACGATTTTCTTAGTGTCACCATCAACAATGGCAATTTTACCTGCATCACGTTCAATAACAACAAAGAAGTTTTCCCAGTTCAGACTATGCTTAGGCTTTGTTGGATAATCCTTAGGTTCAACATAAACTTTGGTGCGTTCCTGCATTAAAGAAATAGGCATTTCAGGTGGAATTGGAGGGTCCATCTGAATGTAAGTAGCCATTAATTTAATTTCATCTTTAGAGAAGATGTCATTAAAGTTGTTCATTCCACCTTCAGTACCATAAGTCAGGATCTTTTCAAGACGAGCCTGACCTTTCTTCATAGTCTCTTTAGGTTCCAGGCTCTTACCTGTTGCACCCTTTCTTAAAACACCGTGACAACCAGCACAACGTTGAAAGTATAAAGTTTTAGCTTTCTCAAAATCAGCTTCCGACAATGTCGGTTGCTTAGCTTTACCAGCCATTGCGGCAGGTACACTAATTGCGGTTGCAATCGCTACAGCAGCAGTAAGTTTACCCAGTTTAAAAATATTCATTGTTTTTGTCTCTCCTGGAGGAATACCTTAAGAGCTGTGATTTTTTATTTTAATTGAAGTTTCTAAAACCTAGTAAAAGGCTCTAGTATTCACTTAATAAAATCAAGCTCTTAAGGAAAGATTAGTTTTGAGCACGGTGTAACAATACCTCTGTCAAAACCCTTTACACCTTGATTTAGATCAACCTTATACTGAACTATTGTAGTGGTTTCCTTACAGATTCAACAGCTTACTCTAATATTAGGCCTGTTTAAAACACTCAACAAGCCTCTTAATCAATGCTTTTAATGATCCAGATCAATAAAAATAATTAAAATAAATTGAACTTTTTTATAAAAAAAGTTCAGAGGAAGCATAACTCCCCTCAAATGCTCAAATCCCCTTCCTGCACAAGCTCTTACAAAAATCAAATCAATAGAAATAAAACATCAAGGTTGTATATTTATGTACAGCCACTGAGATTAAGGCAAAAGCACTGACAGATTTGATCTAAATCAAAGCGGATTACCGACAGTTTAGATACTGTTACGCATAAGAAAGACTTATACATTATCAATCGGTCACTCAATGCAAATATTACTAAAACTACTTGCGCCAATTATGGCTCTCTCTGTTTTACCCGCATACTCATATAGTGAGACGGTGGAACATGCTGAAAAAACACAAGCAAATACGATTGAAGCAATTAGTATCGACCGACAACAAGAGCTCACCTATATGGTGCAACAAGATTGTGGCTCATGCCATGGTATGACTCTAAAAGGAGGTCTGGGCCCTTCGCTCTTACCTGAGCGTGTTTCTGTGCTGCCTAAACAATATTTAATCAATGCGGTCACACATGGTCGTCAGGGTACTCCGATGCCACCCTGGGGACCACTGCTGAAACAAAATGAAATTGAATGGATCGTTGAACAATTGCAACTCGGTCAGCTCGGGCAAAAACACTGATAGCCAACGAATTTTTACTGACTTAATCTTTTAAATAATGAGATTTTAATTAATACAATGCACAATCACTACTCAACAATGGTTATTAAAACTTCTCCCAGAACAGCCACCTCCAATTGGCTTGTGCTTGTCGCACTCATGAGTCTTTTCTTTAGCTCATTGAGCCTCGCTGACTGCAAAATGCCTGATGATTTGCCGACAGGTGATTTGGGCATCATTATTGAACGAATGGATGGATCTGTATTGATCATCAATAATAGTTCTCTTTCAGTGCTATGCCGGATTGAGGGACTGGGTGATTTATCTCATGCCTCCGCAGTTTTTTCGCGTGATGCCCGTTATGCATTTGTCTTTGGACGAGATGGAGGTTTGACCAAGATTGATTTATTGAAAGGAAACATTGCTAAACGACTCATGCAATCTGGCAACTCAATTGGCGGCGCAATTTCTCAGGATGGCCAATACATTGCAGTGTCCAATTATGAACCTGGTGGTGTTAATGTTTTTTATGTCGATGACTTGTCATTGGTTGAAAAAATACCAGCACTTTATGGTGAGAGTAATATGGCCTCAAAGACAGTTGGATTAGTTGATGCCCCTGGCAATCAATTTGTCTTTAGCCTCTATGACGGCAATGAAATTTGGCAGGTTCAAATGGATAAGAAAGTCAATCCAACTCAATCAGACAACTCTTTTACTAGTATTAAAAAATATCACAATGTGGGCAAAGCACCTTATGATGGCTTAATCAGTTCCAATGGCCGTTATTACATCGCAGGTCTTTTTGGTGAAGATGGTCTCAGTTTATTGGATCTTTGGCATCCCGAAAAAGGCACTAGAAAAATTCTAAGCCACTACGGCAAAGGTCAAAAGAAGTTACCTGTTTATAAAATGCCTCATCTTGAAGGCTGGGCCATTGCAGGAAACCATGCCTTCTTGCCTGCAGTGGGTTTACACGAAGTTCTGGTTGTTGATACCAACACCTGGAAAGAAGTTTCTCGAATTAAAGTTCACAGCCAGCCTGTTTTCGCAATGGCCAGCCCTGATGATCGTCAAATCTGGGTCAATTTTGCTTTCCCTGATAATAATACGCTACAGGTCATTGATTCTGAGACATTTAAAATCATTAAACAATTTCAACCAGGAAAAGGCATATTGCATATGGAGTTTACCCCTAGAAGTGAACATGTTTGGGTCTCAGTCCGAGATAAAGATGAGATCATCGTCTATGATACACAGACACTGGAAGAAATTAAGCGCTTACCCGCTAAGAAGCCCAGTGGTATTTTCTTTACATCCCGTGCGCATCGTATAGGCTTATAGTCAATAGATTTGTAACATCATATAGGTAGTATAAATGCTGACACAACTCGAAAAACAATTACTCAATGATTACCAGCAAGGCATTCCTGTGGTCTCGGAGCCCTATTCTGAAATTGCCAGAGAAATTAATCGCAAAGGCTTTTCAGTCACTGAACAAGAGATCATTGACAATTTCAATTCACTAAAAGAACGTGGCTTGATCAGTCGTATCGGTCCAGTTTTTCAACCTAAAAGTGTGGGTGGAAGTACACTTGCAGCAATAGCGGTGCCGACTGAAAGAATGATAGAAGTCGCTGATATCGTCAGCAGTTTTTCACAAGTGAACCATAACTATGAGCGTGAGCATCAATTCAACCTTTGGTTTGTTGTTACTGCCAGCTCACAAAATGAAGTTGAGCAAGTGCTCGCTGAAATAGAGCAACAGACAGGTTTGAGTGTAATGAATCTGCCTATGGAACAAGATTACCATATTGATTTAGGTTTTCCTCTTTGGTGTTAATAGAGAGCATAGAGACAACGTTTAGAATAACAGCCAGAAGTATTTTACTTAGCAGTAAAGAATAGGTATTTTAAAATGACATTAGACATATTAGATCAACAACTCATTGCAGCAATACAGGATGGCCTGGAGTTTACCAGTAAACCCTTTACCAGCATTGCATCTCAACTTGGGATATCTGAACAGAAAGTTCTAAACCGTCTGGAACAATTAAAAGAAAATGGCATGATTAAGCGCTTTGGTGTCGTCGTCAAGCATCGTGAGCTGGGTTTCAAAGCCAATGCAATGGTAGTATGGGACATACCTGACCACCGTGTGGCTGAAATTGCTCAACGAATTGCTTCGTTTGAATGTGTCACCCTCTGCTATCAACGTCCTCGTCGAATGCCTGAATGGTCTTATAATCTTTTCTCTATGATTCATGGTAAAGATCGAGGTTCAGTGCTGGAACGACTGGCTGATTTGATTGATATATTAGAGCTACAAGATATTGAGAACAAACCATTATTTAGTACTCACTGCTTCAAGCAACGTGGTGCCCGTTATATCAATCCAGATAAAATCATCAGTCATTCTGTATTACCACTTAAGCCTTCCGTTAAAACACCTCTTAAGCTCGATCAAGCAATTGAAGATGATTTTTCTTTACCATTAATCACTAACCGTGCCTATGGTTAATACAAAGCCTATTAAGAAACTGAGTATATTGGATAACTCTTAATGGATAAGATGGATCGTAAAATTATAAACACTTTGCAAGGTGATTTTCCTATTGATGATCATCCCTACCAAATCATTGCAGAGAAACTGAATATTGAAGAGGATGAGCTTTTAAAGCGCCTTGAAATATTATTGGACAATCGTACTCTCACACGCTTTGGCCCAATGTATGATATCCAGAAACTCGGTGGCAGTTTCAGCCTTTGCGCAATTCGCGTTCCATCTGAACGTTTTGAAGAAGTGACTGACATTGTTAATTCTTTTTCAGAAGTGGCCCACAACTATGAACGTGAACATGAGTTTAATATGTGGTACGTTTTAGCCACTGAATCATTAGCTCAAATTGATAAAACAAATCACTCCATTGAAGAAAAAACTGGCCTGAAAGTCTATAATATGCCCAAAATACAGGAATTCTTTGTCGGACTGCACTTCCAAGCCTAAATACAGACAGCCTAAACCAACAAAGACGAATACACTCAAAAGAACAAATAGAATACTATGGATGATTTGGATAGAAAAATAATTACTGCAACACAATCGGGTCTGCCTCTGGTCAAAGAGCCCTATAATGTCATCGCAAAAGAACTTAATATTGAACCTGAGTTATTAAAGCAACGCATGCAAATAATGCTGGAAAAAAAGCAAATACGTCGTATAGGTGCCGTTCCAAATCATTATAAACTAGGCTATACAGCCAATGCGATGTCCGTCTGGAACGTACCCGATGAAATGATTAAAGAGCTTGGGCAACAATTAGGTGCACTCTCCTTTGTCAGTCATTGTTATGAACGCCCGCGTTTTTTACCTGAATGGCCTTATAACCTTTTTGCTATGCTACACGGTAAAAACAAAGAGGAAGTGGCTGAAAAGGTTCAGGAAGTCATCACGCTATTGGGTGAACATTGCTCAGGCTATGAACTCCTCTATAGTAAACAAATTTTAAAGAAAACAGGTCTACGCTTGAAAGAGCCCTCCTAAATAACTTAATAAGCGATCAAATATGTTTAGAATTTCTCAGTATCTCAATGAAGTCATTAATCCCACACCACTTGGCCCAAAACGTAATCCTCCAGGCCCTGTGGTTATCTGGAATTTAATTCGACGTTGTAATCTGACTTGCAAGCATTGTTATTCGATTTCTGCAGACACCCAGTTCAAGGGTGAATTATCGACGAATGAAGTCTATACCGTAATGGACGATTTAAAGGCCTTTCATGTGCCTGTTCTCATCCTTTCAGGTGGTGAACCCCTGCTCAGGGATGATATTTATGATATCTCACATCATGCGAAAAACATGGGATTTTATGTTGGACTTTCAACCAATGGCACCTTAATTACCGAAGAAAACATCAAGAAAATTGCCGATGTCGATTACAACTATGTCGGAATCAGCATTGACGGGGTTGAAGCAACTCATGATGTCTTTAGGCGAAAAGAAGGTGCTTATAAAGAATCCATCAAGGGTATTCGCCTGTGTAAAGAGCATAACCTTAAAGTGGGCCTGAGATTCACACTCACACAAGACAATGCCGATGAACTCCCCGATCTCCTGCAATTAATGGAAGATGAAGGGGTTGATAAATTTTATCTATCTCACCTCAACTATGCAGGCAGAGGCAATAAAAACCGAAAAGATGATGTCTATCATCAAGCGACTCGTAAATCACTGGATTTATTATTTGAGCATTGCATCAATGAAATCAAGCAGGGCATTCACCGAGAATACGTCACAGGTAACAACGATGCGGATGGCCTGTATCTTTACCACTGGGTTCAGAAGCATTACCCTGAACAAGCTGAAGCCATTAAGGCACGTCTCGATCAATGGGGTGGCAACTCTTCGGGCGTCAACATCTCTAATATTGATAACCTTGGAAAAGTGCACCCTGATACAATGTGGTGGAACTACTCTCTTGGCAATGTTAAAGATCGTCCTTTTTCAGAAATTTGGCAAGATATCTCCGATCCCCTGATGGCAGGCCTTAAACAAAGTCCTCGCCCCGTTGAAGGTCGCTGTGCCCAATGCCAGTACCTAAAAATCTGCAATGGAAATACACGCGTTCGCGCCTGGCAGACCACTGATAATTTTTGGGCAGAAGATCCCGCCTGTTATTTAACGGATGAAGAGATCGGCTTAGGTTAATGTTGATTTAAGAGGAAAAGAAGGGGCTTGCTCAAATAAATACTAGTGAAAATGAATGGAAGGAATACTGGTTTATGTTTAAGCACTCTTGATTTTTGTTTGTTTTTGATTTTCCCCCGTACACTTGGTTTCAATAGCACTTATACGAGAGCAACCACTTTTTTCTTGATAAGTATCAATGGTGCTCTTTCTTTCACAGGTCTATAATCTGAATTTAGTTCTCAATAATTAGATGCCGTTTATATGAAGACACCCCTTATAATCACTTTATCCGTATTCCTGACACTATTGTCAAGTGTCAACCTCTATGCCGATAAAACTAAAGATGTAACCAAACAATTATTTACCAAGCACTGTGCTGCTTGTCATGGCGAAGACCGTCTGGGAATTGTTGGCCCGCCACTCATCCCACAAAGCTTCAAACGTCTCAAACCTAAAGCAGCTACTTTAGTCATAAAAAAT
>JADGEK010000066.1:16650-23990 GCA_016744395.1 Gammaproteobacteria bacterium | reverse complement strand
AGAATAAAGCGGATATAAACTCTGCTGCAGAGGCTTAAGGAAAACGATTAATGAAAGCATTATACATGCTTATTGGGACACTATTACTGATGGCTGCATTTGCAGTCGCCAGTTACTCATTTACTCAAACACAACTTCTTTCAATGCAGGAAAAAATTGATTCCAGCTGGGCTCATTTAGAGAACTTACAACAAAAAGAAAATCAAAAAGACAGTAACATCAAGTCAAAAATAAGTGTGGCAAGCACTCAATATAACCGTCTGGTAGAAAATTATAACGCCAGTATTAAACGTTTTCCTGGCAGCTACATTGCAGAAGAATATAACATGCAGCCACGAATCCTGATTCAAAACAAAGAAGCACCATCACCTCAATAATGAGGCTATTGTCGATAGTCCTGACTGACTTTAAGCACAGCATTCAATTCTTCAGTGCTCATAACATCTTCCAACAAGGGAAATAACTCACGCTCTTCCATTCGAGTATGCTTCTTAAGTAAAGCGCCAAATTCACCCAGAATTTCATAATCACCTTTTTTCATCTGCTCATAATAGTGATCCATTGTTCGATGTTCCTGCGTCAAAAGACGGCAAAGACGACTAACTTCTGCATACGCTTTAATTTCACTGAGTTTTGTTCCCTCTGAACTTATAAATAATTGAAAAATACTGTCTTCTTCAATTTTAAAATGAGTCTTCCAAACATCAGGGTAATCATCGACGATTTCTTTGCACAGCTGAGATATTGCCTCAACATTTTTAGTCTCGCTGGCCTTTATTGCCTTTTGCGCTAAAGTCAGTGATTGATGATGTTCTCTTGACAGGTTTTGTAATTGCTCAATGCGTTTCATATTCACTCCAGAGGATTTAATTGCCAGTAAATACTGGATAGATTTTAGTATTCAGTCTTATCACTCACACTACCATCCTGGTCTAACAGTCCATATTGGCCTTAATAGTCACCAGACTGACGAATACTTTTCAAATTGAACGACAGAGTAAATTTCCCAGTTTTAGATACTTTTAGCATTATTTAAACACAGATTATAAATGAATGTAATTATCATTTATCCATATCAATGGGAGTACTGTTTTTTTGCAGATGTGTAGATTGTTGAAATTGTTCGGCTGTGCTGGATGCAGCGGTGCAAGGATTTAATGATCAGATAAACTATATGTATTTATTGCTATGTACTTTAATATATTCTTTAGGTGTTAAACCAAAGTTCTGCTTGAATGCGGTGATAAAATTAGAGGTATGGTTATAGCCTGTGAGAAAAGCGGCTTCACCAATACTCATATCTTCCAGAATAAGTGCCTTTTTAGCTCTTTCCAGTTTCCATTGCTTGATGTAGGCCGACGCATTCATGTCATAACGAGCCTTAATTTTCCTTTGCAGTGTGCTTGTGCTCATATTCAATGCTGTCGCAATGGCTTTGATTTTATGGTGTTTTTCCAATACCTGATCAATTTTTTCCTGAACAAAGCTCTCTTTTGTTTCAGGAGCCATTTGGGAGTCATTAAATATCAGGGACTGTTTTTGTAGCTCCTCAATACAGAGTGAAAGCAAGTGGACCGTTTGTGATTCAAGTTCGAGCCTGCCAGTAAATTCATCATTACAGTGGCTAGTAAATAATTGATAAGCATGGTACAGGGTTTGTTTTCCAGGTTCCCAGTGGTAAATCCCCTGATGACTGAAAATCTTTGACAAGCGATTAAGGTCATTTTTTGATTGGAAGCGGTTAATGAGCCAGTGTTTTTCTACATAAATATTGAGTTTTCGAACAGGCATTTCAGCTTGCATTTGACGTGACAACATTTCATGAGTGTTGTTGACAATCGCAGAGCATTCAATGTTTTCATTGGGCGTCAATTGACCCAGTAAATATTTCTTGCCGCCAAAAGAATAATGAACCTGCCCCTGAAAAATGAAATTAAAACTCAGGCAGGGCCCAAGCTCCATACTACT
Source organism: Gammaproteobacteria bacterium (assembly GCA_016744395.1). Taxonomy (GTDB): domain Bacteria; phylum Pseudomonadota; class Gammaproteobacteria; order GRL18; family GRL18; genus GRL18. The sequence goes on along the minus strand of JADGEK010000066.1, from coordinate 22,022 downwards.
ATTGGTATGCTGCTTCTCAATAGCATCAATACTGTGAATGGCCAGCCCGTCAGGAAAAGTAATATGCCGAAAATCACCACACATAATGGGAGATGTAGCATTAACACCGCTAGTCCTGTTGATAAGTCCCAGATCCTCACTGAGAAATCTAAGATCATTAAAAAAAATATCTTGTTGACTCAAATCCATAATGAATTGCCTTTCAGCTATAACACTTAAATTCCAAAGATCTATGCTTAACTGGTATTATACATGATAATCATTCTCATTTACAAGTAACCACTGTTGTCGTTTAGGGAAAATATTATGTTGAAAAAAATAGTCATACTCAGTAGTGCTATCAGTATAGGTACAGCCCAATTATGTTTGGCCGATGATCATGAAAATGGTGCGGCCAATAGTACTCAAGAGCTAGAAACAATCCGTGTTCTGGGTCAGGAGGAAGAAGGGTTCAATGTGGCTCTCACAAGTGACATGATTGAGGCCAGACAGGCTTCAAATCTCGGCGATATGTTTAAGCACGATCCATCCATTACCGTTGGTGGTGGTGCTCCAGTCGCCCAGAAAATATATGTACGTGGACTCGAAGATACGTTGTTGAATGTCACCATAGACGGTGCAACACAGGCTGGCTATCTTTATCATCATCAGGGGCGTGTCACAGTAGAACCTGAGCTCATCAAAAATATTGTCGTTAAGCCTGGAGCAGGTAATGCGGCTGATGGTGCGGGAGCATTAGGTGGTGCCATTCATTTTAATCTCAAAGATGCCCAAGACATGTTAATGCCAGGAGAGCAAGCAGGTGCTCTGTATAAAAGCAGCTATCATGGCAACAATAGTGGCTGGAAAAACCACCTGAGTGCTTATGGTATGTTAAATGATGATTTTGGACTATTGGCTAGCTTTAGCCATTATGAGTCGGACAAAGATTATAAAGATGGTCATGGCGATCGTGTTGATGAAACTGAGCAGTCAACAGAGGATGTCTTTCTTAAGTTCAGTGGAAATCTTGCTCAAGATCATTATATTTCTATCAGTTTTGAAGATTACTCAGATGAAGGAAAGCGGTATGCCCGTGCCAATATGGGGGCCATTTTCCACCCAGTTTATCCTAATATTCCTGTGGATCAGAAAACCGAACGTGAAGCATGGACTGGCAATTACAAATTTAATCCAGATAATAAGCTGATAAACCTGTCAACCACGGTGTACTATACGGACAGTACCATTGAGAAAAAAGGAGATCAGTGGGCTGAAACCTGGCCAATTGCAGGGCCTCCACCTACCTGGACTTTTGTTGATTACCATGATGGTAGATGGCATGGCGGTGGTGTTGAGAGTTATGGCTTTGATCTGCGAAATACCAGTTTGATTGACGACCATGAACTGGTCTATGGGGTTGAATATCGTGAAGATGAAGCTTATCTTATTAAGCCCGCAGTGACCTCCTTCGATGAGGAAACAACCGATGTGACCGCCTTATTCCTGCAGGCTGATCTGCAGCTGACGGAATCAATTCGCTTAAGTACTGGTGCTCGATATGATGATTATGATTATACCGATAATTATGGTGTCAATATCAGTGACAACGCAATCAGTCCAAATGCGACTTTGAGTTTTGATGTCAACGAGTCACTGGAATTAAGTATCGGTTATGCGAAAGCCTTCAAGGGCGTAAGCAGTCCAGAAGTATTTTTCCTGGAATTTCCTCCTGCCGATACAACATTGGCCAGTTACCAGGGGGCCGATATTACCGACAGCAACGGGTTTACCAGTGGTGAACTGAAAGCAGAAGAGTCAGACAATATTGAAGCAGGCTTTAAATTTGAGTCGGGTCGCTTAGCGGCAAGTGGTGAAGTCTACTATCAGACAATAGAAAATGCTCAGTACTCGACTCCGACCATGCGGTATAGCTATGTTGATGATGTTAAAGTCCCTGGTTATGCGTTACGTGTCGCTTATTTTTGGGAGCATGTGTCCCTGAATGCCGGGGTGGCACATAGTAAACCTGAGCTGAATGATGAGCCGCTTTCAAGTGGTGATATGGGCTTGGGCACCTCCTATGGACGCACCTGGACACTGGGACTTGAATATGATTTCTCAGAAAATATTTTACTGGGCTGGGATGCCCGATTGGTGGAACGACTGACGGATGTTCAGGATGGGCAAGATGAAAAAGAGGGCTATGACGTACACGATGTGTTTGCACAATGGAGTCCAAATGATAATTTAACACTGGGCCTGGCGGTGAAAAACCTGTTTGACAAATTTTATTATGACCAGGGAACCTACTATACACGGGATGAAACAAGTGACCCTTACGGCTTACCGGAAACGGGTCGTGATGTACGAGCTTACCTGAGCTATAAGTTTTAACTCAGGTCTAACCGCTCAATGAACAAGGTCACCAATTATGGTGATCTTTGCCCGTTAAACCCGTAATAACCAGAGATAATATTGATGTCCCGTATATTACTTGCGTTCATTTTACTTTTCATATCGTTACAGACTGTTGCTGAGATTCAATTCACTGATCTGGCGGGTCGCACCGTTCGTCTGGAGAAGCCTGCCAAAAAAGTAATATTGGGTGAAGGCCGATTTCTGTCCATACTGGGCGTGCTGGGCGTGGAAAACCCCCTATCACGAGTAGCAGGTATGATGAATGAATTTCGTCGTTTCGATCCTGACGGTTTTGCCCGCTACCGTACTGCTTTTCCTGAGATTGACAACATACCAACATTTGGACAGACATCGGAGCAGACGGTCAGCATTGAGCAGGCTATTCTGATCGGACCAGATGTCGCTATCTTTGGTGTGCAGGGACATGGCCCTGGATCACGTTCACGCCATATTATTGAGCGTCTGGAAGCCGCAGGAATTCCTTCTGTATTTATTGATTTTCGTCAGCATCCACTGAAGAACACCGTACGAAGCGTCGAGATTGTCGGCAAGGTATTAGGGTTGGATGAACAGGCGAAGGCATTCTCTGAATATTATCAGGCTGAAGTGGCTCGGGTTACCGACCATATAAAGGCGATGCCTTCGGCAAAATGCCCTACCGTATTGCTGGAGATACGGGTTGATACCCAGCAACCCTGCTGCCTCTCGATTGCAAAAGGAATGTTTGCAGATATGATTGAAGCGGCAGGCGGCTGTAATGTGGCCAAAGATTTGTTGCCGGGTGCGGTGGGTGAGTTGAGCCTCGAACATGTGATTGCAACAGCACCTGAAGTCTATATCGGAACAGCCATCGGCTCAGCAGACAAGACGGCAGGCAAAGTACCATCAAGAATCATTCTGGGTGCTGGCACCAATACTGATATGGCCCGTCAGTCACTGGATAATGTCCTGAAGCGCAAAGGCTTTGCCAATCTACCAGCGGTTGTTAATGGTCGTGCCCATGCTCTATGGCATCACTTCTACAACTCACCTTTGAATGTCTATGCCCTGCAAAAGATTGCTCAATGGCTGCATCCTGAACAGTTCCATGATTTACAGCCTGAGAAGGTACTTGAGCAACTGCTTACAGGTTTTGGGCCAGTCAAGATGAGTGGTGTTTATGCTATTTCACACAAATAAAATTTATAGATCGGAGTCCTATGCCATTCGCTAAATTAACGCTTAGAGCAAACAAAAGTCGGGCTTATTTTGACTCACTGTGTAAACATTTTTCCCGAAAAGTGGATGTTGACAGAGTTGACAATGAGGCGACAGTTACTTTTCCAAAAGGAAAGTGTCATATGTCCTTTTCCAGTGATCAGATGCATTTTAATGTGAGTGCCAGAGATCAAGAAACACTGGAGACAGTAAAAACCATTATAGCCGCTCATGTTATTCGTTACGGTGAGTTGAAAGACACTCCAGTGAGCTGGAGTGATTGATGACATCTAAAAAAAATCCGACTCGATTACCAGTCTCTTCCAGACGTTACCGCCAGCAATCATCTCAGAGAATTACTCTTTTGTTAGCAGGTTTAATTGTGTTACTGGTGAGTCTGGCGTTCGATGTGTCTGTGGGGCCTGGTCATTATCCGTTATCGCAGGTGCTTGCCGTACTGGCTGAGCCATTGTCTCACGGACCCCAGCTTAATGTGGTGGTCTGGGACATACGGCTGCCAATTGCCTTGATGGCTATTGTCGTGGGGGCTATGCTTGGTGCTGCTGGAGCTGAGATGCAGACGATTTTGAACAATCCACTGGCGGATCCATTTACTCTGGGGATTTCCTCTGCGGCTGCTTTTGGTGCAGCCCTGGCCATCGTACTGGGTGTAGAGCTATTGCCGTTTGGCGGCAATGTGCTGATCACGATCAATGCATTTATTTTTGCTTTGCTGACAGCATGGTTATTATTTTTATTCAGTCGATTACGAGGTGCTTCCAGTGAAACGATGATTCTTATCGGCATCGCCCTGTTATTTGCCTTCAATGCATTGCTTGGTTTATTACAATATACAGCGAATGACGTGCAACTGATGCAGATTGTTTTCTGGATGATGGGCTCATTGTCTCGTGCCAGCTGGGAAAAACTGGCTATCTGCACACTGGTTATGGCTATTGTTGTACCGTTTTTTATGATGCGCAGCTGGTCGCTGACGGCACTGCGTCTAGGAGATGATCGGGCATCAGCCCTTGGGATTGAACCACAGAGATTGCGGGTACAAATTCTGATTGGCGTTTCGATGCTGGCGGCAACAGCGGTTTCCTTTGTCGGCATCATTGGTTTTGTTGGTCTGGTCGGACCCCATATTGCAAGAATGCTGGTGGGAGAGGATCAGCGTTTTTTCCTGCCAATGTCCATGCTGGCAGGTGCCTTGATGATGTCTCTGACTTCGTTAATCAGTAAATCAGCAACACCTGGAGTCATATATCCCGTCGGCATTATAACCTCATTGATTGGTATCCCATTTTTTATCAGCCTGGTGCTGACCGTCAGACGCAGGAACTGGTCATGAAATTTACTGTTGAAAACCTATCTTTTGCCTATACGAACAAGCCCGTATTGGACGTCGTTTCCAGTGGTGAGCTGCCAGGTGGAAAACTGACTGCATTGCTGGGCCCCAATGCAGCGGGCAAATCAACCTTTTTCCGTTGCATTGCCAGTCTACTGCAACCCTATTCGGGTCGTTTTACCCTGGGTGATGTCAGCCTCCATGAGTTGGACAGAGTGGAACGTATCCGTAAAGTCTGTTACATGCCACAGAGTTTTGCCAGCAGTGCAGCCTTGACCGTCTTCGAGGTTGTGTTGCTGGCACGTAAACACTTACGTGACTGGCACGTGAGTGATGAAGATATTGAAGAAGTTTCAAGCCTGCTGAAACGCTTTGGTGTCGAACATCTGGCTGAGCAATATATTGGTGAGCTATCTGGCGGCCA
>JADGEK010000066.1:0-16550 GCA_016744395.1 Gammaproteobacteria bacterium | reverse complement strand
TTGATAAGCAGTTTTTCAGGGCTGCTTCTCCTGATACCAATGACTATTTTAGCCAGTGAGTTGGATAAGGGGGAAAAGCAGGCCGCCATCAATCATAAACAGTCACAAAAATCACAGCAACGTATTGATAAGCGGGATAACGAAATGCGCACAGCACGTGCTGAGTACCTTCATAACGAACGGATGGCAGATGTAACAGAGGCTTATAATCATCAGATTAATCTTCTGGTCAGCTCACAGAAAAAGGAGCTGAGTGACTTGCAGACACAGCTTGAGTCCATCGAGGAAGCTGATCAGTCAGTACTGCCCATGTTGACCCGTATGGTGAATACATTGAGACAGTTTATTTCGGCTGATCTGCCTTTTCTGCACCTGGAAAGGCAAAAGCGACAGGCAAAACTTGATGCTCTCTTACTGCGTGCTGATGTCAGTGTGGCAGAAAAATATCGCCAGATTCTGGAAGCCTATATGGTTGAAGTGCAATATGGCCGTACATTTGAAGCTTACAGTGCTTCTCTGGAACAGGATAATAAAAAGCGTCAGGTCAATTACCTGCGTCTGGGAAGAACCGCATTATACTATCAGACATTGAATGGGCAGGAGAGCGGCTTGTGGCAGCCATCAATACAAGAGTGGCAGGTTTTGACTAAAACACAGAACTTGACATTACGCAAGGCGATACAGATTGCCCGTCAGCAACAGGTGCCAGAACTTATTGATCTACCATTGCCGCAACTGGAGTCGGATTCATGATTAAGTCACTGGTTTATATCTGTGTGTGCTGCTTTTTAACCGGTATAGTGCAGGCCTCTAATAGTGGTTCAACACTGACTGGTTTGCTGAATAAAGTGCATCAGTTTACGACAGCTGATAGTGTGCTTAACCAACAACGTGAGCAGATGTTTGATGCCGATCTTCAACGGCAACAATTATTGTTGGAAAATAGTAGAAAACGTTTGCAGGCAGCAGAGGCAGAACAGCAGCACCTGAAAGAGACATTTGATGCCAATGATCTGAGGCTAGGCGATATGGAAGCCCTGATCCAGCAACGTTCTGGCCAGCTGGGAGAAGTGTTTGGTGTGGCTAAAGAAGAGGCAACTAAACTGCGTTCCCTTCTGGATGACTCAATGGTCAGTGCCGATAATCCAGAGCGTTCCCAGCAGCTGGAATTTGCGGACTCCCGACGTGTACCGACGCTCAAGGATCTGAATATGCTCTGGTATCAGGCGCAGCTTGAAATGACTGAGTCTGGAAAAATCAGCCGTTTTAATGCCCATGTCATATCAGCGGATGGAACCAAAGCAATGCTGCCCGTTGTGCGTTTTGGACTGTTTTCTGTCGCAACAGAGCAGGGCAACTACCTCAACTGGGATGTTCAGCAACAAATATTGACCGAATTGCCGACTCAACCAGAAAATACATCCATGCAGTTAACAGCTTATCTGAATGGCAAAAGTGAGGAAGTTAAGCTTGATCCAACCCGTGGGCAATTATTCGCTTTGCTTGATCGTAAACCCAGTTTGTTGGAACGCATTCATCAGGGCGGTGAAGTCGGCTATGTGATCCTTGCTCTGGGTGTACTGGGGCTTTTAATCGCACTCATGCAAATGCTGATCATGCTGTTCACTGAAGTTAAGGTAAATGCCCAACTTCGCCAGGGAGCAGATTTTCGTCAAAGCAATGCTCTGGGACGAGTGCTGCAGGCCGCTTCAGATAAGATGCTGACACCAGAACAACGTGAACTGAAAGTAGATGAAGCTATTTTACAGGAATTGCCAGGCATTGAGCGCGGCCAGAGTCTGGTCAAACTATTGGCAACCGTGGCACCACTGCTGGGGCTGCTGGGTACTGTGGTTGGTATGATAGCCACCTTCCAGAGTATTACGCTATTCGGGACCAGTGATCCGAAACTAATGGCCAGTGGGATCTCACAGGCATTGATTACTACCGTACAAGGGCTGGTTGTGGCAATCCCTCTACTGTTCAGTTATAGCTTCCTGACCTCACGCAGCCGCCGTCTGACCCAAATTCTCCAGGAAAAAAGCCTGGGCTTGCTTGCAGAACTGCAGGTGAATCATGATGTTGAGGAATTTGAACATGTTGCCTGAACAACTCAATTTAAAGGATCTTGTGTTTACACTGGAGCAGTTTTTCCAGACAGGTGGCTGGGTGCTGTACCCTATTCTTGTGGTCAGTGTATTGATTTTATTGCTGGTGTTAGAACGTATACTCTTCAGAGTGTTCAATTATCCTCTGCAGAAAAAACAGATCCTGTCCACCCTACAGGTACAAACACTAACCGTCAGAAGGCTCAGTCTATTATGCGATCTGGATCTGGCTCTGAAAAACCAGCTGTCTTTGATCAAAACCCTGATCGCCTTGTGTCCATTAATTGGTCTGCTGGGTACGGTCACAGGTATGATTCAGGTCTTTGACTCACTGGCACTCTATGGCACGGGTAATCCCCGGCTGATGGCTGCGGGTGTCGCCAGTGCGACCTTTCCCACGATGACTGGTATGGCCGTCGCTGTGGTGGGTATTTTGTTCTATAACAGACTGCAGCGCTGGTCAGAAAATGAACGACAGCAATTGAGATTGCTGCTGAATAATCAGCAGGGAGTATAATCATGCATAAACGGCTGAATTTATCACAGCAACAGGAAGAGACTGAAATCAACATGACACCGATGCTGGATGTGGTGTTTATTATGCTGATCTTCTTTATTGTCTCTACCTCCTTTGTTCGTGAGTCTGGCATTGATGTGAATCGTCCAGATGCCAAAAGCAGTAAGTCACAGAGTAAAACCGCCATATTGGTGGCGATCTCAGATAAAAATGTGATCTGGCTGGATCGCAAGCCGATTGATCTTCGTATGGTACGTCCCGCCATTGAGCGTCTACGCAGTGAACAAACTGAAATCAGCGTTGTGGTTCAGGCAGATGAGAAGTCCAGTACGGGTCAGCTGGTGAAGGTGATTGATCAGCTGCGCCTGGCCAGGGTACGGTACACTGTGGCAACCAGGCTGACTGAATAGCAATGCTGAGGTTTCTGGTCGCTGCCCCTGTTGCCCTGCTTCTGTCCTTGATGCTGTTTTATAGCCTGGCACTCATGACCAGTATGGGAGAAAAACAGAATACGGAGCTTCAACTTAATCCGACTCTGGATTTTCTAATGATCAGAAATGAAAGTGACATAGAATTACGTCAGCGCCAACTACCGCCAGAACCACAGGATATTTTACAACAGCAACCCAAGATGCCACGACTTAAGACACAGAAAGTTTTCCATGTAGATGCATCTCTGCCGAGTATTGATGTGCCTGATATCAGTACCGATCTGGATGTCAATCTGTCACCATCACTGCATAATCTGGTGATGCCATCAGCTTTGGCGATAGATACCAGCCCTGTTGTCATCAGCCGGTATCCACCACGTTATCCACAACGGGCAATAAAACGTCGTCTGGAGGGGAAAGTCGTGGTTGAATTTTTTATTACTGAGCAGGGCACAGTCAAAAAAGGCTCCGTGGTCGTGATTGAATCCACTCCTCCAGGCGTATTTGACAGAGCAGTTTTACAGGCACTTAAGCATTGGCACTTTAAGAAGCGGCTGGAGAATGGCCAGGCAGTCACATTCAAGGCACGACAGGAACTGAAATTTAATCTGGAGAAGTAACATGCGTCACTTTTTTGCCATTCTTCTGATGTGCTTGCCGTTATTAGCTTATAGTGTTGAACAACTGTCACAAAAAGACTACAAACTGCTGATGCAGGCCTTCAAACACATTGAAAGCAACCAGCCTGTTCTGGCTTATAACCATTTATCAAAAGCCAAAACTCAGGTCAGAAATGATTATGCCCGGGCACTGGTGCATCACAATCTGGGACTGCTGGAATTACAGCGTGACCATTACACCAGAGCTTTGACTCACCTGACCCAGGCTCACCACTACAAAAAACTGCCTGAAGACCAGCAGCTTAACCTCGCTCATACACTGGCACAGCTTAATTGCATGGAGGAAAAATGGCAATTCTGCATCAATTACCTTAAAAACTGGATGGCACAGAGACCCGATCAGGTTAAAGAAACGGATCAATTGCTGCTGGCACAGGCCTACAGCCAACTGAAAAAATGGCAAGCAGTCATCAAACCAGTCAGTATGGCAATTGCCAGCCGTAGAGTGGCACCTGAAAATTGGTACCAACTGAAGATTGCTGCCCACCTGCATCTCAAGCAATGGCAGGCAGCGATAAGGGAACAAAAACGTATGTTGCATCATTATGCTGACCAGCCGAAACACTGGCGTCAGCTGGTTGCTCTGCAATTACAGGTCAATGACTCAAAAGCTGCACTGGCAACACAGCGTATCGCTTATGAACACGGGCTGTTGCGCAAGGCCAAAGATTACCAGATGCTGGCCCAAATGATGCTGCAGGCCCAAATACCTTATTATGCGGGACAGGTCATAGAACAAGGACTGGAAAAAGGGATTCTCAAAAGTAACAGGAAAAATTTGAAGATGTTGAGCAGCGCCTGGTTGCAAGCCCGGGAAAGCAGGAAAGCAGTTACAGCACTGGTTCGTTTAAATCAACTCTCTCCAGACAGGCAAAGCCTGACACAGCTGGCACAGATGCAAATTGAATTACAAAAATGGCAGTCGGCACATATCACAATACAGAAAGCACTCAAACAGGTTAAAAACAGTCAGGAAAGACTGCATCTATTACTCGCTATTACCCAGATAAAACTCCATCATTATGAAAAAGCACACCATGCACTGGTTGTTGCAGCAAATGATCAACATCTAAAATCAAGTGTTGATCGCTGGATGCGATATCTGAAACAGATTAATTCTCAGAGTGAAGCACCTGGAAGCGAAAGTTAATTTGCTTAGATTAGTACCGTCAGCTTATTTCTCAGCCAATGATAAAGCCCTTGTTTCCAGTAGCGTCCAACACAAGAGAGTCTGACCAAAGGCGCTATTAATAAACGGTTGACTTGCAAAAAACAATCATCATTCCTGCAAAATAAAGATGGTCTATTATGACTCAATAGGACTATTTTCATCTAGCCACTTACTGTATAATATGTGACCAATGTATAAAAAAGAATTATTTTATGGATCACCAAAAATTAACAAGCTATCTTGAAATTTTGTGTCAAAGTGGTTGCGAAACAGTCAATGCCACCATTATTGCCATGGAAAACAACCAGTCAATCAGTGCCATTGATGGTTTAACCAAGGACGAGCGTACCATCGTTCTTCAAGAGCTGAAATCCATTATGTCAGTATACAAACACTAACTGCTTCACATCTTTTCTCCACTCTCTTTGACTCACCTATATTTATTCTTCTTCGTTGCTATAATAGTTGCTATAACAATTAATTAACATTTCTTATTAAGGCCAATTATGGATATCACCAAATTTTTACAATTAATGGTTGATGAAGAAGCCTCTGATATTTTCTTCAGCACACACGCCTCGATTTCAATGAAAGTCGTGGGACAAATACGTCCTGTGAGCAAGCAAGCCCTCACTTCAGCTCAGATAGAAGCCATCTTAGCAAAGCTTGTAGATGAAGAACAATTACAGGAGTTTCATGATAATCTGGAATTAAACTTTGCCATTTCTGTACAGAATGTGGGCCGCTTCCGTGCCAATGCATTTCGCCAGCGAGGTGATATTGCAATGGTTATTCGCCACATCAAAACGGATATTCCAAAAGTAGAAGATATGCATCTGCCAACCACTTTAAATGAGTTAGTTGCTCATAAAAATGGCCTAATTATGGTTGTTGGTGCAACAGGCTCAGGTAAATCAACCACATTAGCCGCCATGATTGGCCATCGAAATACCAATATTGGTGGACACATTCTCACCATTGAAGATCCTGTTGAATTTATTCACTCTCACAAAAAGGCCATTGTCAATCAGCGTGAGGTGGGGCTGGATACTCTGAGTTATAACAATGCTCTAAAAAACGCTATGCGCGAAGCACCCGATGTTATTTTGATTGGTGAGGTTCGTGATGCTGACACGATGGAGCATGCTATGGCCTATGCCGATACTGGTCACTTGTGTTTGACAACTCTGCACGCCAGTAACGCCATCCAGTCACTGGATCGCATTTTTAACTTTTTCCCCAAAAATGCACACCGTCAATTATCAGAAGATTTATCTCGCAATCTCAGAGCCATTGTTTCTCAGCGCTTGATTCCTGGGAAAGATGGAAGTTTTTACCCTGCCGTTGAGATTTTAATTAATACCCCATATGTCACTGAAATTTTGCAGCAAGGCAAAATGGAAAAGCTACCTGAAGCAATGGAACAAGGCTCTAAATATGGTATGGCTACGTTTGATGATGTGCTTTATAGAATGTATAAATCGGGTACGATTGATGTTCAAACTGCATTAGAATATGCCGATTCTTATAATAACTTACAGCTAAAAATCCGCATGAGTGATGGTAGTGCCGGAGATGAAGTTTTTACAGATATTGAGTTTTAGTCCATTAGAGACAAGGCATGCCTTACTACTGCCCTTCAAAGAAGATTATTTAGCAATGGGCACTTCTGCTAAAAACTGACTCCAGCAAATGGATTTATCACCAAACACAAAAAAGTCCGGGTTCAAGAGTGATTCTTTTGTGTTATAAGTCAAAGGCTGCATTTGAAGATTTGTAATTAATCCGCCCGCTTCTTCAACGATACATTGCGCTGCAGCAGTATCCCATTCTGAAGTAGGCCCCAATCGCGCATAAAGATCAGCAACACCTTCTGCAATCATGCAAGACTTGAGTGAGCTTCCCATAAATTTCATCTCATAACCACCGAATTCATCCTGGAGGTTATCTAAAAAAGCCTGTAATGCAACGCTACGAGACGAATGTGTCCCCGCAGTAATTATTTTTCTGGATTTATCATTCGGGCACTTGGGACACACTTCAATTTTTCGAGATTGATTCTTTTCATCCAGATAAAAAGCACCATTATCTTTACAAGCATAAAAACTGCACTTTTTAACAGGGCTGTATATCACGCCAACCACGGGCAGATGTTGATAAATCAAAGCAATATTAACACTGAACTCCCCTGTTTTTTCTATAAATGCCCGAGTACCATCCAATGGATCAACCAACCAATAGGTTTCCCAAGTGCTTCTTTCTGCAAAGGAAATTTCATCGGATTCTTCAGAGAGTATGGGAATATGAGGAGTTAGTTTTGATAAGGTTTCAACGATTAAATCATTAGCTGCAAAATCAGCATTAGTCACAGGTGTATCATCTTTTTTATTTTCAACCTGAAAATCAGTTTCATAGATTTCCATGATTGTTTCACCAGCCAGACGGGCCAACTCAATACAATCCGGTAAAACTCGACGTAATTCAGCTTTAACAGAGTCAGGCAGTTCTTGTACTTGAGTTTCTTGTGCCTGAGTCAAGTTCATTGCTGAATTGGGATCATTTGAATGCATAGAGCACCTTATGCCTTACTTCTATTTTCAAGTAATGATCGGACAAGATGTGCAGCAGCAATGGTTCTTGCCTCAGTCACATCACTGCGCATCGATAACTCATGGATGTTATCCAGTTTCCATGTCATCACTTCCAGAGGTTCAGGCTCATCCCCTTTAAGTACAGCAGGATACAAGTCTTCTGCCAAAACAATGTGGGTTAAGTGTCCCATATAACCTGGAGCCAAAGTCATGGATTTAATGACGGTCAGCTTTCTGGCAGCAAAACCGACTTCTTCCTGAAGCTCACGATTCGCAGCCTCTTCAATGGGTTCATCGATTTCAATACGGCCCTTAGGAAACATCAACTCATAACCTTCAACACCGACACCATACTCCCTGACCAGTAAAAAATGCTCATCGTCCAGTAAAGCGACCACCAAAACACCACCTCGGCTTGAACCTTTTAAGCGTTCATAAACCACTTCTTTACCATTACCAAAGGTGAGCTCCACTTGTTCAATTCGAAATAACCGACTTTGAGCAACGACTTTACAATCTGTAATGACAGGTGTTTTTGAGTTTGATGCGTCTTCTGGCATTAGTTTTGGCACTGAATGATCCTAAATTGATAAAGTTGCTATAATACCAGTTTTCTTAAATCATAAATAGAAGGCAAGAACTTTGTTGAATTGGAATGAAATAGACAGTGTTTTTCTGGATATGGATGGTACCCTGCTGGATCTCCACTTTGATAACCATTTCTGGCTTGAGCATGTACCCCAGCGCTATGCAGAAAAACATGGTCTTTCTCGTCAAGCAGCGCTTGATAAGCTTATTCCTCTATTTAAATCCATAGAAGGTACCATTAACTGGTATTGTGTTGATCATTGGACCAAAGAGCTTGATTTAGACATTGCCTTACTCAAAGAAGAGGTACAGCACCTCATTCAAGTGCACCCCTTTGTCATTGAATTTCTTCAAAATCTTGAAAAAGCGGGGAAACGCCGGGTTCTAGTCACAAACGCCCATCAAAAAAGCCTCGCACTTAAAATGAAAAATACCCCACTAGCAGGTTTACTGGATCACGTGATCAGCGCTCATCAACTGGGCATTCCTAAAGAAGAAAATCACTTTTGGGATAAACTAAAAAGCTTAGAGAGCTATGAGCCGCAACGAACCTTGCTCATTGATGACAATCTGGTTGCACTCAGTTCTGCAAAAAATTATGGTATTAAGCATTTAATGGCGATCTACAAACCCGATAGCCAGGCGGGTTTAAAAGAAGTTGGAGAATTTCAAGCCATTCATTCTTTTGAGGAGATTATGCCCCAAATTTAGACTAGATGCGGTTCTTTTTCTCGGCTATGGTGCCTAAAGTAATAAATACACCCAGCACCAGCGGGCCTAAATAAATCATTCCAACAGAAGCCAGTAATTTAGCCAGTATCGGGGTGACATAAATCAGTAAAGCACCATAGCCAAACGCACATAAGATAATAAAAATCAAAGTCCGTAATATAAAGTGCAAACCAATAATTTGTCGCTTCAGCATGCGATTAATTATATCCCCATAGATCACCAGCAAAGTGGCCATAATGGCCATAGAAATTTCACCTAGCCAGGGGTAAAGCCATTGTGACAGTTGGATAATGATGGATTTTATTTCATGCATATTTATCATTGACTCGGATAGTTAAAAGAAACTTGCTTAAATCAGTCTGCCCAATAATACGGGAATTGCATTTTCGACTCTGAGAATCCGTTCACCTAAATGACAAGTCTGAAAGCCTGCCCGTTCGAACTGCTGAATTTCATAATCAAGAAAGCCGCCCTCAGGGCCGATGGCTAAAGTAATGGCTTGTTTACCGTCTTTTGCAGACTCATTAAAACATAAGCCACCTCGGCCTGGGTGGGCAACAATTGCCTTTGTCCTGGCAATAAGTACTGGCGCAATATCTTCAATAAAAGGTTTAAAGCGTTGATAACAGATCACTTCAGGCATGAGGGTATCTTTAGCCTGCTCTAAACCTAGAATTAAGTGCTGTTGCATTTTTTCTTCTTCAAGCCACGGACTTTGCCAATAACTTTTTTCAACTTTAGCTGAATGAATCAAGCTCAATTGTTTCACCCCCATTGCACTGACGGTTTGCAAAATGCGTTTCAGCATTTTAGGTCTTGGCAAGGCAAGAATAACATTGACATTTAAAGGTGCTACTGAGGCTTTGTCCAGTTGAACATCTAACTCAACCTGTTGAGCGTTAATTGAGAGCACTCTAGCCTGGCCAACTTTACCATTTAAGACACCGACTTCCAGAGTATCATTCACAGCAACATTTTTGACCAATAAAAGATGTTGTAAACGACGTCCCGTTAATTGAACTCGATGAGCAGAAGTAAAATCCTGGGCAAACAGTAGTAATAAATTCATTTAGGTTTGCTGAACAGCACTTAATTTATATTGAAAAAGGGTCAGGAGAGTAATAATCGAATTTCGACTCAAGTTAATTTGGTTTTTCCATTTTTTTCAGTTTTTTGTCCCATTTTTTAAAACGCTTACGACAATACGCCAATAATTCATTATAGGTCTTAAAGTAAAGCTCAAATCCTTCTTCGGCAGGCGCATCAAACTCACAATAATCATTGGAATAATCACGACAGATGTCAGGACGCTCTTTATAAATACCACAGTCGCCATTTTTCTTAAGATTCTCACAAGACGTGATAAACATTAGAAACCAGCCATCTTCATCCTTATAAAACTCAACATTAGCGTGTGAAACCTGCCAGAGCATCAGTTGAAAATCATCTTTCTTTCTGGGGCTGTCAATTTGTTGTGTCACATATTGGCAGCACCTGGTACCAGGGCAATGGCTGCATTTATTTTCAGGTGTAATTGTAATTTGATTCATTTTTTTTTAGTTACATATTAATAATTATGGTTTTTATTTTACTTCTGCTGATGTTAAAGTAAGATTATTATTGCTTCTTCATCTAACATGCTAAACGATCCTATTAAACTTCTAGCCAACTTACAATAAATAACTTATGAAACTACATTCCTATGCAACGGTCAGGCAATCAAAAGATTTTTATTCCGCAGTTGTTCGCTTTGTCCTGGGGTTATTTATTGCACTCTATGTCTGGTTAGGCATGTCCAGTAGCGAATTTTCAATTACTCCAATTCAATACAATCGCTTTGCTTCCTTTTTCTTTATTGTTACCATCATTATGGGTCTTGATATTTTCCGTGATCCTGACTGCAATATTCGACGCTATATCACCTTATCCTTTGATTTTACCTGTACCAGTTATGCTATTACTCTGACAGGCGGTGGTGGAAGTGAATTCATTTTAATCTATATCTGGCTTTATATTGCTTATGGGACACGTTATGGCTCTGGCTTTTTATTGGCTGCCGTTATATTAGTTATCTTTGAATATAATTATATCTTACTGCTTGAACACACCTGGTCAACCAACCCATTAGGCACTTCGGCACAATTATTTGTTCTCATAACGATGCCTCTTTATCTTCACTCAATGCTCACAAAACTACGTAAAGCCAAACGAGCAGCAGAACAGGCAACACGTGCCAAAAGCAGCTTTCTTGCCACAATGAGCCATGAAATACGCACTCCTATGAGCGGCATTATTGGCACTGCACATCTTTTGCAAAGAACCCAACAAAATAAAGAACAAATGGAATATACAGAGGCGTTATTAGACGCTTCTAAATCGTTACATGCCCTCATTGACGATATTCTTGATTTCTCTAAGATTGAAGCCAATAAACTGCAATTGCAACACTGTACTTTTGACTTACACCACACAATCAACGAAGTCATTACTGTGCTTTCCCCAAATGCTGAATATCATGCATTAGATTTTATTGTCTATATTGATCCTAAACTGCCCTCTTTTGTCGTGGGAGATAGTCAACGAATCAGGCAAATTTTATTCAACCTGCTCGGTAATGCCATTAAGTTCACCGAAGAAGGTGAAGTGATCTTAAGAGTGGCTGCAGAAGAACCGTCACCCTCTACGGGTGACAGTGTTACTCTACACTTTGATATCTTTGACACAGGTATTGGGATCAATAAAGAACAGCAAGATAAAATTTTTGACAGCTTTACTCAGGCAGAGAATTTACAGACTCATAAGTTTGGCGGCACAGGTTTAGGCACCACCATTTCCAAACAATTAGTTGAATTTATGGGCGGAAAAATTGGCGTCAATAGTACCCTTGGCAAAGGCAGCCATTTTTGGTTTAAACTATCATTACCCATTGAAAAGCATGGAAATATTAAAGAACGCTATCAACAACTATTAAGTCATAAACGAGTGGCTATAATTACTTGTAAAAATGCACTTTATGAGACATTAGAAAGCTATTGCAAATATTTTGGTTTAACCGTGGAACGATTTTATTCTGAATCTGAGCTGCTCAATGGCATAAAACAATCTGTTAAGCATAAAACTCCCTTCGATCTCATACTTATATCATCAGGCCGGGATCAAAGTGTTCCATTGAACGTCGCACGAAAAATTAATAACTTAGAATATGGCCAGTACAGTGCACCCAAAAAAGTTTTTTTATGTTATTTAAGCAAGCGCCCTGAAATACAGCAACTGGGTGGTACTCTATTCGATGCCTACATCACTAAACCCATTAATTTTGAACGACTGGGCGATGAATTTTTAGAACTTCTGGAACCTGAAAGTGTACAAATCAAAAAAATGCCCTGCTGCGATCTCAATAATGCCTCTTTAAAAATATTAATAGCCGAAGACGAGGACATTAACGCAATGGTGTTGAGCAGCTTTTTACAAGAAGCGGGCCATCAAACAAAACGGGTATTAAATGGTGCTCAGGCAGTAGAAGAGCTTTCTCAAAATTCTTATGATATTGCTTTTATGGATATGAGGATGCCCGAAATGAATGGCCTGGACGCAGCACTTGCCTGGAGAAAGCGTGAAGCCGCCGATCAACATATCCCGATTATTGCACTGACGGCAAATGCCACAACGGATGATAGAGAAGCATGTTTAAAAGCGGGGATGAATGACTTTATCACTAAGCCAATTAGTCCCGAGCAATTATCCAGTGCCATCAAAAAACTTTACACGCCTTCAAAATAGCAATTTTAAAAATGGGGCTGTACTTTCACAGATCAAGGAACATAGATATTTTTCTCTTATCACCTACACTTAAGTAACTGCAATATTTTTGTCAATTTAAGCGTAGGTAAAATGTTAGACAATTCCTTAACTCTCTCAGATCTGGATATTCTTATTGTTGAACCTTCAACGGTTCAATCTAAAATTATTCACAGCCACTTTCAAGACGCCCAAGTCAACAACATTGACATTGTGCATAATGGTGCTCAGGCACTCGAATACATGTCAAGTAGCCTCCCGGATCTCATTGTCAGTGCACTCTACCTTCCTGACATGACAGGCACTGAACTGGTTCAGACAATGCGCAATACTGACACGCTTGAAAAGATTCCTTTTATGCTCATTTCCAGTGAAACTTCCTTTGAACAGATCGATCCCATCCGCCAAGCTGGTGTTGTAGCCATTTTACCTAAACCTTTTGCCTTTACTGACTTAAAGCGTGCTCTATTTAACACCTTAGATTTTATTAATCCCAGTGTCTGTGATGCAGAAAACATGGATTTTGAAGAATTTCATGTGTTAGTCGTTGATGATAGTATGATGGCTAGAAAACACATTCGCAGAGTACTTGAGAAGATGGGCATTACTCTATTTTCAGAAGCAGTCAATGGTAAAGAGGCTATATCAGTCATTGAAAATAACTTTTTTGATTTAATTGTCACGGATTACAATATGCCCGAAATGGATGGCAGAGAACTCACTCAATATATCCGGGAAAAAAGTTCACAAAGTTCAATTCCAATCCTGATGGTTACTAGTGAAAATGATGACAACCGATTGTCAGCAGTACAACAAGCGGGGGTATCTGGTATTTGTGATAAACCTTTTGAGCCCGATACAGTCAAAGCCTATTTGAAAAATATTATGGCTGATATCTGACCAATAGAAGGATGATGCCAACTATAGGTTTGTAGAATCAAAGATAAATGACAATAACTATGATAGTGATTATGATTATAAGTCAGCATTGAGTTTCACTCTATTCACCCCAAACTGCTTTAGTATTCAACGAAGCAATAAGAAACTGGAATAATAGTAGGCAGCTTAAAACATGATAAGACTGGTATGACTCCTAAACAAGCCTATCTTAATGCAATGGAACAACTCCATTTTTATCCTGATCCCATTCAGGAAAAAGCCGTTCAGTTAACTCAAAATCTGTATCAACAGCTCGTAAATCAGTCATCAACTCACTCTTTGAAAAAAGAATCCAATAAATCCTGGCCGCAATCCATCAAACAAAAATTGCACTCTTTATTTTCATCTCCCCCAAAAACAGCAATAAAAGGACTTTATTTTTGGGGAGGTGTTGGCAGAGGAAAGACATGGCTCATTGATAGTTTTTTCAAGACTCTGCCTTTTGAGAACAAACGTCGAGTCCATTTTCATCCATTTATGCAAGCAATACACGCACAATTAAAAGATCTTCCTAAAACACCTGATCCCTTACCCATTATTGCCAAACAAATGGCTAAAGAATGTCAGGTGTTATGCATTGATGAATTTCATGTGCATGACATCACTGACGCCATGCTAGTCGGAGGTTTACTCAAAGAACTGTTTAATGAAGGTTTAGTCATTGTAACCACATCCAATGTTGCTCCTGATGACTTATACAAAAATGGATTACAAAGAGACAGCTTTTTGCCTGCTATTCAACTACTCAAGCAAAACACTCATGTTATGGACTTAGACAATAAAATAGATTATCGATCAAGACTGCTAGAAAAAGAGGGAAATTATCATACCCCTCTCAGTTCATACAATAATGACATGATGAAACAACATTTTATAAAAATGAGTCAACATGCCCCCCTTCATTCTCAGCACATTGAAGTAAACACGCGGCAAATTCAAGCACTTGCTGTTAACTTATCATCCCATCAACATCCAGACACCGTAATTTGGTTTGAGT
Organism: Gammaproteobacteria bacterium; assembly: GCA_016744395.1. Lineage (GTDB taxonomy): Bacteria > Pseudomonadota > Gammaproteobacteria > GRL18 > GRL18 > GRL18. The sequence continues at coordinate 1,998 of JADGEK010000066.1, read as the reverse complement.
TTGATGAATTATGCAATACAGCTCGTTCTAGTCTGGACTATCAGTGGATTGCACAAAAATACCCTAACATTTTAATATCCAATCTCTACCAAATGGATGAAGATAAAGACGATGTGGCAAAACGCTTTGTGCACTTGATTGATGCTTTATATGATAAACACAGTTTTTTGGTGATCAGTGCAGAGGTTGAGCCTGATGAACTCTACCTTGGGAAGCGACTTAAATTGGCCTTTCCCAGAACTGCCAGTCGTTTAAAAGAAATGCGAAGTAAATTATATCGAGGTAAGCAAACTGTATTACACAAATAATTGAGATTGATCATCCACTGGGTCTTCACAGCAATCATTCATACCCGCAATTTTTTGCATCATTTCTCTGTCTTTAATGACAATGTGCTTACGCTCTGCTTTGATAAGCCCATCTTCCTGGAAACGGGTAAACATACGACTCACCGTTTCAACAGCAAGCCCTAAGTAATTCGCGATGTCATTACGGGACATACTGAGATAAAATTCAGTTGAAGAAAAACCACGTTGTTTGAAACGTAACGAAATGCTCAGTAAAAATGCCGACAGGCGAGCTTCCGCTGTTTTCTTACCCAATAAAAGCATCAATTCCTGATCATCAAAAATCTCTTTGCTCATCAGACGTAATAATTGATGTTGCAGTGTTGGAAGTTCCTGAGCTAAACCTTCAAGATGTTCAAAAGGCACCTCACAAACACTGGTCGTTTCCAGTGCTTTCGCCGCACATGGGTGCTTACCTTTCCCAATGGCATCCAAACCCAATAATTCACCTGGTAAATGAAACCCCGTTACCTGCTCCTGACCATCAACGGTTGGAGAATATGTTTTAAGAGAACCTGAACGAACCACATAGATTGAATTGAAGGAACCACCCACTTGAAAAAGGTGCTCATTTCGCTTTAACGGTCTCTTACGTTCAATAATTTCATCCAGCTTTTCTAAATCAGCCCCTGTAATCGAACGAGGAAGACAAAGTTGGTGCAGACTGCATTCTTTACAGGCAACCTTAACGACATGAAAATCAACAACCTTCTTTTGCCGTAGCTTACTTTGTTGGGTCTTTTGTTGCATCAAGTTACCTGCTTACGTCGTAATAATTACTCGGTATGAGTCAATCAGTTTTAGTCTATCCACCCAAATATAAAGTTCCGGCTAAACTATTGATAAATGTCAATTCTATACCAAAAACGCCTAAAAAAACAACAACAACCTTAGATATTGCTAATATTTATGAGACTCCTATAATAAAGGATAAAACAGTGCATAGAATCACAGTTTCCCCTTGATTTAGGTCAAGAATATAAATTATAAACACCAATAAAAAGCCAATGGAGCTCAGTAACACATGTCGGAAAATCGTCCACAAAGGCAAGCCAGTGTCAAACGTGATACCAATGAAACCCGTATCGAAGTCAATATCAATCTCGATGGTTCGGGACAAGGTCAATTTGATACGGGCGTACCATTTTTAGAACACATGATGGATCAGATTGCCCGTCATGGCATGATTGACATCTCTGTCAAGGCAAAAGGTGATCTTGACATTGATGCTCATCATACAGCTGAAGACATTGGTATTACTCTGGGCATGGCAATGGCTCAAGCTTTAGGTGACAAGAAAGGCATTACTCGTTATGGTCATGCCTATGTACCTCTTGATGAAGCATTGTCTCGCGTCGTGATTGACTTTTCAGGTCGCCCAGGCTTTGAAGATCATGTTGATTACAAACGTGAAACCATTGGCAATTTTGACACTGAGTTATTTCACGAATTTTTTCAGGGCTTTGTCAATCACGCACTGGTGAGCCTGCATATTGACAATATTCGTGGCCGTAATAGTCATCATATTGCAGAAACGGTCTTTAAAGCGTTTGGCCGTGCAGTGCGTATGGCAATTACTGATGATCCTCGCATGCAGGGTACTATCCCTTCAACCAAGGGTAGTTTATAATATCGCCTCTTACACACATTA
>JADGEK010000174.1:1527-4724 GCA_016744395.1 Gammaproteobacteria bacterium | reverse complement strand
GCACTGGCTGAACAACTCGATAATGGTGCCTGGAGTTTAAGAGTTTATTACAAGCCATTTATCCGTTGGATCTGGTTGGGCTGTATTTTTATGGGCCTGGGTGGATTTGTTGCAGTGCTGGATAGACGTTATCGTTTGAAAGTCTCAGATAAAAATGCAGTGTCTGCCTAGACGCAATTATATTTTAAACAATATAAGAATAACTACCTAAATTAAAGAAATTGAGTACAAAGTCTAATGAAAAAACAATCGATGATGCCCCTTATAATCTTTGGATTTTTAGTGATTTTATTAGTTGGTGGTCTCATAAATGCAAAATATGTTCGTGATGTACCTTCTCCTTTAATTGATAAACCTGTACCACAATTTTCTCTGCCTATGGTTGAGGATCAGCAGAAAATGTTTAACAGTGATGAACTAAAGGGGCAGGTTTCTTTAGTCAATATCTGGGCCTCCTGGTGTGTGTCTTGTCGTGCAGAGCATGAAATCTTAAATTATGCCGCAAAATTAGGAGTCAAAATTTATGGTATTAATTATAAAGATGAAGTGTCTGATGCACGTCAATGGTTACAAATGCGTGGCAATCCCTATGTTAAAAGTGCTCATGATTTAGATGGGCGGGTTGGTATTGATTGGGGTGTTTATGGTGTACCGGAAACGTTTGTGATTGATAAAAAAGGAATGATCCGTTACAAGCATACAGGACCTGTTTATAGAGATGATCTGGATAAGAAAATATTACCATTAATCAAAGAATTAGAGGCTGAATAATGGAAAAAAATATAAAGCAAAGCGTATTTACCTACCTTTTACTGATTTTATTTTGTGTGGGGGCACTGCAAGTTCAAGCTGGCCCAAGAGGTGCACCTAAAGAGCCGATTGTTTTTGAAAATGCCCAGGTAGAAAGTGATTACCTTGAGCTGGCAGAGGAGTTACGTTGTCTTGTTTGTCAAAATCAGAATTTGATCGATTCAAATGCAGAACTGGCGGATGATCTGCGTCGCGAAGTCGCTAAAATGCTGAAGCAGGGTAAGAATAAAGAACAGGTCACTGATTTTATGGTAGAACGCTATGGTGATTTTGTCTTGTATAACCCACCGTTTAAAGCTCAGACTTTGTTGCTTTGGGGCGGCCCTTTTGTGTTGATGTTTTGGGGCTTGTTTGCCATGTTGAAAAAAATTAAGGCTGGCAAAACTGAAAACAGTGCTGAGAGTTCAGAGCTTTCTGAGCAGGAAAAAGAAAAGTTACAGGCCATTCTTAACAATAAATAACAATAGAGATTCTTATCTGTTTATCATGAGTTTTGATGACAGACAAAAGAAATTCGACTTAAGATTTCATTAAAAAGGTAAGACAAGCATGTGGGTATTTTGGTTAATTTGTGCAGTATTGTTGGTCATAGCAATTGCATTATTAATACGGCCTTTATTTAAGAGCTATACAGAAAGTGAGTTAGCAGAGAGTCAAGTCAAGGCTGATCAGCGTAGAGCGCTCAATATTGAGCTTTTTCAGCAGAAAAAAATACAAATTGAGCAAGACTTTGTAAATGGATTATTGGATGAAGAGGCTCGTCTTCAGGCTCAAAACGAAATTGAACACAGTCTGATTCATGATGCTGAGACATCAATATCAACAGAATTAGTGCAATTGCCAAATTCTGGTGCAAAAAAGCTGGCGATCAGCTTTTTAATTTTTATTCCCATTTTTTCACTCATTGTTTATAACTCAGTAAAGCATGAGAATATTGAACAAATTGTTATGGCTGTTCCCGCTGAACCAGGTGCTAAGAAACAAGTGCCTGATATCAGTTCTATGGTCATTTCTCTGGAAGAGAAGTTAGAAAAAGAGGCTAATAATGCACAAGGCTGGAATATGCTGGGACGCTCTTATATCGTTTTAAAGCGTTATGATGATGCCGTTTTGGCTTACGAAAAAGCATTGTCATTGACGCAACAGGATAAGACTCTGCAAATCCCTGAGTTGGAGATCAATTATGTTGAAGCCTTGATGCAGACTGATCAGGAAGCGAGTTATCAAAAAGCGAGAACTCTTTTAGAGACCATGTTGAAAGTTGAACCTGATAATGGTGATGCTTTGTGGTTTATGGGTTTTTTAGATGCTCAATTGGGAAATAAAGACTTAGCAGTCAAACGCTGGGCACACTTATTAACCCTGCTGCCGCCAAATGGTGAACAAGCCAGGATTGTTTCTACTTATATGAATCAGTTAAAACCTGGCTCAGGGGATGTTGTGACGAGTAAGCTGAATCAAGCTGCCCCAGAACCTGCCCCATCAGATGCTGTCCAAACGGCATCGTCCACTCCAAAAGGGCCTGCACCTGGCCAACAATTAACAGGTACTAAAGAAGAAAATGCCTTTATTGCATCAATGGTGACACGAGTTGAAAAACGTGTTCAGGAAAATCCACAGGATCTTAAAGGATGGACATCATTAGGCAAATCTTATGGCGTGTTAAACCGTCATATCGACTCAGCAGAGGCTTACTCTAAAGCAGTTGCCCTAGACAGTAGTGATGTCAACCTCTTGATGAACTATTCTGATGCTGTTATTAAAACCAGAGATATTGCTCAATTGGACAAAGCTCGTATTGTTTTTGCGCAATTAGTTGATCAAAATCCCAAAAATCTGGATGCGTTATTTCTTTCAGGTTCTTTAGCCCGTGTTGCGGGTGATGTGAATGACGCTAAAAAATTCTGGAATTTACTCTTACCCCAGTTGCCCCCGGAAAGTGACGCTTATAAAAGTGTTGAACTGAAACTGAATTCATTATAAATAAGTTCAGAATGATTTATCAGCGTTTGTTTTAAAGCCATCAATATAAATAGTGCAGTAAATTACTAAATTAATAACCATTGATAAAGCATGGTTACTCTTGATTTAGGTCAAGGCCCTGCTAAACTGTTAGCGGTAACTTAAGTAATACTTTTTTGAAGTTGGGAAGTCGCATTTTATAGATGGCTAACATTACACGTATGCAGTTGTTAAGAGGTGATTTGAAAGGCAAAAATAACCCTTTTCGACCACCATGGGCCATTCCTGAAGACTATTTTGTCGATTTTTGTACTCGATGTGATAAGTGCGTTGATGCCTGTTTTGATGAGCTAATTGTCAAAGGTCGTGGCGGATTCCCGCAAATGGACTTTAAACGGGGTGGTTGTGATTTTTGTGAAGACTGC
>JADGEK010000174.1:0-1427 GCA_016744395.1 Gammaproteobacteria bacterium | reverse complement strand
TGGCGGAATCGAAGAGGGAAAAATCATTGCCACTATAGAAGATGGCGGCGGTGAAAAAGCTTTAGCTGACAGGATGGCAGCGATGAACGACATCAAGGGAGTGATTAATGCAACAATGATTTATCATCAAGAAGCAAGTGACACAGCGATGGAAGAGGAGATCGTATAGTGAGTATAACAAGGCGTAATTTTATAAAAAGTAACGCAGCCGCCGCAGCCGCAACTGTAGCAGGTGTGACCTTACCCGTTAGCGTAACCAATGCAGCAGAATCTGCTGATGATGGCATTCGTTGGGATAAGGCAGCCTGCCGTTTTTGTGGTACGGGTTGTAGTGTTCTAATCGGCACCAAGAATGGCAAAATGGTTGCCAATCAGGGTGATCCGGATGCACCAGTCAACAAAGGGCTTAACTGTATTAAAGGTTATTTCCTGACCAAGATTATGTATGGTAAAGATCGTTTAACAAAGCCACTACTTCGTAAGAAGAATGGCAAATATGATAAAAACGGCGACTTTACTGAAGTATCCTGGGATGAAGCCTTTGACACCATGGCAGACAAATGGAAAACAGCTCTTAAAGATAAAGGGCCTACTTCAGTTGGTATGTTTGGTTCAGGTCAGTGGACTGTCTGGGAAGGCTATGCAGCTTCCAAAATGATTAAAGCGGGATTCCGCTCTAATAATCTGGATCCCAATGCTCGTCACTGTATGGCTTCTGCTGTTGGTGCGTTCATGCGCGGCTTTGGTATTGATGAGCCGATGGGTTGTTATGATGACCTGGAACACGCTGATGCGTTTGTTCTTTGGGGTTCTAACATGGCAGAGATGCATCCTATTCTCTGGTCTCGTATTACTGATACTCGTTTAACGAAAAAAGACTGTGAAGTCCATGTTCTTTCGACGTTTGAACATCGTTCATTTGAGCTGGCAGACAATGGTATGGTCTTTAAGCCGCAAACCGATTTGGCCATCCTTAACTATATTGCCAATTACATTATTGAAAATGATGCGGTTGATAAAGACTTTATCAAAGAACACGTAGCATTCCATCAGGCGACCACCGATATTGGTTATGGTTTACGTCCAGATCACGCACTTGAAAAAGCGGCGAAAAATAATGGTAAGACGAAAGGTGCTCATCCAAAAATCAATTTTGAAGAGTACGCAAAATCTGTTAAGCCTTATACGCTTGAAAAAGCCAGCAAAATGTCAGGTGTGCCTGAGAAGAAATTGTTGAAACTGGCTAAACTGTATGCCGATCCGAAGAAGAAGATTACTTCTTTATGGACTATGGGTTTCAATCAGCATACTCGTGGTGTTTGGGTCAATGGCCTGTGTTACAACGTTCACTTATTAACAGGTAAGATTTCTAAGCCTGGAAGTGGTCCTTTCTCACTAACTGGACAGCCATCAGCGTGTGGTACTGC
>JADGEK010000173.1 GCA_016744395.1 Gammaproteobacteria bacterium | reverse complement strand
CTATTACTTCAAAAAGTATGGCTTATACAAACCATACATTGTTGCCTGAAGCTCTAGAGAGATGGTCAGTACCATTATTTGAACATCTTTTGCCCCGTTTATTGGAAATCATATACGAAATCAATTCTCGTTTATTAAAACAGGTCGCAATGCATTGGCCTGGAGATTCCAGTCGCATACGTCAAATGTCAATCATTGAGGAAGGTCCTGTACCTCAGGTGCGTATGGCCTACCTTGCTATTGTCGGTAGCTTCTCAGTTAACGGTGTGGCTGCCTTGCATACGGAACTGCTTAAAAAGGGACTGTTCAGTGATTTCTATGAACTCTGGCCTGATAAATTTAATAACAAAACCAATGGTGTGACTCCCAGACGCTGGTTAGCAGGCTGTAATCCAGAATTACGTCAATTAATCACTCAGAGCATTGGTGACCAATGGATTAAAGATCTTTCACATCTGAGCAAATTAAAAAAGCACCTGAATAAGAAGGAATTCCGAAATCAATGGCAAACAATTAAACAATCCAATAAAGCCAAATTAGCCGAACTCGTTAAACAGCAGTGCGATGTCAAGTTTAATACCGACGCTCTATTCGATGTTCAGGTCAAACGTATTCATGAATATAAGCGTCAATTACTGAATATTCTTCATGTAATCCACTTATACAATCGAATTAAAGCAGGTGATACAAAAAACTGGACCAATCGTTGTGTCTTAATTGGTGGAAAGGCTGCTCCTGGTTATGCCATGGCAAAATTAACAATTAAACTCATTAGTAATGTGGCCAATATTATTAATAATGATCCACAAGCTGACGGCTTTTTAAAAGTGGCCTTTTTCCCCAATTACAATGTGTCAGCAATGGAAGTGATTTGTCCTGGAACCGATCTCTCTGAACAGGTCTCAACCGCAGGTAAGGAAGCTTCTGGTACAGGCAATATGAAATTCATGATGAATGGTGCTTTAACCATTGGTACATTGGATGGTGCTAATATTGAAATTCGTGAAGAAGTCGGCGAGGAAAATTTCTTTCTCTTTGGACTGACCGCTGAAGAAATTGAAAGTGCAAAAAATCATTATGATCCTATGAAGATCATTAATACGGACAAAGACATTTCCAAGGTCATGAAGATGCTTGAATCAGGCTATTTCAACCAATGCGAACCTCAGTTATTTGATCCCATTATTCACTCAATCAAAAGTACACATGATATGTGGATGACCCTGGCAGATTTTCGTTCCTACATAGATGCTCAGGAACAGGTTTCCCTGGCCTATCGAGATAGCAAACGATGGACAAGCATGAGCATTATGAACACACTTTCAAGCAGTAAGTTTTCAACCGACCGAACAATGGAAGAATACAATCGAGATATTTGGAAAATGAAAAAAGTAGCAGCTCACCCAGTTGAATAATATTAAATTATGAATGTTGAATAAAAATCAAAAAAAGCTTTTGACTTGTTGTCATTCAACATTCTTAATCTCTGTATTGGTCGTAGATTTTGCGTATATCAGCCTCAAGTGTGGTTAAAGTCTCAATGACTTGAGGATCAAACTGGCTTGCAGAATTTTCTTTCATATAAGTAAATACATCATCCAATTGCCAGGCATCTTTGTAACAACGCTTACAGCTGAGTGCATCAAAGACATCAGCCACTGCGACAATACGACCTTCAATACTAATTTCTTCACCTTTTTTGCCGTTAGGATATCCAGTACCATCCCAACGTTCATGATGCTCCAACGCAATAATTCGCCCCGTTTGACACAGTTCACGTTCTGATTTAAGAATCATGTCATGGCCTATCTGTGAATGAGTTTTCATGATTTCAAACTCCTCCGCAGTCAATTTATCAGGCTTATTTAAAATGTTATCTGAAATGGCTATTTTCCCCAAATCATGTAAGGGTGATGAGCGATAAATTTTTAGTTTTAGATCTTTATCCAGCCCTAGTCCTCCCGCTAATAATAATGAAAGTTCTGCCACTCTTTGTAAGTGAAAGCCTGTTTCCTTTGATCTGGATTCAACAGCCTCTGCTAATAAATAAACCATTTCTCTTTGAGCTTTTTCAATATCCTCTAAAAGGTATAGATTTTGGAAAGCAGTCAGAACATTATTGCTAAAGACATCCAATAGTTTTTTCTGCAGTGTTGAAGGTTCACCTAATTTTTTCAGGTATAATACATTTCTTTGACTTTCTTTATTGTCTGTAATATTAGAGGCTAAAAAACAGGAATCAGAATGGATGCTCATAAAAGGCGTGTCCTGCTCTTTCAATTTTTGCAAAATGTCTTTAGGGAGAATATTTTCCAAATACTCACCTAAAGAATGTGAGTATTTCCCTATGCCTTCTATTATTTTCAAACCACATTTATCACTATGCGCAGTAAAACCATCTTCTACAGCATAAACAGCATGATCATCAAATTGCATTAAAGAAGAAAATTGTAACAAGATGCCCTTAGAGAATTCCCCAGTGAACCGATGATGAAAAACATTATTAGAAGCATGAATCACTTGCTCAAGCCCCTTTCGAGTCTGGTTCAGTGAGATAATATCTCGATAAGCTCGAAGGCAAGAATACACCAGAGTATGTAATTTTAAATTCGTCAGCTCTGTTTTATCCTTGTAATCATTGATATCATAATTTTTAATGACATTTTCTTCTGGTGCCTGACCTGGCTGTCCTGTTCGCAAGACAATGCGAGTGTAACTATTATGTAAATCATCCCGAATCTGACTGACGACGTCCAAACCTGCAGAATCCGTTTCCATTACAACATCCAAAAGACAGATTGCTATGTCATCTTGATCGCGAAAAAGTTGAATGGCTTCTTTCGCAGAATAGACATGTAATAGTTCTAAACCCCGACCATCAAAAGCAAAATTTCTTAACACTAATTTAGTCACAGAATGAACTTGTTCTTCATCATCAACAACAGCCACTTTCCATGGCTTATGTTTCCCCAGTTGATCTTTGGGTGTATTTTCACTGATTTCTTCAGCAAAAAGCAGATTATCACTCATTTAAATACCCGTATTGTAATTTTTCGTCTATATTTGATATTAGCAGAAATTAATAAAAAGTTTTAAGTTTAGGTTCAAAATGTCAATTCAATCCAAATTACTACTCATGATTGCTGGAATGTTATTACTGACATTTATTACATTGAGTTATTTTAACTACCAAAGTGCGAATACAGCAGCGGAACAGGATCTTTTTGATCAGGCTGAAAAAGTCCGTAATTTGTTAATGGCCTATCGTCATACAGGCCAAAAAGTCTTTATAGATAAGCAAGTCCCTATCAACGATCAGACACTCGGTTTTTTGCCCGCCTACGCCATGGGACAAATGTCCAAAATCTATCCACGTTGGGACAAGTCTGGATTCAGTTTTAATAACGTTTCTGATCAGCCTCGAAATCCTGAACATCAAGCCAATGCCTTAGAATTAGAAATCATGGATTATTTTCGTCAAAATGATGAAGAAAGTACCGTTTTCAGACCTTTTATTAATGAACAAAACGAAAAATATTACATCTATGCCCGCCCCATCTGGATCAAAAAAATGTGTCTAAAGTGCCATTCAACACCTGAAAATGCGCCTGAAACGATTCGTGAAAAATATGACACAGCCTATCATTATGAAATTGGTGATTTACGAGGTCTTTTAAGCATCAAGATTCCTGCCCAAACAATAGAAAATCGTGCCTGGTCTTCATTTACTCAAAATGCACAAATAACACTCCTAAGTCTCGTGCTGATCTTCATTCTCATTATGTTCATCATTCGTACTAGCGTAATTCGACCACTTTCAGCCCTCTCTACGGCAATGATGGACGTATCAGGTGGTGATTATTCTAAACGTATCAGCGGCTTAACGGGTGAGTTTGCCAGTATGCAAGGCACATTCAATCTAATGGGTCAGGAATTAGAAAAAAACAGGAAAGAGCTTGAAAGTCGAGTTGACGAAAGGACCAGACAATTAAGCTTAGCAAATAAAGACTTAACAGCCACCATTCAACACCTGCAACAAACTCAAAAACAACTCATTGAGTCTGAAAAAATGGCTTCTCTGGGTGGCCTGGTGGCGGGTGTTGCTCATGAAATTAATACCCCCATTGGTGTTGGTGTCACTGCTGCTTCACACATGGAAACTTTAAATGGAACACTGGTACATCAACTTGAAAGCAACTCTTTAAAAAAATCAGATTTGGAGTTTTACATTAAAGATTCAGTAGAAGCTGGAAAAATTATTCTCACTAACCTGAATCGAGCGGCTGAACTCATTCGTAGTTTTAAACAAATTGCGACCGATCAAACTCACGACAGTCACAGAACAATTAATGTAAAAGAATACACAGACGAATGCCTACTCAGTTTGAAACCACTGCTTAAAAAATGTCAGCATAGAGTTGAAATTATATGCCCAAATGATATCACCATCAATTGTAACCCAGGACAATATTCTCAGATAATCGCCAACCTTTTTGTCAATGCGATGATACATGCTTATGATCAAGACGAATCAGGTTTACTTAAATTAGTCATTCACCTGGAAGATAAAAAATGTCATTTTCATTTTAGCGACAATGGAAAAGGGATTCCTGAAGAAGATCAAGAAAAAATATTTGAGCCATTTTTTACCACGTCAAGAAATGATGGAGGCACAGGTTTAGGCCTATCAACCATCTATAACATCATTACTCAAAATATGGGTGGCACAATACACTGTGAAAGCATCTATGGCCAAGGCACACATTTTTACTTTGATATAAACACTCATGTTAATTA
>JADGEK010000172.1 GCA_016744395.1 Gammaproteobacteria bacterium | reverse complement strand
AAACAGTGAGAAAAAAATGATATTAATTCCTGCTATCGATTTAAAAGATGGTCAATGTGTTCGTCTGCGTCAAGGGCGCATGGATGATGATACTGTTTTTTCTGATAACCCTGTTGAAATGGCTGGCCGCTGGTATGATGCAGGTGCACGCAGACTTCATCTGGTCGATTTAAACGGTGCTTTTGAAGGTAAGCCCGTTAACGGTGAGATTATTCAGGAAATTACCCGTACCTACCCCGACTTACCTGTTGAAATTGGCGGTGGCATTCGTACGCTAGAAACCGTTGAAGCCTATTTAAATGCTGGAGTAGCCTATGTTATTATCGGCACCAAAGCCGTTGAAGATCCACAATTTGTGACTCAATTATGCAAAGAATTTCCAGGCCATGTGATTGTTGGACTGGACGCAGTGGATGGTAAAGTAGCGATTAAAGGCTGGGCTGAAGTCTCAGAAGTGGATTTATTTGATCTCTCAAAACGCTTTGAAAATGATGGCGTAGATGCCATTATTTATACCGATATCAATCGCGATGGTATGATGCAAGGTGCCAATGTTGAAAATACAGCCGCATTGGCCAAAGCCATCAATATCCCAGTCATTGCCTCAGGTGGAATCCATAATATAAAAGATGTCGAAGACATTTGTAAAGTTGCCCACCATGGTATTTCTGGCGCAATTACCGGGCGAGCGATTTATGAAGGCACTTTGAACTTTGCCGAGGGTCAGAAACTCGCAGATACTCTTTTAGCAAATTAAACAGTAGCTAAGTAAACAGTAACAAAGTAAACATTGCTCTCAGGAAAAAACATGACACTAGCAAAACGCATAATCCCCTGCCTTGATGTCGACAAAGGTCGAGTTGTCAAAGGTGTACAATTTGTTGATATTCGTGATGCTGGTGATCCCGTAGAGGTTGCAAGGCGCTACAATAGTGAAGGCGCCGATGAACTCACTTTCTTAGATATTACAGCCACTCACGAAGGTCGGGACACCATTGTTCATGTGGTAGAGCAAGTCGCTGGTGAAATTTTTATTCCTTTAACCGTTGGCGGTGGTATTCGTACTGTCGATGATGTTCGCATGATGCTCAATGCGGGTGCTGATAAGGTCGCGATTAATTCTGCTGCAGTGGCTAATCCTGACTTTGTCCGTGAAGCCGCAGAAAAATTCGGTAATCAGTGTATCGTTGTCGCTATTGATGCCAAACAAGTAGATGGCGACTCTGTTGGAAAAGACGGAAATGAGCCACGTTGGGAAATTTTTACCCATGGTGGCCGAAAAGCCACAGGCATCGATGCCATAGAATGGTCAAAAAAAATGGTTTCCTATGGCGCTGGTGAATTACTGGTGACCAGCATGGATAATGATGGTGTTAAAAATGGATTCGATCTGCCTTTAACTCGAACCATTAGTGACAATGTTGCCGTTCCTGTCATTGCTTCAGGTGGTGTGGGAAATCTTGATCATTTGGTTGATGGCGTCATTGAAGGTCATGCAGATGCCGTTTTAGCAGCCAGTATTTTTCACTTTGCTGAATACAGTGTGGGTGAAGCCAAACGCCACATGGCAGAAAAAGGCATCGAGGTTCGCTTGTGAGTGCAGAAAACACGAATACATCATGGCTTGATGACTTAAAGTGGGATGACAAAGGTTTAATACCAGCAATAGCTCAAGACGAAAAAACAGGTAAAGTGGTGATGTTTGCCTGGATGAATCGCGAATCTTTAGCCATGACCATTGAAATGGGACGCGCCGTCTATTGGTCACGTTCCCGAGCAAAACTCTGGCCTAAAGGTGAAGAATCAGGGCATGTACAAAAACTGAAATCCTTACGCGTTGATTGTGATAAAGACGTTATTTTGATGAGCGTTGAACAAATTGGTGGTATTGCTTGTCATACTGGTAGAGAAAGCTGTTTTTATTTTGAGCTAACCCAAAATGATGAGACAATTCAGTGGCAAGCAGTTGAGCCTGTTATAAAAAACCCTGATGAGATTTATAAGTAACCTTTACTGAAAAGCAATTAATAGAAAAAAGTAATAGGAAAAGATGTGTCAAACGAAATACTTGAACAACTTGCACAAACTCTGGAAGAGCGTAAAGATGCCGATCCTGAATCTTCTTATGTTGCAAAATTACACCATAAAGGCTTAGATACCATTTTAAAAAAAATTGGTGAAGAAGCCACAGAAACAGTAATCGCATCAAAAGGTGGAAACAAAGATGAAATCATTTACGAAACAGCTGATTTATGGTTTCATAGCATGGTTATGTTGTCACATCATGGGCTAAGTCATAATGATGTACTCAATGAATTATCTCGACGTTTTGGCTTATCTGGCCTTGAAGAAAAAGCAAATCGTCAAAAGTGAGCACCAATTTAAAAGAAGCGAATAGAAATGAGTGACTGTCTTTTTTGTAAAATTATCACAGGTGATATTCCTGCGGATATTGTCTATCAAGATGATAAAATATTGGTGTTTAAAGACATTAATCCTAAGGCAGATGTTCATTTACTGATGATTCCAAAAGCCCATATTAAAAGTTTGACTGAATTAAACACATCTTACAATGATCTCATTGCCTATATGATGTTAAAATTACCCGAACTTGCCAATGATCAAGGATTGAGTGGTGGTTTTCGTACTATTATTAATACAGGATCAGAAGGTGGTCAGGAAGTTTTTCACCTCCATATCCATTTGTTAGGTGGAAAAAACCTGCCTGGCTTTTAACCTTATTTAGAAAAGCTATTTTTTCGAATATTTACTTATTACTGGAGAAACACATGGGATTCGGCCCTTTAGAATTATTTATTATCCTGGCAATCGTTTTAGTTTTATTTGGCGCTAAGAAATTACGCAATATTGGCGGAGACCTAGGTGGTGCAATTAAAAACTTCAAAACAGCAATGAAAGATGAAGAAAATGTCACTGAAGATAAAGCAAACACTGACCAGGCTCAATTAAAAGAAGACGCTTCAGCATCCAGTCAGGGGGCAACCATTGAAGGCACTGTCGAAAACAAAACTAAAGAAAACGTTTAACCAGGACTTTAGTCAAGTATGTTCGATATAGGCTTTTGGGAACTATCCCTCATTGGAATTGTGGCGCTATTAGTGGTTGGACCTGAGCGTTTACCTGCAGTAGCAAGAACTGTTGGCAAATACGCTGGTCGCGCTAATCGCTTTATTTCTAATATCAAAGATGACATCAGCAAAGAGCTCAAAGATGAAGATCTTAAGAAAATTCTAGCTGATCAGCAGAAACTCGCCGATGAATACAAGAATGCGGCCAGCTCAATGAATTCTGCAATTAACTCTGAAAGCGAATCCATTCGTGGCAGCGTCTCAATGGATGATATTCTTGAGATCGAAGAGTCAGACTCCAATGCCTCAAGGAATGCCTCAACAAATACTACAAAAAACACTGCAACAAATTCTAATGCCACTGACACAGCCAAGGTAGAAACAACTGGCTCAAACGAAGCACAGGCCAGTACAGAAAAATCATGAGTGAAAACCAAAACGACACTGAAACCAGCATGGAAAGTGAACAACCTTTCATGGCCCACTTAATTGAACTTCGTGATCGTATTCTGCGCATCGTCATCGTCGTTATTTGTTTTTTCTTATGCTTGTTCTTTTTTGCTAATGATCTATACCACATAGTCTCTGAACCATTGCTGGCTCAATTACCTGATGGCAGCACCATGATTGCCACAGGTGTCGCTGCACCTTTTTTAACGCCTTTTAAGCTGAGTCTGGTTGCCTCAATTTTTCTTGCAATCCCCTATATTTTTTATCAATTCTGGTCATTTGTTGCCCCAGGTCTGTACCAACATGAAAAACGTCTGGCCCTGCCATTAATTGCATCCAGTGTGATTTTATTTTATGGCGGTATAGTTTTCTCTTTTTATATTGTCTTCCCTCTGATGTTTGCATTTTTTAGTGCTACCACACCTGAAGGCGTGGCAATGATGACAGACATCAGTCAGTATCTTGATTTCATTTTAAAAATGTTCTTTGCCTTTGGTCTTGCATTTGAAGTGCCTATTGTCACCATTGTGTTAACCATCACAGGTGTCACCAATGCCGACAAACTGGCTGAAAAACGTCCCTATGTGATTGTCGGCTCTTTCGTGCTTGGTATGTTATTGACACCGCCTGATATTATTTCACAAACCCTATTAGCTATCCCTATCTGGTTGCTCTTTGAACTTGGCATTATGTTCTCTCGCATCATTGGAAGAAAAAAAGCAGAAGCCGCCGCTAAGGATGATAAAGAATCGACAACAGAGAGTTCAGCTCAAAGTGACGAGCATTCGGCCGAAAATAATGAGTCTTCTAATACTGAAAATAAATCATCAGCAAAGAATGAAGAGCCATCAGCTAATAATAACGAACCTTCCGCTGAAAACGAAGATCCTCGCTATAGACCAATGACAGACGAAGAAATGGAAGCAGAGCTGGATGCAATAGAGCGGGAAGACAATGATGACAGTACGCCTAAGCCATAAACCAAATGCAGTAAAAAACACCTCCTTTTTTACTGCAGTGGCTTAAAGCATTTATTGTTTATTTTTTTTGGGAACCACACTAAAAGCCACACGTTCAAATGAATCGGTTGCTAATAAAATATCAGTAATAAGTACAAAATTCAGTTTGTCATTATGCCAGACCTTAAGTGTACTGCCTGTATCATAGATACCTGCTGGCACTATCAAATGAAGCTTGCCTCCTTTACCTTTTGTATCATTTTCTGAAATCAAAAATGCACGTTGAAACTGACCACCTGCTCCCGCACCTTTCACTCCTTTTACAGCTAT
>JADGEK010000171.1 GCA_016744395.1 Gammaproteobacteria bacterium | reverse complement strand
CCTTGCCAAGGTTGGGGTCGCGAGTTCAAATCTCGTTTCCCGCTCCAAATACACCTGTTTGCCCAGGTGGCGAAATTGGTAGACGCAAGGGACTTAAAATCCCTCGGTGGCAACACCGTGCCGGTTCGATTCCGGCCCTGGGCACCATTCATATATCTAAAATCAATAACTTGAAAGTTGTTTTCTTGACTGATTTAACTGAATAATCAGTGCCAAACTGTGTCTGCTACCAATTGACTACCAATTTTGTGTAACAATTAAAAATCCCTTGAAACTACCACTTAAATGGTCAAGTCTGAGATGCATTATTTTTATAAAACTATATATGATGGGATACTCAATTTCCTTCAAAGGTAATAATACTTTAATTCAAACGAAATTTTTCAAAGATAGAGAATCTGTACAAGAAAGCAATCAACCTGTGAATAGTTATTATTAGATCACAAGATTTCAGGGGAGGGGGAGAGGTAAACAATTAGACTAAATACTCAATGAGCAATTGGACAATGTACTGGGTGAATTAATTGAATATTTATGAAAGGGCACTTATATATCACTTTTCTTTTGCTTTTAAAAAATAGATAAAATTAAAATAAATTTATTTCTTATTTTAATTATGGTGCTAAAATAAAATAACGTAAATGCTTATTTTAAGTTATTTGTTCTGATCATTCGGTATCAATATAGGATAAAGAAATGAATCGAGGTCTGACAGGTTATTATTCTCCTGTGATAGCTGGCGGAATTACTTGCAAAGCTTTTGTGCCTGCACCATTGCCTCCCAACCCACCTCTTGAAATAGGTGGCAAGCTTCAAAGTCGAATTAATCAGGCTATGCTGGCATTAGGTCGACTGGATGCTATCAGTACATTATTACCCGATGCACGCCTGTTTCTATACAGTTATGTCCGAAAAGAAGCTGTAATGTCATCGCAAATTGAAGGGACACAATCTTCTTTAAGTGACTTAATGGTTTATGAAATGGAAGGTATACCTGGCGTCCCAATAGATGATGTGCAGGAGGTTTCTTGCTATGTCAGTGCTCTCGATCTTGGAATCCAACGTATACGTGAAAATCAGCCGCTTACTTTTCGACTGGTTACTGAATTACACCAGGCATTAATGACTTCAGGCCGTGGCACCAATCGTTGCCCTGGTGAATTTCGTAAAAGCCAGGTCTGGATTGGTGGCCACAGACCAGATGAAGCCACCTTTGTGCCAGCTCCTGCCAATGAATTAGCTGATTGTTGGTCAGAACTCGAGCAATTTATCAATGATATACCGGATACAACCGATCCATTGATTAAAGCAGCATTGACCCATGTGCAGTTTGAAACCATTCACCCCTTTATGGATGGTAATGGTCGAATAGGTAGAATGTTAATCCCCCTGATATTAGTTGAGGCAAAAGTACTCAATGAGCCCTTACTATATCTGTCTGTTTTTTTCAAAAAACACCGACAAACTTATTATGAGCGTTTAAATCAGGTTAGACTCACTGGAGATTGGGAAGCCTGGCTACTATTTTTTGTGGATGCAGTGGCAGAAACTGCTAATCAGGCAGTCAATACTGCCAAACAATTAAATGAACTCAGACAAAAAGATAAAGCTAGATTAACAGACTTAGGTCGTCAATCAGGTTCAGCGAATCAAATCATTGATGCATTATTTGAACATCCCATTGCCAGTATTAATAAATTGATTGAACTTACTGGATTAACGGCTGCAACTCTGGGTAAAGTCCTTGACGCTATAGAAAAACAGCTTGGCATAGTGAAAGAAATTACAGGCCAAAAGCGTAACCGTGTTTATGCTTATAACGCTTATATACAAATTTTAAATCAGGAATAAGAATGGCTAGTAATAACATCTTACAAAAACTCTGGAATCTTTGTGATGTCCTGCGAGTTGATGCTCAATATCATTCTGGAAACTGTTCCAATCAGTGCCAGCCCATGAAGCGGGCCTGATTGAAATGACCCAACCCGATAAAACCAACAGTCCATAACAAGGCTACTGATTGAGAAAATAATATGCCCAACTGTCAATATAAGCAAGCTCTTGATAAAATTACCAATGTTTTAAATCAGTTGCAGACCAGCGGAAACTTTTCGGCCAGAACTATGACTGATTATGACAATTTAAACATTGAAATAAAAAACTTCGGGCAATTAAAACTACTCATTAAGCCAGCCAAAGCAAAAGCGTTGATCAAATACGCGAAGCCTGCAAAATATGGCTTAAAGGATAAAACAATTCTCGATCCAAAGGTGCGTAATGTTTGGGAAATTCCCAAAAGTCATATTAAAATTGATAAGCGACGTTGGAATAAAACCCTTAATCCAGCATTGCTTGAACTAAAAAAAGAACTGGGACTGCAAGAGAACCAGCAGTTGAAAGCACAATTGCATAACTTCCTTATCTATGAAAAAGGACAATATTTTCACTCTCATCAGGACACAGAAAAAGAAGAAAATATGATTGCAACACTGGTTATTCTCTTACCTTCCAGTTATCGGGGTGGTACATTACTGGTTGAAAACCAGGGTGATAGCAAACGCTACCCCAGTACCTCTGCACCGGACAACAAGTTAACATTCATAGCATTTTATGCAGATTGCCAGCATGAGGTTAAACCAGTCACTGACGGCTATCGAGTTGCTTTGACTTATAACTTGAGTCTTAAACAGGATATAAACACATCACTGCTAACGATCACAAATCAGGCTCAGCATTCATTGGATAAAGCCGTTTCTGATTATTTTCAACAGCCCCGACAGACTCATTCTTATCGAGCATCATCCTGCAATAAATTAATTTATCTGCTGGATCATGAATATACACCCAAAGGCCTAAAATGGGAGAACCTCAAAGCAAAGGATCAAATTCGTGCTCAGGCATTATTACAGACTGCAAGTTACAATGAGCTGGAAATCTTTTTGACGCTGGCTGATATTCATGAGTGTTGGGATTGTGAGATGTCTTATAGTGAAAATTATAGCCCTCGCTATGGAGATTGGTATGAAGATGATGAGGAGGAAGATGATGGAGATGAGTCTGATGATGAATCTGTAGACTTGCTGGAATTACTCGTTGATGAAACTGAAATTCGCCACTGGCGTGATGAGACAGGTAAAAAAATTAATTACCCCGCCTTACCCGTTCTGGATGATTCCATTTGCTGGACAAAGGCTAATAATGAATGCAAGCCTTTTGAAAAAGAGTATGAAGGCTATATGGGTAACTGGGGTGATACCATGGACTATTGGTATCACCGGGCCGCAATTGTGATGTGGCAAAAAGCGGAGCATTACAATGCTTTGCTTGAATTTAATCCAGCTAAAGTAGTCGAGGAATTATTGGCCCAGATAAATGTTTTAACCAAAAGTCAGTTTAAAAAATGTGTTAAAAATCTACTCAAAGACTGGTCAGGTTTACACCGTGAGGCCAAATCTGCGGATTATAACCGGGTTTTAAGATTAGCGTCTGAAATTAAAGATGCCCGACTGGCTTATGAACTAATTAAAGAGCTGAATCATAAAGCACTCACCGTATCATCTATCCCTTATTTGATCTCATTGGAAATAATTTATGGTGCAAAGTGGTGTATTGACGTATTAAAACACTGGCATACTGATCACTCTTATCAGGAAAGAGTCATTGCCATTGAAGCATTGGATAAAATCGTAAGTCGATTATCTATCGCTAAGAGTGGACCTCATAGTGAGTTAACCAACTGGATGATGAATCACCAATGGCAGGTTATACAGAAGAGTGACAAAATTCAATTAGACGCTTTTCAGAATGCTGAACTATCTGAGCAAGCAGTTGAGCGCTTTAAAGTTATAAAAGAGCTAATAAAGACAACTCAAACTGCTTTAAACCAATCAATTCATAATGAGTTGATTCATTACCTTCTGGCTCATAAGAGCGTTTATCCATCGATTGGTTTGGTGAGCTTCTTGCTATCATTTAAGCTGGTTTATCAACAGAAAGAGCTAGTACATTGGTTTTATCAGGATGCTTTACAGCAATTGTATGAACTTTTATATTCAGAATTGCAAAAGGGGACAAGAAAACCAGGTGACTGGTCAATAATGGATAGTAATCACTGTGCATGCAATGATTGCCAGGCTTTAAATCTCTTTTTGCAGGCAAAAAATACACAGGAAAAAATCTGGCCGCTTAATGGAAACAGACGAATGCATATTCATCGTATTATTGATGAGATGAAATTACCGGTCACTCATCAGACAAAGAGAAGCGGTAGACCTTACCAATTAGTCCTGAAAAAGACGAATCAATTATTTTCACAGGATAAAGAAAGATTTAAACAAATAACAAAATCAGTCAATAAACTTATTGCTTCAGGCTACGTTAAATCTATCAAGTAGTTTTTTATTGTTGAAAATTCAAATATTTCCAGATAAATGAAAAATGAGTGAAGAAAAAGACAATCATTCAGCTCTTAATGCACTCGAAAACATAAGAATGCGTTTGTTGGTTCTTACTGCTCGCAACAGCCTGATAAATTCTTGATATACCAAAAAAGCTGCTTACGTATTATTAATGAGTTGCCTGAATAATTAGTTGAAACCTTGCTTTTTGAAACTGAAGTGAGTTTCCTTCTTGCCCAGAACCAGGGCTTCATAAATAGAATTTAACAGAAGTATATTTGACATTCATTTAAATATGGAATACAGTCTAGTCTGACTAGTTTTATTTGTATAAGGAGAGAGTATATGAAACATACAACTTGGCAACTTCAGGATGCTAAAAGTAAATTTAGCCAACTAGTAGAATCAGCAATGGCTGATGAGCCTCAAATTGTGACCAAG
>JADGEK010000065.1 GCA_016744395.1 Gammaproteobacteria bacterium | reverse complement strand
GCAGGCAAATTACAGATAAGGCCAGCTATTTTAGCGAAATTTAGCCCCTATGGAAAGCTCATACACTCAAGCTCAGCAAAACTCGGTGAAATAACTTATTTTTACTTGTAAGTCAGTAAATTTTTAGTAAAACTTACTGACTTTTAAAAATGAGTTAATGATACTATTTTTAAGTTATTGAATTTGAAACCAATTGTGCTTTCTCAATTTGGCTGAGGCTGCTTGTTAGGTGTTGTCATAGCTCAGTCTTTCGTCTCACCGAGAACTGCTGTAGAAAATACCCTAATTATCGACTGCTCATCATTTCATGAACCGCTGAAAAGCGACGTACCCATGGTTTACTGCCTGTAATTTTTGCAGACAAATTTTCCCCAGCTTCTAAAGCTTTGGCTTTGTCTAAATAATGTCCATAGAGTAAGACGTAAAGCAATTTATTATTGCGGATGGTTTTGAAATAAACCGATTCAGATTGTAGATTGAATTTTTTAATGTAATCATCAACACCAGCCTTAGAACTTAAAGCAATCAACTGTAGAGTATAACTCGCTGGGTTTTGTGTCCAAATCCATGCTTCATCTTTCACTTTTGGTGGTGCCACAGTTGCAGGGCTGCTTACTTGCGTCACTGAAGAGGTGCTCTTAGTTGTCTTTGAAGGGTCATTGATCGATAGGCCATCAGTAGCCAAAGTTGTTGTTCTCGTAAGAAGTGTTTTCTGTGAGGCTTCTGTTTTTGTCACTGGTTTTATGCCAAGCCCCAGCTTTTCTTTAATTCCTCCCAGACTTCTTATCCATGGCATTGGGTTTGTCAAAGCAGGATCCAGTGTCACCACTGCTGCATTTGCTTCCTGTTTGGTAGAAAAATTACCATAAGTCATGGTGAACCATGGCTTCCCTTCTTTTTGAGTTTCAAACCTCAAAATCTCACCTTTTAAAGAATGTTTAGTGACCAAGTCATCAATTGCCTTTTTGTTATAGGAACCAAATAGCTGGATAGTATAATTGGTATCAACCTGTTGTTTTAACCAGTTGAGCCCTTTGTAGTGATTGGCTGTTTTATCAGAAATCACTTTGGGTGTATTTTTTGTCACTGCAAATGAGGCAGTGCTTATGCTACCTGTAGGATTGGTTGCCAAGACTCGCCATTTCCGTTCTTTTTTTCCCGTTGCGATAAAGAGTTTAATCTGATTGGCATTCACAAATTCAAACTGACTGGGTGTTAAACGAGATGAAAAATGTTTTTTATTTTTATCCCATTTCAACTCAATAGAGGTCTGTTTTGAAAAGCCCTGGCCCATAATAATCACAGCCTGGCGTTTATCACTACCAATAAAAGGAGTGGGTAAAATTTGTTTAATCTCCATTTTAGCAATAAACGGTCTGACCACATCAAAATTAATTGTTTGTGACTCAGCGCCTTGGGCATTTTTTGCTAAAACCTGCCACTGCTGAGTTTTAATGCCTGTACTCAGATGCAGCTTGATTTTATTATCATTGATATACTGCCATTGCTCAGGTGTTTTCTTCGCTGAAAACTCTTTTTTGTTACCCGACCAGGTCACCAGCAGGCTGTCGTCTTTTGCCAACTGACGGCCAATGATCATAATATACTGTCGACTATTAGCTCCAATGATTGGCTCAGGCTCAACTCGTAATAGCTTCGGTATCGCTACCGAGACTGAAGTGGATTCATCTATTTTTTCAGCTGCAGGCGTAACAGGTTTTTCTTTTGCTGTTAAAAGTGTATTTTCTGATTGGGGAGTAATCGTTTCAACCACATCCAGTTGATTCTCTGCCTCTTGAGGTGTTTCAATTTCCAGTGTTTGAGTCTGTGTATTAATAGATTCAGAAAGCATTTCTTCAGCTTGAGCATTCACAGTTGCTGTTGGGGCAGATTCTTGAACCGTGTCATGTTGAAGATAGCTACCTTGAGGAGGTAGTTCAAGTGGCAGCAATTCAATTTTTTCCTTAGCCGCCTGTTGCTGGTCAGTTTGTTCAGATTGCTCAAAGACACTATTGCTCACAAATATTGCAACTAACAAAATTCCAATAATAGCGATCGGTATTATGAATTTAGGTAATGCGGATGATGATGCTCCATCTTCTGCAGCGTCATTCATGGAGTGTTCATCAAAGAAAACTTTTTCAGATTGGTCTACATCAGGAGATTCCTGATTGTATTGTTCCTGATCGTCTCCTCCTCGCTTATCAGCAAAGAAGGTGTCACTGGATTGCTCACCCAATTGTTCAATTTCTTCAAACTTTTCCGCCAAACGGCTGAGTTGCTCTGCAGCACGATCGCTCCTGTGCCCTTCCAATTCATCCTCTTTTATTGAGCCAACTAAGTTTTCATTGTGCTCCAAAGTTGACTCATACTCATCAGAGGGGTCATCTAAATTGAGATTATAAGCAGCCATTGGATCGGGCTCTGAGCTTGTCTTTAAATCTGATTCAGAATTGAAGGCAATATAATTCTCTGCCTTACCACTTGAGACTAAAAATTTGTTCGCAAAAAAATTAATTTTTTCTGGTAATCCTTGAGAGTCACTAAAAATGCTATCAATAATACGAGGAGTGAATGGTGATTCTCGATCATAACCTGCGGCAGCCATTTTATGTCTTAAAAAACCCGACACACCTTCTTTATCAAAACGATTCAGCGTAGCGATATGAATCACTTCTCTAAAATGTTTCAGTTCTGCACTTTGTAATAATTCTGTAATCTCATCAGTCGCAAATAACACAATACTGATATAGGGTTCTTCTTTTTGTTTCTGCTGAGAAAGCTGAATAAGAAATCGTAAGGAGTCTGTTGATAAAGTTTGCGCCCTATCAACGAGTAAAACAGGTTTAAAACCCAGCTGATTAATTTCTGCAAGCTGTGTCTCTAGCACTTCCAGGAGTTCTGAGTGCCCTGAATCTATAGTACCAAAAGCATCCAAAATGGCCTGTATTAAAGATAAAGTATCGTATTGCTCGACATTATTAATTTTAGCAATTCGCCAATTGTTATCTACTCGGTTTGCAATCGTCTCAAGCAGATGGCTTTTACCCACACCAGACTCACCAATGATGACTTGAAAATTACTGGAATAGTCAATCAGGTGTTCAGTTGACTCTAATGTTTGAGCTCGATTTTGGTCGGCATAAAAATAGCGCTGCTCTGTATTTTTATTGAATGGATTTTCTCTTAAGCCCAGTCTATCCAGTTGTGGCACATGTAACTCCCTATTTTACTGAACCTGTTTAAAGAGCTTTTGAATGTGCTCTACTTGACGAGTTCTATGTAACTAAAAATGGTCTATAATAATTTAAGTCAATGTTAATGGGTTAAATAATTTTTCATATTCCGAGATGGCAAAGCGATCAGTCATACCAGCAATATAATCAGCAATCATCCTGGCCTGTAACCCTTCACTGTCTGCGGATTGAGAAGTAATAGACTTAATACGGTATTGTACATCCTTTGGCAAGACTCTGGTATCATCCATAAAGACTTCAAATAAAGAAACTATAATTTTTGATGCCTTTAAACTCATTCGGTGTACTCGGTAATGTCGATACAAGGAATCTTTTAAAAATTTTTTAAGTGCTTTATGTTGAGAGTAACCTGTTGCGCTGAGCTTTATTAAAGTGCCTGATTGACGGATATCATCAATTGTCTTTGGCTGAAGCTGTTCTATGTTTTCCTGTGACGTTTCAACCAAATCCACGACTTGATAATTAATCATTCTACGGATGGTTTCATAAATCATTCGTCTTTCAGAGAGTGACGGCCAATTTTTACTGACTTCTTCAAAATGGATCGCAAATAAAGCCTGTTCACGAAGTGGTTCCATATCAATGAGCCCTGCTCTTAAACCATCGTCTAAATCATGATTATTATAAGCAATCGCATCAGCAAGATCAGCAACCTGAGCTTCCAATGATGGCTGGAAACGTTGTATGAAACGTTCTCCAAGCTCACCCAACTTTCTCGCTTCTGATTTTGAACAATGTTTCAAAATACCTTCTCTGGCTTCAAAAGTCAGGTTCAAGCCAGAAAATTCGGCATATCGTTCCTCAAGTTGGTCAACCACTCTGAGCGACTGTAAATTATGTTCAAATCCACCAAAATTTTTCATACACCCATTCAAGGCATCCTGGCCTGCATGGCCAAAAGGAGTATGCCCCAAATCATGAGCCAGACAAATGGCTTCAACCAAATCTTCATTAAGGTGCATTACTCGTGCAATCGAGCGCCCAATTTGTGCCACTTCAATAGAGTGAGTCAGACGAGTTCGAAACATATCGCCTTCATGATTCACAAAAACTTGGGTTTTGTACTCTAGCCTTCTGAATGCACCTGAATGAATGACTCTATCACGATCTCTTTGAGTCTGGCTTCGATATTGAGGTGCAGACTCAAAAAAAAGCCTGCCTTTGGAATTGTGATCTGAAACTGCATATTTTGCTAAATTAGTCATATGTTTTGTGTAAAAAGTCAGCAGCCCTAAACCTGTAGTCTTTTGACTGACAAGGTGGACTAAAGACCTCTCTTTTACCCTGTTGCAAAGGCTGTGAGTGTCTGATTCAATTTATTAACATCAAATTCGGATGTAATTAAACTCTTTCCTAAAGCATTCATCAACACAAGATGTAACTGACCATCCAAAACTTTCTTATCACCAGCCATCAATTCAATAAACTGCTCTGTGGAAATGCGTATGTCTTGGAGAATGGGTACGGTCGTTGGTAACTTGGCTTTTTCTGTTAAGGCAATAATTTGTTGTTGCACTTCAACGTCAATCCATCCGTGTCTCACTGAAAGATCGGCCGCCATGACCATACCAATTGCTACGGCTTCACCATGCAGACAATTACCATAGCCTAAACCTGTTTCGATTGCATGGCCAAAAGTATGTCCCAGATTCAGTAATGCTCTTTGTCCTTCCTCTTTTTCATCGGCAGCAACCACATCCGCTTTGTCCTGACAGGAAAACTCAATAGCATAAGCCAGAGCTTTTGAGTCTCGGTGAATTAAAGCCTGCATATTATCATCCAGCCAGGTAAAGAAATCTCTGCTATTAATTAATGCATATTTGATCACTTCAGCCAAACCAGCACTTAACTGCCTGTCATCCAGGGTATCCAAAGTCATTGTATCAGCCAGGACGCATTGTGGCTGATGAAATGCACCAATCATATTTTTACCCAATGGATGATTTACACCTGTTTTACCACCTACAGAAGAGTCAACCTGTGCCAATAAAGTGGTTGGAATTTGAATAAAATTAACACCTCGACGATAGATGGCAGCAGCATAGCCTGTCATATCACCAATCACACCGCCACCTAAAGCAACAAGAGTGACTCGACGATCAAATTTATTTTCCATTAGGCAATCAATGATGGGTAAAATCCCATCATAGGTTTTATACATTTCTCCATCAGGTAATATAACCGTTTCACACTGATAGCCTGAAAAAAGAGCCCGTGTTTTTTCCAAATAAAGTGGTGCAATGGTTTCATTAGTGACAATGACAATTTGTTTGCCATCCACATAAGGCGTTATCAGTGACTTATCGTGTAATAAATTCTGGCCTATAAAAATAGGGTAACTTCGCTCGCCCAAATCAACATTTAATGTAATCATATTGTGCCTAATCATAAGTCATAAATCCTCTATTCATGACTTATGATTTATTAATTCCTCAAGTTCTTTAACCGCTGCATGAACAGTCATTTTATTCGTTTCAAGTATTATATCAGCTAATTCCCGATAAATTGGTTCTCTTTGGGTCAGAATGGACTGTAATTTTTTTCTGGGATCTTCTGTTTGTAATAATGGGCGGTTTTTATCTTTAGATGTTCGTTCCAATAAATCATCAATGCCAGCGCAAAGATACACAATGGTACCAGAACGTTTCAATGCTAATTGATTTTCTTTCTTTAAAACAGCCCCACCACCCGTTGCCAAAACAATATTATTTTTCTGTGTGAGATCACTAATTATTTTCTGCTCTCGATGACGAAAGCCTTCCTCTCCCTCTAATTCAAAGATCAAAGGTATCGTCACCCCTGTGCGCTCCTCAATTTCACGATCACTATCAAAAAAATCAAAGCCTATCAGTCTCGCAATTTGTCGGCCAATAGTGGTTTTTCCAGCCCCCATAGGGCCGATTAAAATAATATTACTGATGATATGCTCCATAAAGAAAGGCAATAATTTTTTGATGTGTAATATGACAAATCATTATAATTTAATCAAGCCTCAAATGAAAAAAGGGCTGCGGTTTCCCAGCAGCCCTTTTGATTATAATATTATGTACTCATAAACATTATCTAACAGATAATGTTTCATCCATAATTTTAGGGGTAATAAAGATAATGAGTTCTGTTTTTTCGTCAAGCTTACTATTCGCTCTAAACGCTGCACCAATCACTGGAATTTCTCCCAAAACAGGAACGGAATCTGTCGAAGTTTGAAGATTCCTTTCAAAAATACCGCCTAATACAACCGTATCACCGTTTCCAACCAACACTGATGTCTCAATTTCTTTTGTGTCAATGGGTGGAACACCTAAAACAGTATTTGCGAAGTCAGGTAAGTCTTTATTAATTTTCAGGTCCATATGAACTTTTTGGCCTGGAATAATTAATGGTGTCACTTCAAGACTCAGGACTGCATCTTTAAATGCAACAGTATTACCACTTTCGTTTTGTTCCAAGTAGGGTATTTCCGTACCTTGCTTTATCATTGCAGGCGAACCATTTGTTGTGACAACTCTTGGACTGGATATGAGTTCTGATGAACCTTCTAATTGAGAGGCTGAGATTTCAAGGTCTATCAGGCCATTTTTCAAAAATGCAAAAGTGATACCAAATGCATTCTTTTGCAATTCACCCAAATCGACAACTGCATCGGCTGTTTTATGATTAGCAAATGTTCTTCCTGAGTCATCATCAAAAGCAAAGCCTCTTTCTTTTAAAGCTTCAACACCCGTAGAACTCGGTTGGTGAGAACTTTTGTCTGTAGTACGGTAACTCCAATTCAGACCAATATCCTTTGAGAAATCATCTGTTGCAGAAACAACTCGTGCATCAATCAATACTTGTCTGGTAGGGGTATCAATTTCTTCAATTAGCCTTCTAAGTTGTGCGATGTTGCGCGCTGTGTCTTTCACAATTAGCTTATTGGTTCTATCATCACCAACAACAGTGGCTCTTGAAGAAACATAAGAAGCACCTTCATCTGATTCTCCAGAAGAATCACTTGCCTGGTTCTTAGATGCTTCACTCTCACCAATTTCATCTAACATTTTAACGACTGCTGAAGCAGGTACAAATTGAAGCTGAATGGTTTCAGTGACTAATGGCAGTAAATCTGCAATTTGTTTCATTGCTTCTAATTCCTGCTTTTCAATAGCTGCCAATTCCTCTGCAGGGGCAACACGCATGACATTACCTTCTTCACGCATTCCTAAGCCTTTAGTTTTTAAAATAATAGCTAAAGCCTGATCCCAAGGCACATTTTTCAACCTTAAAGTAATACTGCCACTGACCGTGTCACTGGTCACCATATTTTTACCCGTGAAATCTGCTATCAACTGAAGTACAGCTCTGACTTCAATATCCTGGAAATTAAGTGATAACCTTTCGCCAGAATAACCAAACTTTGCTTTTTCTCTCGCTTCTTTCTGAGCCTTAGTTAAGCCCTTCACTTCAATGGTAAATGTTTTCCCCGCCTGATAACCAAGATGCTCAAACTCGCCTTTGGTATCAACCGTCATTTTAATGTTCTTTCCAGAAGCAAATGTATCAATAAATGAAATAGGAGTATTAAAATCATTCACATCAAGACGACGTTCTAATTCACCTGGTAAGGCAACATTTTCAATATTCACTACTAATTTTTCAAATTGTTGCTTTAAATTTACATTTTTAGGCGGCTCAGTAAAAGAGATAATAATATTACCTTCGCCGTCATCACCTAAACGAAAATCAATATCATTTATCGTATTCCGACCTAGAGATGCTGTAGAGCGTGCGACATTGGCCTCATCAAGAACAATAACCAGTTTGTTTCCACTCACTTCTGTGGAATACTTTGTAAGAGCAACCATATTCAAGACAACACGAGTTCGCCCACCTGCAGCGACTGCAGTGATACTTCTGGCAAGCCCAATGCCAATTGTTTGGCGTTTTTGTTCAAGTGCCACGCCTGTACCTGGAAAATCCAATGCGATTCGGGCTGGTGTATCAATAGTAAAAGTACCTGGCTCTGGTGCCTGTTCACTAAACTGCAAAATCACCTGTACTTTATCACCTGGTATCGAAGAAAAAGAAATATCTTCGAGCATATTACTGGCATGCACAGCACTCACAACGCTTATGGATATTCCCCATAAAACAGCCAATAAAAACTGTTTAAAAATTATTTTACTGTTCATAATATTCTCTCTAATATTTCCCGAATTACTCATATGAAAAACTCTATTATTTCTGTTTTGTTTTTCTATTCTACAAGCCCTTTATTCTACAGCCTTGTAGAATAAAGGACCCTAAAAACTACTAATTTAAAGCTACTCACTTAAAGCGATTGATGCTTTTCGCTCTTCCCAACCGCCTTTTTTATCAGTAATAAGTTCAAGTAGTAGAACTCCTTCCTCATTGATAGAAGTCACTTTTCCATAATTTTTTCCCATATAATGACCAATTGATACTCGGTGTAACAACCCATCTGGGTCTTTAATCAATATCCACTCTGATTCTTTTTGAGCTAGAGTTCCAACCATTCTCAAACTATCCAATGAAAAGTCTTCTAATGGTTCCCTGGGACGATTTTCATCAGGTCGAGGACCTCGATAGGGCCCGCTAAACACTTCTATATCCACAACTGGCTTGAATGGATCTCTAATATCCATAGCGGCATAGGTATAAGGTGGATGAGTTGTAAACTCTGGTAAAGGCTCAACCTTACCTTTATAGTTCGCCTTAGTTTTTTGAACATAGGCTTGTAAATCACTCATATCATTAGTAACACATCCCGAGAGTATTACTAATGATGTTATTATAAGTAGTATTCTTTTCATTTATATAAATCTCTATTATTCCTGCCAAATTTAGTTTTTTTAAATTAGTAAACATAAACTGGAAATAATCCATTTCATTGAAATTAATCAAAAGTACTCAAAAGGTTTGATAATCTTAACGCCGGCGTTTCTTTTTCTTCTTCGTTGTTGCTTCTGTAATTTCATCTTGATCGAGATAACGATACGTCTTAGCAACTAAAGTAATAGTCAACTTCTTGTCTCCATCAATTTCAGTTTCACTCTTAGTTTCGTTAGCTTTTTTCTTAGCGTCGCTATCTTCCCATGGTAACATTTCGATATTATGAATCGTTACAATTCGAGGTAGCGCCGCAATACCTGTCGCAAACCCACCGAAATCATGGTAGCTACCAGTCACATTAATATTAACAGGTAACTCTGCATAAAATTCTTTACGAATTTCACCTGAAGGTTTAAACAAGCTAAATTCTAAATTATTACTCAAACCTGTCTGTGAGATTTCAACCAGTAAATCAGCGACCTCTGTTTTTTGTGGCAATTGTCTTAACATGGAGCCAAAGCGTTTTTTCATCTCAACCATTTGTAACTTATAGGCTTCTAAGTTGGCAGCTTTACCTTGCTTCTTCTTAAACTCTACTTTAAGCGGATCTTCTTTAGCTTCAACTTTCTCCAGTTCCGCAATTTTGTCCTGAGTAAAATAATAGAAGCCACCGCCCAAAACAGCAGCAAAAATAATAAAAGTGGCAGCAAATCGTGCACTAATAGGCCAACTACCGATATTCTCAAAATCCAATTCATTTATATTCATGAAGCTTACCCCTTACCCTTTTTGTCTTTCTTTTTATCTGCGGGATTGGCCTGTTGTGATGACAGAGTAAATTGACTATATCCACCTTCATCATTGCTCTTATTTTTACTTTCAATTACTTTTAGATTAGGTGCTTTAAGCCATTCGGCACGTTCTATGTTTCTCATATAAGCAGAAACTCGTGCATTTGACTGAGCCACACCATCAAAGGTTAATGATTTTTTCTTCTGACCAAATTTTGTCAAGTGAACGCCTTCAGGCAAAACTTTAACCAAATCATCAAGCATATGAACACTATCCGAACGATTGCCCTGCAACTCCTGAATCACATTCATACGAGCGAGCAAGTCAGCTTTTTCCTTTTCCAAAGCTTTAATCTCAGCAATGGCTTTTTCAACCTTTTTAATTTCCGACTTTAAATAGTTATTTCGAGAATCTTGATGGTCAATCATAGCCCCCAGCTGAAGCTGAACAGCAAAAACAACTGCTACACCAGCAATTGCGGCGCCTGCAAGCATTCCATAAAACTGCTGCTCAATCTGTTTGCGTCGTTCTTCACGCCAATTGAGTAAATTAATTCTAGCCATTTAATCGAAACTCCTTAGTGCAAGTCCACAAGCAATCATCAATGCTGGCGCATCGTTACTCAAGACTTGAGCTTTGATTTTGGACGATAATGTCATATTCGCAAATGGATTTGCTATAGAGGTGCTAATACTCAGACGTTCTTCAATCATTTGGTCGATATCTGGAATTGATGCACTACCACCTGCTAAAACAATATGATCAACTGAACTGAATTGACTGGAAGAAAAGAAAAATTGTAAAGATCGACTGATCTGCTGTGTCATTGCTTCTTTAAACGGTTCTAATACTTCTGGAGTATATGTATCTGGTAAGCCACCTTGTTTCTTAGCCATACCCGCTTCTTCATAAGAGAGGCCGTAACGACGCTGAATTTCTTCGGTCAGTTGTTTGCCACCAAAAACCGCTTCACGTGTATAAATTGTTTTTAAATCATGTAATACGCTCAAAGTCGTCATCGTTGCACCAACATCAAAAACAGCAACGGTCATTTCTTCAGCACCATTAGGTAACTGTGGCGCAATCAATGAAAAAGCATTTTCCATTGCATAAGCTTCAACATCCATCACTTTTGCATTCAAGCCACCCAAATCGGCTGCAGCTACACGGACATCGACATTTTCACTACGAGAAGCCGCAAGTAAAACATCCATTTGCTCGGGTGATGCTTCACTCGGACCCTGCACTTCAAAATCAAGGTTAACTTCATCAAGAGAATAAGGAATGTATTGATCAGCCTCAACCATGATTTGACTTTCCAAATCATCTTCATTCAAATCTGCCGGCATCTGAACAATTTTAGTAATAACAGATGAACCTGCAACAGCCATGGCTGCATTTTTTTGACGAGTCGAAGAGCGTTTTACTGCTTTTCGGATAGATTCTCCCACGGCGTCAACATCTGTGATGTTTTTTTCAGCAACTGAATTAGGTGGAAGCGGTTCAACCGTATAAGCCTCAACCCTGTACTTGCTACCACTCTTGGATAACTCCAGCAATTTGACAGCGGATGAGCTGATATCAACTCCCAGCATATTTTGTGCTTTATTTCCGAATAATTGTGCAAAAGCCAAAACAAGATCCTTTATTATTAGAAAATTACTCTTTAGAGAGCGTTAATTACCTTACAAAAAACACTAAAAGTAATACAATTTTTCAACAACTTACATAGCAATCATAATACATTAGATTAATTTTGCAAGTTTCCCCTAAAATATAGTAATTAATTTAACTGTTATCAAACATTCTCTTCTAATTTAGACCACAAACTCTGATTAAACAAAGTAGGCATCCATTTAATTACAAAAAAGTGAATATTTTTTCTTTATTTGTCTTACCTAGGCGATTCCCAGAAAAATAATCATTGTATAGAACAAAACAAATTATCAATAGTACTGGCCAATACGCTTGTAAACACTTATCCGCTTTTCTTTTTTAAAATGTTTAAAAGAAATGCTTTTTGTTTCCCTTCAATCAGTTAGAAGGTATTCATATGATAGTACATTAAACATCATAATCAAGTAAGCAATCAAATATTTTTTAAAAACGAGTGTGATATCACAAAAAAAGCTCTATAATTAAGTATATTACATCATTATATTAACACCAACTTGAGCTATTATGCGCCGTCTATACCAACTTTTTCTGACTCTCCTCACACTTTTTCTTACCATTGCAGTTATTTCTGTGATCACAATCACATCTACTTATTTCTATCTGGAACCTAAACTTCCAGAGATTGATGTATTAAAAGATGTGCAACTCCAGGTCCCCTTAAGAGTTTACTCTTCCGACAATAAACTGATAGCAGAATTTGGTGAAATGAAGCGTGAGCCCGTGTCATATGAGCAAATTCCCGAGACACTCATTCAAGCGGTCATCTCTGCCGAAGATGAAAGTTTCTTTTCTCACCCTGGGGTAGATTACAAGGGTATTCTCAGAGCAGTGGTACACTTAATAAAAACAGGAAGAAAAGGCCAGGGCGGTAGTACCATTACGATGCAGGTTGCCAGAAATTTCTTTCTAACACGAGATAAAACTTACATCCGTAAAATCAATGAAATATTTTTATCGTTAAAAATTGAAAAAGAGTTGTCAAAGCAAGAAATAATGGCACTCTATATGAATAAAATCTATCTTGGGCACCGTTCATATGGCATCGCAGCCGCAGCTAAAGTCTATTACGGCAAGCCTCTTAACGAATTATCCCTTGTACAGTATGCGATGATTGCAGGCTTACCTAAAGCACCATCAAAATACAATCCCATCACGAACCCTGAGAGAGCAACCATTCGTCGGAATTATGTTCTGTCAAGAATGCATCAATTAGACTACATTTCTGAAGAACAATATAAGTCAAGTATTCAAACGGTTGACAATGCCGAAATCCATACTGCCAACATTGAAGTAGAAGCACCCTACATCGCTGAAATGGTCCGGGCACAAATGGTCAGCAAATATGGAAATGAGGCTTACACAACAGGTTTCAATGTCTTTACAACCGTTTCTGAAAAAATGCAAACCTCTGCAAATCAAGCACTCCGCTCTGCTCTGATGAGTTACGAGCACAGGCATGGCTACAAAGGAGTACTTGGCCACTTTGAGCTGGTTGAAAATACACCGATTTTAGAACAAGTTGAATTACTTACCGATTTCAAACCCGTCGGTCATTTGAAGCCTGCTTTAATCACTGCGATATTAGAACAGACACCTGAAGCTTCAAATGTCGCTGAAAAAAATAACAAAAAAGCCAAGAAAAAGGAAATCCATCAATATGCCCAACTGTTATTAAAAGATGGCAGCACTGCCTCTTTGGAGTGGAAACACATAAGGTGGGCAAAAAAATACATCAATGATCGCCGAATGGGCCCAAAACTGAAAAAAATTGAAGATGTGATCCATGTTGGCGATGTTATTTACGTAGAACAATTAAAAAATAAAGAATATGTCCTGGCACAACTACCCGAAGCCTCTGCCGCATTGGTATCACTCAATCCGCAAAATGGTGCAATTAATGCACTGATCGGTGGTTTTGATTACTATCACAGTAAGTTTAATCGAGTGATTCAAGCCAAGCGCCAGCCAGGATCAAACTTTAAACCATTCATCTATTCAGCAGCACTGAATAAAGGCTACACCACTGCGACTCTTATAAATGATGCACCAGTTGTCTTCAAAGACAGTTATTTGGAAGGTTTTTGGCGTCCTGATAATTACAGTGGTAAATTTTTTGGCCCCACTCGCTTACGCAAAGGCCTAATAAAATCCAGAAACCTAGTATCAATTCGAATTCTTCGTGATATTGGAATTAATTATGCCATAGATTATGTCAAGCGTTTCGGCTTTTTGGATAGTGAATTACCTAAAAACTTATCGTTAGCACTGGGTAGTGCAACCCTGACACCCATGCAAATTGCCCGAGGTTATGCCATTTTAGCCAATGGCGGGTATGATGTTAAACCATGGTTTATCGAACGCATTGAAACACCTCATCAAGAAGTTATTTTTGAACAGCAGCATACCAGCGTCTGCAGTAAAGATTATCCCGTTGAAAGCTGCCCTGAAGATGAAACTCTACAGGCTCCTCGTGTGGCCGAGGCAGACAATGTCTTTTTAATGACCACGATCATGCGTGACGTTATAAGATTCGGAACAGGAAGAAAAGCACTCAAGCTGGGACGTAAAGATTTAGCAGGAAAAACAGGTACAACCAATGATCAACTGGATGCCTGGTTTTCAGGATTTAATCGCCAGGTAATGGCAACAGCCTGGGTAGGCTTTGACACACCTCGTTCATTAGGTCGTTTGGAATTTGGTGGCACAGCTTCATTGCCGATGTGGATGAGCTTTATGAAAACGGCTTTAAAAGAGATGCCTGAGCAAGAATTAACACCACCAGAAAACATTCTCACTGTTAAAATTGACTCCGAAACAGGGCTGCTTGCCACAGGAAACTCTCAAAAAACACAGTATGAATTTTTTATTGAAGGCACTGAACCAACGCACTCAGGCTCAAGTTCAAGCGCTGCGTCCGTGTCCGAAACAAACAATGAAGCTACGAATGAAGAGCTTTTCTAAAGATAAACAGCCTGCTAAACATCACTACAAGCTTCAACAAGAAATAGCCACTGAAGCGGCACGCCTATTGTGTGAAGAAGGCATTGATGATATTCATAAGGCCAGTCAGAGGGCGGCTCAAAAGCTCGGGCTCTATGGTAAGCATTTTTTGCCCACTGAGAGTGAAGTGTTATTTCAAGTCAAAATACATCAATCGCTCTATCAAAACTCTTCTAACAAAAAGAGACTTAAGAATTTATTGCAAACAGCATTCAATGCAATGACACTAATGAATTCTTTTAAGCCCCAATTAATAGGCCCTGTTCTACAGGGATATGCTCACGAACACAGTCCCATTGAGATTCTACTCCAGGTGGATACACCCGAAGAGATTGCAGTCTTTCTAATGGCACAAAACATTCCATACCAGCTTGACGAGTGGAAATTGTACTCAGGTAAACCAAAATCATCGTCTAAATCAAAAGTAAAAAATAGCTTTCAATTAGTACCAAACTATCAATTTTTTGCTGGTAGGCATCAGATTAATCTGATTATACTCACAGAAAAAAATAGAAAAATGATACCTTTAGAGCCAGAAAATTGGCAGGCCATACAAAGTGCTTCTCTGACACAGGTTGCAACGCTTTTAGAGCAATATTAACAACCGTAGCGATGTTGCATGCAACATCGCTCAATATTCATCAGTCTATTACCTGAAGATCATAGGCAGTACGGAGGTGAATTGATTGCCGTCGTTTATAGGTGTTGAGCCAACCTCTCACTCGCACCGATTTATCCATTAAATCTTTAAGATCAACCGTAGAAAAAAACTTTTTGTCTTTTTTAGCAATACGAATGGATAACTTTGGAGTAAGCTTTAAAAAGATACTTTTCTTGCTTTCACTATACGCTGAAACCCTGCCAGTCACATACCTTGACCCTTTGGCCTTTGCTGATAATTGACTGGCAGGAATCCATTGATTTTCTGATAGTTGCCATAGTCCCAACCTACTTTGACGGGCTTTACGTTCAAGATGTCGATAACATTGAATGTATTTGTCATTTGGTGGCACCACAATACTATGAGCCAAACCTTGTGACAATAAACTCTGCTCAACACTTTGGCCATCAACCAAAGTGATATAAGCCAATACACGTTTATAGCGATCGGTTTTATCCTTATCGTAAGACAAGCCTATTTTCTTTTGATGTCTTAATAATTTTACTAAGGCCTTGTATGCCTGTTTCCCATAAGGCTGAGAGGCTTCTCCACGACGCCCTAGTTCAGGCGTATTGATACCAATTAATCGAACTTTACGCCCATCTTGCAAATGAATCGTATCCCCATCAATCACTTTAGCGACAACACCCCAATCATGCACACTGGCTAGCTGCTGTTTGGGAGATAAACAAGGTTCTCCCGCTTTGGCAGGCGATTGGCTAACAAAAAGTAAAAGCAATAGAGTAAAAAAAAGGCACTTCAGAGAACTGAAGTGCCTTTTTTTTATCAATTGAAATGCTTTAAGTTGCTCTATTATTTCCTGCTTTACAACACTTGCTTTACAAGAAAGAGACATAAGCTATTTATATCAAGCAGCTATTATCAACTTATACATCAACAATTATTTTTTCATACCATACTTCTGACGGAATTTATCAACACGACCAGCAGTATCAACTAATTTTTGCTTACCTGTATAAAAAGGATGGCATTCGGAGCATACTTCGATTGATAATGCGTCCTTAGCAATAGTAGAACCTGTTGTGAAACTGTGACCACAACTACAAGTTACTTGAACTTGCTCATATTTTGGATGGATATCTGCTTTCATATTATTAAACCTTATTAAATTCTTTGAATGCCGCCACCAATCTTACTAAAGAAATATCACTAAAGATGGTACCGCAAACCATTAGGAAGCGGGGATCATACGCTTCTTTTATTCATAGTTCAAGAGCTGAGCAGAAATATCAAACAGTTCAAGTGTATCATTCAATGCTTAACGATTCATTGAGCTAAAAAAGCCTGCATTTGTTTTGGTATCGCTCATTTTGTCTTGCATAAATTCCATTGCACTGATCTCATCCATAGGATGTAAAATTTTACGAAGAATCCAGACTTTATGTAAGTCTTCAGGGTTCATTAACAAATCTTCTTTACGAGTACCTGAACGATTCACATTAATAGCAGGATAAATTCTTTTCTCTGCCAGTTTACGGCTCAGATGTAACTCCATATTACCTGTGCCTTTGAATTCTTCGTAAATGACTTCGTCCATTTTTGAACCCGTGTCAATCAACGCAGTGGCCAGAATGGTTAAAGAACCACCTTCCTCAATATTTCGTGCAGCACCAAAGAAACGTTTTGGACGTTGCAATGCATTGGCATCTACACCACCCGTTAAAACCTTGCCTGATGATGGAATCACAGTATTGTAGGCTCGAGCGAGACGCGTAATTGAATCCAGTAGAATGACCACATCTTTTTTGTGTTCAACCAAACGTTTGGCTTTTTCGATCACCATCTCGGCAACCTGAACGTGACGACTGGCTGGCTCGTCAAAGGTTGATGAAATCACTTCACCTTTGACTGAACGTTCCATCTCTGTGACTTCTTCAGGACGCTCATCAATCAGCAGAACCATTAAAAAACACTCTGGATGGTTTGCTGCAATTGATTGAGCAATGTTCTGCATCATCATTGTTTTACCCGTTTTAGGCGGAGCAACAATCAAACCACGTTGTCCTTTACCTGTTGGTGACATCAAATCAATGACTCGTGCAGTAAAATCTTCAGTACTGCCATTCCCCTGTTCCATGGTAAAACGATCATTTGGGAATAAAGGGGTTAAATTTTCAAATAACACTTTGTGGCGAGAGTGCTCAGGCTGATCAAAATTGATCTCATTCACTTTTAATAGAGCAAAATACCGCTCACCATCTTTAGGTGGCCTGATTTTTCCAGAAACAGTATCACCTGTTCTTAAACCAAAACGTCTTATTTGACTTGGAGAAACATAGATATCATCAGGTCCTGCAAGATAGGAACAATCTGCCGAACGCAAAAAACCAAAACCATCCTGAAGAATTTCTAAAACACCATCACCATAAATATCTTCACCACTCTTAGCATGCGCCTTAAGAATTGAAAACACGACATCTTGTTTTCTGGCTCTGGAAATATTTTCTATTTTAAGTTCTTTGGCTTTATCGAGTAATTCGGAAGCAGGCTTCTGCTTTAATTCGGTGAGATTCATTTTGACCTTTGGTTTTCAGTAGTTGATATGTAATAGTTGATATGATTTTGAAAATATGAATGAATAGTTTAATTCTATTATCGGTTCGTTTAGTGTATTACCAATCTTGTATTAAATAAGAATGTATTTCCAGACAAGCGCATTGAAATTGAGTGAGGCTTATTACGAGTGGTAATAATATAGAACGAATGTATGTCTAAAAAGCAATCAGAATTCACTTAACAAAAATAATTATTTTATGAATTTGGCAAAGTCTAGCTTAAAAAGAACATTATGTCCAGAGCCTTCTGAAAATTAATTTAACAAGGCTCAAACACAATCAAAACTTATTGATGATTCAGGTTGACACTGGACGCTTAAATATTGCTATCAATAAAGGCTGTGAGCTGTGATTTAGAGACAGCACCCACTTTAGTCGCCTCAACCTGACCATTTTTATACATCATCAATGTTGGGATACCACGAATACCAAATTTTGGAGGCGTATTTGGATTATCATCGATGTTTAACTTGGCAACTTTCAAACGTCCTTCGTATTCATCAGAAATCTCATCTAAAATTGGCGCAATCATTTTACAAGGGCCACACCAATCCGCCCAAAAATCAACCAATACCGGCAAATCATCCTGAAGCACTTCTTCATCAAAGGTATCATCTGATACGTAAACGATCTTATCGCTCAATTTGAATTCTCCAAATTTATCTTATACATTCAAAAGACATTGTATATAATCAGAGAAACAAACAAAAACATTGCTCTGCTACTCTACAGTCTTTCATCCTAAGACAAAGGATATAGTTCAATGTCATATTATTCAAGCATCTTTAGCAAATAATTCATAATTAATTCTCAGATTAAACCTCTTCTCATTAGAATTTGTTAAAATGCGCTTTTTTTAGACCATTCCGACCCTATGCACCTTATGTGCTTGTCGCGTATGCCTATTTATAGCCTAAACCTGGATTCATTCATTGCCTGATTTAAACCCCCGCCAACAACAAGCAGTTGAACATATTGATAGTCCGTTACTGGTCCTTGCTGGTGCTGGCAGTGGTAAAACACGTGTGATAACGAACAAAATTGCTTACCTAATCCAGCAATGTGGGCATAAGGCCCACACAATTGCTTCAGTGACATTCACTAATAAAGCCGCTCGTGAAATGAAGGAACGAGTCTCTCAAATTATTCCAAAATCGCAAACCAGAGGGCTACGTGTTTCCACCTTTCATACTTTAGGGCTCAACATTATTAAGTCTGAATTAAAATTACTTGGCTTAAAAAGCGGCTTCTCTATTTTTGATACCCATGACAGTCATGCTCTACTCAAAGATTTGATGAGAAATCCTGATTCTAATGGCAAAAAACTCGATGAAGAGACGATTAAAGAACATTTTGAAGGGATTTCTAAGCAAATTTCCAATTGGAAAAATGATTGTCTGACACCAGAACAACTTGTCCAGCAAACATCAACCGACCCAGCCTACACCTATAGCGTCATAATTTATGGTGAGTATAACCATCACCTAAGAACCTATAATGCCGTTGATTTTGATGATCTGATCATGTTACCTGTACTTCTGTTTACCAATCATCAAGAAGTTCTGGAAAAATGGCGCAATCGAATTCGCTACTTATTAGTGGATGAGTATCAAGATACCAATACAACACAATATGAACTGGTTAAAATGTTAGTCGGCGATCGAACCACATTAACCGTAGTTGGTGATGACGATCAGTCCATTTACTGCTGGCGTGGTGCCAAACCCGAAAACCTGGCTTTATTAGAAAAAGACTTCCCAAAACTGAGGGTCATTAAATTAGAGCAAAACTACCGCTCAACCAAAATTATTTTAAAAGCAGCCAATACCCTTATCGCCAATAATCCTCATGTCTTTGAGAAGGCCCTCTGGAGTGACCTTGGAAATGGTGAGCCCATTCGCATAATGCGTGTCCCAGATGAACATAAAGAGGCAGTAAGAGTTGTCTCATCATTAGTGGCTCACCACTTTCGCTTTAAAAAATCCTATGGTGACTATGCCATCTTATATCGTGGCAATCATCAATCCAGATTATTTGAAAAACAGCTCAGAGAACAACAAGTACCTTATTTCATCAGTGGCGGCACCTCATTCTTTTCTCATACTGAAATTCGAGATATGCTTTCTTACCTACGCCTATTGGTTAACCCAGATGATGATAATGCTTTTTTGCGGGTCATCAATACACCCAGACGACAGATTGGTAGTGCCACCATTGAAAAACTCAGCCAATATTCTTCACAATCCAATACAAGCTTACTGGCCGCTTGCAGTCATTTAGCTTTAAATGAACATTTACCAGAAAAAGCCGTGCAACGATTAAATGAGTTTTCCAGCTGGATGGAAAGGATGCAACGGAGCGCCTATGACGCTACTTCTGATACAGACAATCCAGTAAAAGTCGTTGAACAACTCATTGTTGATATTGATTACGATACCTGGCTTTTTGAAACCAGTAACAATGAAAAACAAGCTGAAAAGCGAATAGAAAACGTCAACGAGCTTATCACATGGCTTCAGCGTCTGTATGAAAATGACCCTGAAAGCAGCCTCGAAGATCTGGTATCCAAGATGATATTACTGGATATAATGGAACGTAATGAAGAAGATTCTGCCAATGATCAGGTTGCCCTAATGACAATGCATGCTTCAAAAGGTCTGGAATTTCCGTATGTCTATATTGTCGGAATGGAAGAAGAACTGCTGCCTCACCGAACCAGTATTGAAGAAGAAAATATCGAGGAAGAACGACGTCTTTGCTATGTTGGAATTACACGGGCGCAGAAAGAATTAACCTTTAGTTTAACCAGTAAACGAAAACAATATGGGGAAGTCATTGATTCAGAACCCAGTCGTTTTTTAGATGAACTGCCTCAGGAAGACCTGGAGTGGCTTGAAGGAGGAAAACAACAGCTTGAAGGTGAAGAGCGCAAGGAATTTGGTCGGGCCAGTATTGCAGGAATTCGGGATATTTTAGGGTAAAGTAATTTTAATAAAAAAAGCCGTCCTTCCATGTCAGTGAGGAGACGGCTTTTCATCGAGGCTTATATAAAATTTAGATTAAAAACCTTTAGAAATACTCAGAATGAAGCGATCATCGCAATTGCCTTTACTTGCTGCATAACCATAAGCATTACATTCCTTATTACTTAAATCATTTCCAACATAGCTCAAATCGACATTAATGCCAGCAATATCCTTACTCACACCCAATTTATAATCAACATAGTCATAGTCAGTTCCACCTGAGACTTCATAGGCATCACCAAATGATTTACCAATACTGGCACTGAGAGCCAGTCCCATTGGTAATTCATCGTAATCAAATCCTGCATGAATGTATTTTGATGAATCATGACTGCCAAACCAACTTGGGCTATAAGCAAAACCTGCAGAGAAATAGCTATAAGTACCGTTGACATACCACTCAACTGGATCATCATGCGAAGAAGTATCATTATAGTTATATTTTATTACACCAACATCATAGCCAAAATCACCCACTTCATTAGCAAAGCCTGCATAGGTATCAAATTCCATATGTGTATCACCAAAGCTCACATTAGAGCCCCAAACACCGACATAGACACCACTATCATGACTCCAGTCCAAGCCGCCCTGAAGCGCACCATCGTTATCTGTTTGTGAAATACCACGGAAATAATAGTCAGTCACTAGAGCAACATTTCCAGAGATTGGTAACTCCGAACCTTCAGATGACTTACTCACATCATCAATGGACTTAGAAACACTCAAAATAAAGCGATCATCACAATTACCTTTGCTCGCACCATAACCATAAGCATTACACTCTTTGCTGCTCAAGTCATTGCCAACATAGCTCAGTTCCCAATTCAAACCGTAATAATCTTTGCTGACACCAATTTTATAGTCAACATAATCATAATCAGTACCGCCAGAAACTTCATAGGCATCACCAAATGACTTACCCACACTCAGACTTAAGCTATGGCCTGAAGGTAAGTCATAATCAAAACCTAAGTTAAAGTATTTTGATGAATCATGACTGCCAAACCAACTTGGGCTATATGCAAAACCTGCAGAGAAATAGCTATAAGTACCATTGATATACCATTCAACAGGATCATCATGAGAAGAAGTATCGTTGTAGTTGTATTTTATAACACCAACATCATAGCCAAAATCACCCACTTCATTAGCAAAACCTGCATAAGTATCAAATTCCAGATGAGTATCACCAAAGCTGACATTAGAAGCCCAAACACCCGCATAAGCACCACTATCATGAGCCCAGTCAAAACCACCCTGGATGGCACCATCATTATCTGTTTGTGAAATACCACGAAAATAATAATCTGTTGTCAAAGCAACATTCGCAGAAACTGTACCAAAGCCTTCAGCACTGGCAATAAGAGGTGCTGCAACAACTGATGCCACAGCCAATGAAAGTAAAGATTTTCTAATTGTGCTCATAATCAATCCCAATAATTTATGTTGTGAAATAACAACGAAACTATGCTTACTTAAGCAGATTTTATGCCAAAAACAACATTTTATTTAAAATCAATGAGTTGTAAAGACTGGGTGTTTTAGAAGAATAATGAGAAAGAAAGAAATGCACCAATATTGACTGGCTGTCAGTGCAAGCGCACCATTATAAGACATCAAGTCTATGACAGGGATTCTTTGCCTAAAATTTTAGTCTCTTTTAGATGACCTTCCAAAGAGACTAAAACAAGATGGTCTAAAATTTAAGCGTATGAAACGGAATATTTAACTCACAATGTGAGTCAAATATAAAGCCAATTTTACTGCATCATAAATTCAATAGCGGCTTTAACTTCAGCATCACTAAGAGCCGCATTACCACCACGTGCAGGCATTGCACCTTTGCCAACGATTCCAGATTTAACTAAACCTTCCATGCCGCCATTGGCTTCCAGACGTTTATTCCACGCCTCTTTATCACCAATTTTTGGTGATTCCAACAAACCAATTGAATGACAGGCAAAACAAGTGGCAGTCACAATCGCATTTCCATCAATCTCACCCGTGTCTGCAGTTTCAGAGACAGGAGCAGAGGTAGTATCTGTCGCAACCATTTTATCATCACCTTTTACAGCAACCACTTCAATGGCTTTTAAACGCTCAATAACTGCTGAACGATCCATCGCATTTTCTTCTGTCGTACCAAATGATGCAAAAAAAGAAGATAAAATGATAAGTACCCATAAAATAATTAAAGCTAACGTCCCTAAAAATGGGATCATTATAAAATAACTTGTTGTATTTTTTTCACTACTACTCATATTGATATTCCTAATCGCTGTGATTAATGGACTCTAACTAAGGAATAAGCGCCTAAGAGTCCCTTAAAATTAACATTCAGGCTCATAAATAACAGCCCACCAAATATATAAGTGCAGGATTATATACTAATAACAGCAATAAACCTATAGGGGTCCTCCCTCCTCAACTCACTGATACTAAATCATTTTCTATTCATCGGGAAATATAAAACCTGACACAACATGCCTAACATTCAGCCAACACGCATTCAAAATACTTAATTGGGAGTAAGTCTTACCTTCGACAATATTTCAAATTATGCCAATATAGTGTATAGTCCTGCATTCAAATGCGCCCGTAGCTCAGCTGGATAGAGCGCTGCCCTCCGGAGGCAACAGTCATCCGAATTGAGGGAACAGAGGGCAGAAGTCAAAAAGCAGTAAAAAAAATTATGCGCCTGTAGCTCAGCTGGATAGAGCGTCGCCCTCCGGAGGCGAAGGCCGGACGTTCGAATCGTCTCAGGCGCACCATTTTCATGTTTTTCAGTCACTTATAAATGGTAAAATCATTAAAAATAATGATTAATCTGTGCTCTGAAAAAGCAGAGGTCAAACCTTCACCCATTTTAGGGTAAAGCTCATGACTTCTACCCCCAGAACAGAATATTCCACCATTTTGAGCCTGTGCCCAAACTGAGCCCATACCGTGCCCACAGTTTTCAA
Organism: Gammaproteobacteria bacterium; assembly: GCA_016744395.1. Lineage (GTDB taxonomy): Bacteria > Pseudomonadota > Gammaproteobacteria > GRL18 > GRL18 > GRL18. The sequence goes on along the minus strand of JADGEK010000065.1, from coordinate 1,137 downwards.
TCACATTATTGCCAATAAGATTAATTCCTAATATTTGACCTCTGCCCCAAAAATCCTTTTTATCCTCAAATTCACCGCTTTGAGCTTGCAAGCCTTAGGATATAGCAATATGATTCTTAACCAAATCAAGATTTTTATCGTATTTATCAACTAAGGGGGAACTTAACAAATGAACAAATCTGAGCTTATTAGTGTAATAGCAGATGCAGCCGATTTAACAAAAGCCGATTCTGGGCGGGCTTTAGATGCAACAATTACAGCCATTACTGAATCTCTAAAAAATGGGGAGTCTGTCGCTTTAATCGGTTTCGGTATTTTTGAAGTCAGGGATAGAGCCGCACGTTCCGGACGTAATCCTCGTACTGGTGAAGCGATTCAAATAAAAGCATCTAAGAATCCTGCATTTAAATCGGGTAAGGCACTGAAAGAAGCTATTAATTAATCACTCTTCTTTATGAACAAAGCTGTTCTATTATCCGTTTTGGTATTTCCTGGTGGCGTTGTTGATTAGCCCTAGATCTCTGGGGTAGATGCTAAAATTAGGCAGATCGGTAACTTTGTGGCATTCCCAGAGATGTCATTTTATTGATGACTCCACAGCCAATCATCGCTTCTTGTTGCTGGCGTATTAAATCCCGTGCATGCATCGTGTCACCGAGAATTTTCTGGTAGCGCTGAACCCCAGTTCAGAATAATTTCTCTGGCCATAATGGCGTTGCTTTTGCCATTGCATTCTTCCGCATTCCTTTATTTCCTGTAAATTGAGGTTGCGCCATGAACTGGCATCATCTCTGAATACAGCATTTGCCCTAGACATCCGCATCCGGTGAATGAGCAGATATAACATCATATCCGGGGGATTTATCATAGACACCATCCTCTGATAAATGGTCAATATTCTGCTCTATTTGATCCAATAATGGCTTTACTTGAGCTTCATCAGAACCAAAACAATCAGTGAGAACACAAGCTTCAAAATAATGGTTTTCGTTAACACCAATAGGCAGTTTGCGCCAACTGGCCTTATTCGACAGTTCATATTTCTCCTGATGCCACTCCCCACGGCCAAAATGCTTGAGACCTGTAGAGTCAATAGCTATGGCATGGACGCTATCATCGGGACGATCTGTTTTTTCA
>JADGEK010000064.1 GCA_016744395.1 Gammaproteobacteria bacterium | reverse complement strand
GTTTCATTATCCCGATAAGCACCAATAAACAATAACGACTGATGTGCCCGATCCAGATGCGGATCGGACTGGTAATTCAACATCACAGATAAGAGTTGCAAGGTAGCCGAATCAATCCATTGCAAATCATCAAGAAATAAAACAAGGGGGTGATCCTGGGTAGTAAAAACCTGCAAGAATTGTTGTACCAGATGATGAAAACGGTAAGTGGCTGCCACGCCAGATAACTCTTCAACGGTGGGTTGCTGACCAATGAGTTGTTCCAATTCTGGCACCATATCGATCAATAACTGCCCTTGCTCACCCAATGCATTCTGAATCAGTATTTGCCAGGACTGCTTTTGTTCATCATGTTCTGCCAATAATTGTTCAACCAAACTACGTATTGCCTGGCTCAGGGCAGAAAAAGGGGTGTCTCGCTTGAGCTGATCAAACTTTCCTTTGATAAAATAACCCCGACTACTGGTCATGGGTTTGTGTACTTCATTAACCAGGGCTGTTTTTCCGATACCTGATAAACCACTGATCAACACCGCTTCCATATGGCCTTCACACACTCGATCAAAGGTACTAAGTAGCATTTTTACTTCATTAAAACGCCCATAAAGTTTTTCACTCAGTTGAAAGTTTTTTGCAACATCAGTCTGACCCAGAGTAAATGGGGAAATTTCACCATTTTCCCTCCAGGCAGATTGACAATGCTGTAAATCTGCCTGTAAACCCGCACCACTCTGGTAGCGATCTTCGGCATTTTTGGCCATGAGTTTTTGAATAATGTCATTAATGACAGAAGGGATACCCGAGCGATGATGCATCAGGGGTTCTGGTTCTCGGGCCAAATGACTGTGTACCAATTCCATGGCATCTTCAGAGTAAAATGGCAACTGTCCACTTAAGAGTTCATAAAAGGTTACGCCAAGGGAATAAAAATCGGTCCGATAGTCAACGCCCCGATTCATTCGCCCAGTCTGCTCTGGTGAAAGGTAACTGAGTGTACCAGAAAGCTCATTAAGATTTTGCAAGCTCTGAGTCTCAGTATTCAACTGAGACGCAATGCTAAAATCAATTAAAGCCACTTGCCTGGATTTAGGCAAATAGCCTTCAGCAAGTGAAGGAGGCTCAGCTGAAATAGAGTCTTGTTGAATAACAATATTACCAGGTTTAATGTCTCTATGAGTAATTCCAAGTTGATGTAATTGCTCTAAAATGCTCGCCATCTGACTGGCAATATCCAAAAAAACTTCAACACTCAGAGGTTGACCATCAGCAAAAAGTTTTAAGTCGACTGAATGGTTATCTGGCATGACCAATGCCAGTTTTTCCTGCCAGGATTCCATTGCCAACGGCCTCACAATACCGTCAAGGTGAATATCTTTGAGCAGGTTGTATTGGTGACGGAAGCTTAGTAACTCATTGTGGCTGGGCTGATTTCTCTTGAGAAACTTAATAATGACTGGAAGCTGATCATTTTGACGCACCCCTCGAAACACCATACTTTTTGACCCCTCATAGAGGGCTTCGTTGATGTCATAACCTGTGAGTATAGGAACCTGAGTTTCTATCAAAAAAATGCCTGCAAAATATTTATGGTGTTATTTTTAAAGTATGTCCGTGGTTCATCTGTTAGATGGGATTATGTTTATTGCCCCCTCCCTCACTCCCCCTTCTAAATAAGGGAGAGGCTAAAGAAAAACAGAATAAATAGATGAATACTAATTAAGAATTATAGAGCAAATCAGGCTGATTTCAATGCCAGAGTATGCGTTCTAAAGCGATTTTCTGTAGAGATAAAGACTTGAGCCAATCAACAAGAAGCCAAAACCAGAAAATGTCTCTACCAAACCAAAACTGTTTATCAAAGGTTGAGTAATAATCGGGCAAAAAAACTGTCCCAGCCCCATAAAAGTGACAATCCATCCTAAAGCACGACCACGGTCAGTTTCAGGGACCAGTTCAGCGATCCATGTATTGATATTAGGTAATAATAACCCCGTTCCAGCCCCTATTATTGTTAACACAATCAGCACGTGAAAATAGGAATGAGTATACCAAAGCCCTATAAAGCCAATGCCTAAAATCAAAAATGCCAGGGCAAAAACCTGATTGAAATTAAACTTGAACTTGACGTATTTGTATAAAACAGCAGATGTCCCTTTGAAACCAGTCCAGCACGCAATAGCAAGTCCAATATCTGAAGGTTGAATTCCACCCAAGGAACTGAGATAAAATGGCATGTGAAGAACCGTCATAAAGGTAAGGATGACAGTGATAAAAGTCATAAAATAGACAAAATAAAGTTTTGGATAAGTTTGGAATATTGAGTGATTACTCTGTGCTGATGCCGGAGCAGGTTTAGGATCATTCAGATCAATGGGCTGGATGTACTTAATGATAAAGGGGAGTAGTAACATTGGAAATAAAAAGATATAAAATGCAGTACGCCAGCCGTAATCACCCAAGTAACCAATAATGAGCAGCCCAACAATTGGACCGAAACCATAAGCACTGGCATGATAGCCCATCATTTTCTCACGCTGACGGCCTATGGTATTACTTGCAATCAGTGCAGTCGTCGAAGTAATAATACCAGCTTGAACAAACCCTAAAAAACAACGAGAAGCAAATATCAGATAAATGGAATCAAGAAAGTAAGGAACAAAACCAATGGTGGTTAAGCCAACAATAGAAGCAATAAAGATGTTTTTTTTACCATATCGATTTAGCCAATTTCCTACCATTGGTGCAACCAGCGCCGCAACAAACCCTGGCATGGTGACCAACAATTTGATCAGAAATTCGATATTTTCAACACCTTCAAATTCCTTACTCATAATTGGCAGGATAGAGACAATACTCGGCATATAAGTCGCACAGGATAGTCCGACAATAATCGTAAAGGCCCACATAAATGGGTGTTGGATAGAATTCATAAATTAATCTTTGTTTTTTCTACTTAGTGTTATCTGGGACTGCACGAATAAAACTGAGTAATGAAGGATAACAAGCAGGAATGACCTTATTCAAAGTAAAGCCCCCTTGTTCTATCAATTTTTGCCATTCATCTTCCGTTCGATTGCCCCCACCAAATGCCATCAGAAGATTAAGATCATTAAAAACAATCGTCTGATAAGTAGGATGTTCAGGTTTCGGAATTAAAAAGTCAATCACTAGTAACGTGCCATTTTCACCCATTGCCGCTCGACAATTTTCTAAAATAAGAAGACACTCTTCATCATTCCAATTGAGTAATACTCTGGAGATTATATACAAATCACCACCTGAAGGAATAGTCTGAAAAAAGTCACCGCCAATAATCTCAACCCGATCGTCTACTCCAACCTCACTGAACATTGTATTTGCTTCAGAAACCACATTAGATTGATCAAATAGAACACCTTGTACATTTTCATTCTGTTGCAAAATATGAGCAAGTAAACTGCCTTCCCCACCACCAACATCAATAATTTTTTTGTACTGATTAAATTGATATAAGTCCACTAAAGGATGCAGCCATTCCTTAGAGGTTCGTGTATTCCAGCTTTTAAATAAATCTTTTTCTTCTGGGGATGACCATTGGAGATATTGGTAAAAACTTTTCCCGTGTTCCTTACTCCATGAGGCTTCACCTGTTTTTAAGGTGTGCATAAAATGCTTCCAGGCCTGGTAGGAAGGCTGGTTGAAAGCAACGCCATCCAGGATATTCAGAGACATCAACTGGGACGTTTGAGCAAAGGTATCATCTTCCAGATGTTCTAAGATATCGATGGATGATAAGGCACGCAACATACGGTAGAGCGCAGGTTCATAAACGCCTGTTGCTTCTGCCAGTTGTTTAGCATTTTTAGGGCCATCGGTCAGGTGTTTATTCAGCCTTAAACCTTCAGCTGCAAATAATGTCTGAGAAACCATGAAGCCCTGTCCTTGCCCAATAATGCTTATTGAAGGGTCTTGTTTATTTGCTGCATCATTCTTAATTTTTTCCTGAATGGCATCAATAATAAACTCATCAGACAGTTTGTGTGTTTCAATAAGTGATTTTAAATCCATTTATAGTAAATTCCTGTTTTCCTTGATAATAAGCTTTCAGGAAATAACAACCTAAAGTCCTAATCACTAAGATAATGACTTTTACGGAAATAAATTTCCTAAAGTCCTAAAAATTATAAGTCGCTTTAATACCATAGGTTCTGGGCGGCATAATATTTCCAGCTATACCATTATGACTGTCAAAATCAACGGTACCATTGAAATAATCTTCATCAGTTAAGTTATCACCATACAACATGATCTCTAAACGGTCATCATAAGTAATAAGACTTACACTGGCATTAATGAGATCATAATTTGACTGCCCCTTAAGCGAATTGTTACTCGGCGTATAAAGTTCATCATCCTGCCAATAGTAATTCAAGCGATAGATGATGGTGCCGCTGCTAATGGATTGATAATACCGAGCAGTGAGATCAGCAGTCCATTCTGGTGTTGAATTAAGATGGTTACCAGACACATCTGAGACTTTTCCATCTTCTGAATTATTTTTAAATTTATCATAGGTTGCATCAAGCCAGGAGATAGCCGAATCAAACTGCCAATTCGCCGTTGGCAGATAAGACACTTCCAGTTCCGCGCCATTAATATCAGCACTGGCAGCATTGTGGATTTTAACCACACTATTTTCAAATGACTGGACCTGAAGGTCATCATAGTCATAATAAAACAAGCTGGCATTTATCCTGAGCTTTTTATCCAGCCAATCCGATTTTAAACCAATTTCATAAGCGGTTAAATATTCAGGGTCATACTCAGAGCTATCAATTGCAGAGGTAAAGTTAAAGCCACCGCTTTTAAAACCTTCAGAAATTGAACCAAAAAGAAACACACTGTCCGTCATATAAAAGTCAAGCCCGATTTTAGGCGTAAACTCCGACTCAGTAATTTTATTTTTTCCTGCTCCACCAAAAAAACTGGTGCCTTTAATTTTCTTTTCTTCATGGGTATAGCGACCACCTAAAATTAACGACAAACGATCACTAAATGCATAGTCCCCCTGAAAGTAAGTCGCATAAGAGGTCGTCTCTGTATCTCCTTCAAATTCTAATGACAAAGGAATAAACAATAATTTGCTCTCTGTAAAATATTCATTATCTTCATTAAAGTAATATAAGCCTGCCTGCCAGGTAAACACTCCTGTTTTCTTAATCAGTTGAAATTCTTGTGAAAACTGAGTTTGATCTTCTTTAAGTGTAATATCATTTCTGACAAACTCAGTATAATCGGTATCACCATGAAAATTCCAATCCATACCACGATAAGCGGTAATGGATTTGAATTGATAGTCTTCAGAGACATCCCATATAAACTTGCCATGAACACCCCAGTTTTTTAAATCATCTTCCGAATTAAAATTTGGGTTAATTTCAAATGAGTCACTGATATGGGTAGACACAGAGGTGACAGTACCGTCTGCAAGACGATAAGTTGGTTTCCTCTGTGGCCCAGAGTCATCTTTATTATAATAATCAGTACTTAATATAAATTCTGCCGAATCAGCAAACAGCCAGCGTAAGGTGCCTCTTACCCCATAATCATCCTCATCATTGAAATGATTATCACTGGCACCTCCAGTCCCCAAGTTATCAACATAACCTTCACTATCATTTGTGATAAAAGAAAATCCAGCCATTAATTTATCTTCGACTAATGCGCCACTGGCTGCACCTGCAAAACGGTAAGTATCATAATTGCCGATATCAACACTGGCTTTTACTCGTGTTTCATTGGTCGGTAAATACGGTTTTATATTGATCGTTCCTCCCACAGAGTTCCGACCATAGAGTGTACCTTGGGGGCCTCTTAATACTTCGACCTGTTCAACATCAATAAAATTACTGAAAATCATCAGCGGTCTGGATAAATAGACATCATCATAATGAATAGTACTGCTGGACTCTCCCCCTGGGAAGACATTATTGGTTCCGACACCACGAATATAAACCTGTGCATAATCAACATTTTGAGAAATATTTAAGTTAGGCGTCGCATGTGCCAGTCCACTGACATCCCGAATGTTTCTGCTTGACAGTTGTTCTTCATCAAATGTCGTTATAGACATCGGTGTTGTTTGCAGGTTAGTTTCACCCATTTTGGTTGCAGAGACAGTAATATCTTCTAATTGATAAGCCTGCTCAGCTGCAATATTAACTATTGGATAAAGAGCAAGAAAGCCAGGAAATAGATTAATCAGTTTCATTACAGTCTCATTGATAAGGAAGTGATACTCATAGGCGCTGTTAATAGCAATAGCCAGTATGCCCTAACAGATTAAGACTAGGTCATAATTTTAGACAATACAAGAAAAACACAAAAAATAAGTAAGAAATATCCTACATAAGAAAGTCGAGGGTAACTCTGCACACCTGATAGAAAGCATAGTCCCATTTTTCTCCAATCAATAAGTCCTTAAGAATCACTTATCTCTCTAAACTGGCTCATATTAAAAATTCAGATATGAAGTATTAATATTTAATCAGCATTATTTATTTCATCTTGAAGCCGTCTAGCCATAGAATGTACATTGGGTGCCTGCATCATGGTGAGATGATTGCCTGAAACATCAATAAGTTGAAATTCACCAGTTACAATTTCCAACCAGCTGGATTCTGGATTAGCCGGGTTAAATCTATCCCGAGTCAAGGCACGAAAATATAAGACATCACCCTGATAGACCTCAGACTGGTAGGCAAACATAGCATCCTGATTTGCTTTAAACATGAGAAGATAATGGCGAAGTTGATCAATGGAAGTATCTGGTAATAAACGGCTGGCCAATTGTGCATGAGTCAGGAATAATTCCAATTGATCCTTTTCATTTAACTTTTTTAACTCTTCCATTGAAAGGGGGAATGTTTCCTCATTCATGTTGATCAGATAGGTTAAAATTTCAATATTATCTTCAAGTGCATGGGGTACTTTTTCAATGCTCGGCGCATCAATCATTGTCAGTAAACTGATTTCTTTTCCATCTACCTGAAGTTGCTGGGCTATTTCATAGGCAATCATGCCTCCAAATGATGCCCCTCCAATAAGGTATGGACCTTCTGGTTGAATAGAAGTGATTACCTGAATATATTGTGCAGCCATAGCTTCAACTGTATTCAAAGGTTTTCTTTTACCATTAAGCCCCTGAGCCTGAAAGCCATAAACTGTTTGTTCGCTTCCCAGTGCCTGAACCAATTCTCGATAGTAGTAAACCTGTCCCCCCACAGGGTGAATAAGAAAGAGCGGTTTTGATTGTCTTGTTCCTTTCTGAAGAGTAACCAGTATTTCAGAAGTAATATGATCGTCTTCATCTAGTGTCTTTGTTTCAGTTTCAATTATTTTCGATAACTGTACAACCGATGGGGCAATTAGCAAACTATTAGGACTAAGATCCGCATCAGGAAATTTCTCAATCAAACGTGCTACAATCTGTGTCGCAGTCAGAGAGTCGCCACCAAGTTCAAAGAAATCATCTCGAATGCCTATCGACTCAATACCTAATGCAGACTGCCAAAGTTCAATAATGACACACTGAATATCATTATCTGGTGGACAATAATTAATATTATTCTCTTGTTGTTTCAAGTCTGTTTGCTTTGATTTATCAGCAATTGATCGATTTAAATTTACGCCAAGTACCCCTTCAAGTTTAGCTTTTAGTTGAGAGAATGCTGAAGTTGACACTAACACCTGGGCACGAGAATTATCAATAAACCGTTTAAGAACATCAAACCCCTCATCTGCTAATATGCCATATTGTCGGTATGTTGAAGATGCAATTGTTTCATCTGCAGAATCAATCTGTTGCCAGGCATCCCAATTAATTGACACTGTCTTCGTGGTTCTTTTTTGTCTGCAATAAAAAGCATAAGCATCCTGAAATGCATTGGCAGAACAATAATCAACCTGACCAAGAATGCCTATCGTTGAAACGAGTGAAGAACATAACACCATGAAATCCAATGGTTCTTTTTGTGTCAGTTTATCCAATACCAATGTACCTTGTAATTTTGCTACAAAGACTTTGTCAGCCATTTCACGGCTCTTTAACTGAATGACTCCCCCTCCTGCAACTCCAGCCGTATGAATAACACCATTAATTCGATTAAAGCCTTTCTTAGCCTGTATCAATGCTTCTCTCATTTGCTGCAAATTACCAATATCAGCAGATACCAATAAAAGTTCACCTCCTGCTGGCCCAATAGTTTGCTTAATTTTCTGCAATATCTGAATTTTTTTACTGGTCACATCCAACAAACCATGATCATCAATCCAGGGTTGCCACTTGCTTTCCTCAAGAAAAAAAGAACGAGAAATTAAAACCAATTTTATCTTTTTTTCCCTGCTTGCAAGTGCAATGTGTTCTGCAAAACTGAGCCCCATACCACCCAGCCCCCCAGTAATGACATAAACACCACCAGAAGAAAATAGATCACCTGAATTGGTGCTATTGGCTTGAATAGGTTCAAAACTCTGCACCCATTTGTTGCCTCCTCTGATTGCAATAATATTTTCAGAATCATTTTTATTATCGTTACTGTATAAATCTGTAATAATTTTTTTACTTATTTGTTCAAATTCAACCGCTGGGTTCTTTTCAGGTATGACAATATCAATGCTCGAACACTTAATATTATGATATTCCTCAGGGATCGTTTTACAAAGGCCTAGTAAGGTTGCTTTTTGCGGATGTAATATTTCATCACCAATGACCGACTGCAAGTGGTTTGAAATAATACTCAGTAATATTTTATGAGTAATGTTACTTAGCCCAAAAGCCTGAACGAGATATATAACAGCATAAAAATAAAGAGTCTGCTCATGTTTAACATTATTTAAATCAAAGTCTGTAATTTCAACATTATCACTCACAGTCCAACAATAAATGATTTTCTCTGGTATCTTACTTTGTGTTTTTAAAGTCTTTATTAAGTTCAAATAGTCTTGTTTCTTCTCAGGATTAATTTGAAATTCAGACTCTTTGCATGAAAACTTTTTCCCTCTTTTAACAAGAATAATTTCATGTTTATTTTTTTGTAATTGAGACTCTAGTATTTTGCTCAAACCACAATCATCAGAAAAAATCAGCCAGATCATTTTTTTCTGATGACTAAAATCATCAGCCAATATGGATTCCATTCGTTTCCAGGTTGGAGCATAAAACCAGTCATCAAGAGGTCGTTTTGTAAACATTTCCTCAGCCTTGTGTATTGATGATTGGTTTTGTTTTGTTGCCTCCACCCAATAGCGTTTACGCTCAAATGGATAAGTGGGTATGGCAACTCGATAACGCTGTTCCTGTTGATAAAAACCAGACCAATCTGGTATAACACCTGCTATCCAAAGTTTAGCTAATGTTGTCAGCAGATAAGCGTTATCATTCTGACTTTCTCTGGGATGTCGCAGCGTATTATAGATGGGTATTTCTGACGGTTTCTCACAGTGAGTTCTGGCAAAACTGCTCAGGGTATTGCCAGGCCCCACTTCTAATATAATACAATTTGATGCTTGATAGACCTGACTTAAAACATCAGAAAAATGCACTGTTTCTCTGATTTGGCTGGTCCAATAAGCTCTGTCCATTATTTGGACTGGCTTACCATTGATACTGGATATTAAAGGAATAACAGGTGCTTGGAATTCAATATCCTCTAATGCCTCATAAAATTCTGACAATATGGGTTCCATCATGGATGAATGATAAGCATGTGAAGTGTGTAGTAATCTTGCTTCAATGCTATCCGTCAGTAGTGTGTCCTGTAAAGACTGAATTAATACATCTGCTCCAGATACCACGCAACGTTCAGGGCCATTCACTGCAGCCAGATCCAGACCAGGCTGCAAATAAGCTCTGATTTTAGCTTCACTCAGCGGTACAGCCAGCATACTTCCCGCATGCATCGACTGCATTAATCGGGCACGAATCGACACGATTTTTACACAGTCTTCCAAGCTCATAACGCCCGCCACACAGGCGGCAGTATATTCACCCAAACTATGCCCTGCCAGCATGGCTGGACGAATACCCCATGAGATCAGCAGCTGTGCCAGTGAATATTCAATGGCAAATAAAATCGGTTGAGCCATATAAGTTTGATTCAGACGCTCACTGTTTATTTCATCACTCTTTTTATCACCATGAACATCATTTTGCTTATCTTTTTGCTCAGAGTCTGGGTAAATAATTTCACGAATATCTTGCTCCAATAGTGGGGTTAGTGATTCAGCACATTGATCCAGATGTTCACGAAATATTGTCTCACTTTGGTATAAATCCCGTCCCATATTCAGATATTGAGTGCCTTGACCCGGAAAGAGGAAGATAATTTCTGGTATTTTTTCAGACAGCACTTCACCCTTTAAATTGTTTGTGTGACTGTTTGTAGACAAGGCATTGATACTGTCTTGTTGATTTTGACAGACAATAACCTGACGATAGTTATAAGTATGTCGACCCACCTGTCCTGTATAGGCGATATCCGCTGGATTTTGTTCTGGATGATTTTTCAGGTGGAAGATTAAGCGTTCCTGCATCGCTTCCAGTGCCGTTGGGGTTTTGGCGGAAGTAACAAACATTAACCAGTCTCGTCCCATACTGGAAGCTTCTCTGACTGGCGCTTCTTCCATAACCACATGAGCATTAGTACCTCCCATACCAAATGAACTGACACCAGCCCTTCTGGGCGTACCATTCTTTTTCCATTCACTGAGTTCGGTGCTGACATAAAAAGGGCTGTCAGAAAAATCAATCTGAGGATTCGCGTTACGATAATGTAATGAAGGCGGTATTTGCTTGTGGTATAAAGAACAGACTGTTTTAATTAAACCTGTCACACCCGCAGCAGCATCACAATGGCCTACATTGCTTTTCACCGAGCCAATAGCACAATAACCTTTTTTCTTTTCTTCAGCATTGGCATACCAGGCTTTGGTTAAGGCTCTGATCTCTATAGGATCACCCAATGGTGTTGCGGTGCCATGCGCTTCAACATAAGAAATTGTTTCAGGTGAGACATTGGCCGTTTGCAGGGCTTCGCTGATCACTCTGGTTTGTCCATCCAGGCCAGAGGCTGTAAAACCTACTTTCCTATCACCATCATTGTTGAAGGCTGCTCCCCGAATAGTCGCATAAATGGTATCACCATCACGCACAGCATCTTCCAGACGTTTTAGCAGAACCACTCCAACCGCATTACCAGGCACTGTGCCCTGTGCTGCGGCATCAAAAGTTCGGCAGTGACCATCGGGAGAAAGAATCATACCGTCTTCATATTGATAACCACTTTTTGCAGGAAGTGTAATAGCACTGCCACCAGCTACAATCAGATCAGCCTGATAGTTAATTAATGCCTGATAGCCCATTACCGAAGGTACAAGAGAAGTGGAGCAGGCACTTTGGATGGTGGTTGCCGAGCCTTGAAGATTGAGTTTATAGGCTACACGGGTACATAAAAAATCAGCACTATTATTCAAACTGAGTTGATAATCACCAATCACATCCTGACCAAAATCACTAAATTGAAGATTTTTCTGATAATAGGTATTACTGGAACCCACACCACCCATAACTCCCACAGTGCCAGGGTAATTATTAGGATCATAGCCTGCATGTTCAAAGGCTTCCCAGACTGATTCCAGAAACAGTCGTTGCTGGGGATCAGTGATCTTTGCTTCTTTGGGAGTAAAATTAAAAAAGTCTGCATCAAAATTTTCGATCCCCTCTAAAGCCCCTTTGCGACGCAGGTATTTTGGATTTTCTAATAAGGCTTTATCCACACCTGCTTCCAACAACTCTTCCTTTGTGAATTTCTGGATTAATTCTTCACCTTGTTTGATTTTATTCCAAAATTCATCCACGCTGTTTGCATCAGGAAAACGCCCAGCCATACCAATAATGGCAATGGCCTCTGTTTGTTGTTTGTTGACACGCTCTGGCATTTTTTTCTGCAGTAATTTTGCCTGAGCAGAGACAGCAGAACCCTTAGTTAAATATTGTGTTAATTGCGCAATGGTTGGGAATTCAAACAGATCAATCAGTGAGATTTTATGGGTAAGTTGTTTTTCTAATTCTTTATGGATATGTACCATCCCAAGTGAGGTACCACCCAGTTCTTCAAAAAAGTGACTATGAATACCAACTTGCTCTACATGCAACTTTTCTGTAATCACTTGAATAATAATTGCTTCCGTTTCAGCATAATCACCAATATCTGCAACCTCAGGTACAATTTTAGCAACCTCGGGTGAAACTTTAGCCTCTGTTTGGCTGAGCTTTAATGCTGCAAGTTGCGTATAATCCAGCTTGCCATTAGGTGTCAGGGGGATTTTTTCTATTACACTGATACTGGATGGAATCATATGTGGTGGTAATTGCTCTTTTAAGTAGTTTTTAAGAACCACACTTAATTTAGAGACATCATCTGTGTTATTCACTTTTTGTGTAATAAAAGCTTCTAGAAATGGGTTTTGGAGGTCACTTTTATTGACATGAATAAAAGCTTCTTTAATCTTATCATGGTCTCGTAAACGATTTTCTATTTCACCTGGTTCTACCCTGAAACCTCTAATTTTTACCTGTTGATCAATACGTCCCAGATATTCGATATTACCATCAGGCAGATATCGAGCTAAATCACCAGAACAATACATTTTAGCATCAGATTCAGAGCTGAAAGGATCGAGAATAAACCGTTCATCACTTAAATCCACTCGGTTTAAATAGCCTCTGGCAACACCAATACCACCAATATGAATTTCACCAGGAACACCAACCGGTACTGGTTGACCAGATTTATCTAATAAATAAATCTGTGTATTAACAATCGCCCGACCTATAGGTGGTGTATTTTTTTCATTGTCATATAAATATGTCGTTGCCCAAACCGTTGTTTCTGTAGGCCCATAGGCATTAAAAATCTGTCTGTTTTTAGACCACATTGAAATGACATCAGGATTTGGTGCTTCACCAGCAACAATCAATTTTTTCAAGCTAGGTAAAAAATCAGAACCTTCCACTGGTAATGTTACTAATACGGATGGAGGTATCGTCGCAATACTGATATTTTCCTGTTCCAATAGCCGTAAGAGCGGTGCACCAAACATCAAGGATCTTTGATTCACCATGACCAATCCAGCCCCAGCAGATAGTGCCATCACAATTTCAAATATTGATGCATCAAAATTCAATGAAGAAAATTGCAAAACCCGGTCAGTCGTTGTCAATCCAAAGGTAAAAGATTGAGCATAAATGAGATTACTTAATCCTTTATGCTCAATCAGCACCCCTTTTGGCTTGCCTGTCGAACCAGAGGTAAAAATAATATAAGCCAAATTATTTCCTGAGATTTCGACATTGAAATTATCACTGCTTTGTTTTTCAATCACTTCCCATTGGCTATCAATACAAATCATTCTTGCCTGATTTTCTGGTAATTTGTCTTTGAGTGACTGCTGGGTTAATAAGACTTTTAATGCGGTGTCTTCCAGAATAAATTGCAGTCGATTTTCCGGATAGGCCGGATCAAGCGGTACATAGGCACCACCAGCTTTGAATATTGCCAATAGTGCTATAATCATTTCTTGTGAACGTTCAATACAGATACCAACAAGGGACTCTTTTTGCACACCCTGTTCACGTAAATGACGGGCAAGTTGATTGGCTTTTTGATTCAGTTGCTCATAGCTCAATGTTTCATGCTCAAATATTACTGCTGTAGCTTGTGGATTAGTATCTGCTATCTGTTCAATAATTTCATGAATGCACTTTGTGCTTAATAGCGGTTCTTTATCAATAACAGTTTCACTATCAAACAGACGTTGTTGTTCATCTGGTGTCAGTAAAGGGATTGTATTAATAGCTTGCTGTGGATTTTTGGTTATGGCATTAAGTATTAATTGATAATGAGCAAACATGCGTTCAATGGTGCTGAGATCAAACAATTCCTGATTAAATTCTGTTTCAATTCTCAAGCCGCCACCCACTTCATAGACATTGACTTCAATGTCCATTTTAACCAGTCCGCTTTCAACTTCATAAGGTGAAAATTCAATATCTGGAATATCCGTCACTGGTGTCGGTGAGTTTTGCATCACAAAGATCACTTGAGCCAAAGGGTTTTGGCCAATTTCTCTTTGTGGCTGCAAGGCATCCACCAAATTTCCAAAAGGTAGATCCTGATGTTCATAAGCATCTAGGGACATATTTTTTATACGCTTGAGAAGTGTTATAAAATCTGGATCTCCTGAGAGATCACCACGCATCACCAGTGTATTGGTAAAAAAGCCAATTAATGGTTCAATTTCCCTGCGGTTTCGGTTGGCAATACCTGTACCTATTGCAATATCATCTTGCCCAGTATAACGAGCACAAAGCATCATAAATGCTGACATCAATGTCATAAACAAGCTGGTTTCCTGCTGCTGACTTAATTCGATTAATACTGAATTAAGCTCTGCTGAAACATAGCTCGTGTGACGCTCTCCCTGATTGGAAGTGTCTTTATTGCGAGGTCGATCAGGGATCAAATTCAAAACAGGCAAATCAGCCAGTTGTCGTACCCAATAATCCATTTGATTTTGCAGCCGATTACCACTGAGCCAACTTCTTTGCCACAGTGCAAAATCAGAATATTGAACACCCAAAGGTAAAAGCGGTATATTCAGTTCTGATTTTTCAGCTTTATAGAAACTGGTGAGTTCATGAAAAAAAACACCCATTGACCAACCATCTGCCACAATGTGATGCATGACATTGAACAAGACATAATGGCTGTCAGACAAACGATAAAGTTTGACCCGAATTAATGGTAAACGAGTAATATCAAACGGTTTAAGGGTCTCATTTTGAATAATTTCCTGTAAACGAGTCTGCTGTTGCCCCGTAGTACCAGAAATATCCGTAATTGATAGTGACAACTCCATATTCTTAGCAATATGCTGAACTGCCTGATTATTCCGATAGGTAAAACGGGTGCGTAAAGGTTCATGTCGTTCAATGAGTTGGTTATAACTTTTTACCAAAGCAATAATATCCAAATCACCATGAATATGTACTGTGACTGGAATATTATATTGTGGATTATCTGGAGCCAGCTGGTAGAGAAACCATAAACGCTCCTGACCAATGGAGAGCAAGGGTAAAGATTGCGGATCTCTGGGTAAAATGGGGATTGGCTTCTCTTGTGCCAACTCTTTATTCTCCAAAATCTCTGCAATTTCAGCAATGGTCGGTGACTTAAAAATAGTCTGAACACTTAAATCAAAATGAAAAATATCCCGAATTCTAGAAGTGAAGACAGTTGCCTGTAAGGAGTTGCCCCCCAATTTGAAAAAATTATCATGAATACTGGGCTGGCTGATTGACAATATATCCTGCCAAAGCCAAGCCAGCTGTTGCTCTGTTTCACTGCCAGGTGGTACAAAACTTTCAGTGCCAGCTTTATCAAAAAGCTGCATATCAACTAATTTTTTTTGATCAATTTCCCCTTTTTCATCAAGAGGCATTTTTTTTAAACGAAAAAGATAACACTGGCTACTGATTTGAAAACCGTCAGAAACAGTCAAAGAATCGAGTACAGCATAAGCTGAGAGATTCGTGTCTTTATTCTTTGCCTGGCCCACATTGTTTTTACTGACACTTTCTTTACTAACATTTTCTTTACTAACAAAGTAGGTAGAAATTTCCTGACTATTGCTGGCGGGCATTTCAAGTTGGTAACGAATTCGACGCTGTGCACCATTTAGCCCAATCAGTAGAAATTTTTGTTGATGCTGCATCGCAATCATCAAAGACAGAATGCTTTGATACTGGCTCATTTCATAGTAACCAGAATCTGAAGCTAAAGGCGCGCGTTGAGATTTGCCCATATCAGACTCATGCCAGCGACTCCAGGCGAAGCACAGACTGTTTATATTAGCCTGCTGATTTTGATAATGAGAAAAACTGTTTTGAAAAGCGTTTGCTGCTGCTTCAGCACCCGATTTTTCACCACCAAAATGACTGTTAACAGAAGAGAAATGTATAAACAGCTTCTTGTCTATGGGAGAGCACCCTCCTGTTTTTGAAAAGGTTCTTTTTGTTAAAAGTTGATGCAACACCCAACTCCCCATGACCTTGGGGTACAAAACCAGAGCTAAAGACTCTCTCGTTTCATCTTTGAGCAGTTTCTGTTGCTCACAACCTGCCAGATGGAAAATACCATCCAATTCCCCACCCCATTCATATTCAGCCTCCTGAACTATTAATTCCAGTTGTTCCTGATCACAAATGTCCACTGAATAATAACGAAAATCACCTGAAAACTGCTGTAGAAATTGTACCGATTTAATACGGCGGTCAACCTTACCATCCAAATATTTTGTATCCTGAATATCATCCAACTCAGTACGGCCCACAATAATAAGGCGTGCCTGATAGCGCTCCAGCAACATTTGTGACACACTCAGACCAATATGTCCCAGCCCGCCGCTAATCAGATAGATGCCTCCTTGTTTCAAAGGAATATTCTTCTCAGATGGGCGCTCAAACTCAACCAACTTCAGGCGTTTTATATATCGTTGTTCCTTACGATAGGCCACTTCCTGCTCATGTCCAATCGTTTTTAATTCCTGAAGAATACAAGTACCATTATGAGTATTATCGATAATGGGGATATCAATGTGGCGACATTTCAACCAGGGGACTTCTTGGGGTAAGGTCTTTATCAAGCCTGTCAATGTGGCATATTCGTAGCGAATAATATCACTATCAATGACAGACTGCATTTCATTAGTAATAACATAAAGCAGTACCTTCTGTTCATAATCATGGTGCTTGATGATATTCTGAATCAGTAGTAGAAAGTTACACATGACCCATTTCTGAGTGCTTTCCAGCCCCTTTAGAGAAATAATTTCTGCACAATTTTTGTAGTTCCATAAATGCAGAACATGACTGACCTTATAATGATGACTGACCAGGCTGGTAAAAAGCAGATGGTAATGCTCTGCATTATTGGGCACAATACGATAATGATGCCGATTAACCTGCTCATAGTCATCAGAAGCTTCAACAAGAATGCATTCTTGCTCATCACGCAGTTCTTTAGCCAGATAACGACCCAGTCCATATTCATCCAAAAAAATCAGGTATGGGCCTTGTGAATAATCTGACTGAAGCACTTGTGCCCGATGAGGTCGCCAAAGCGTCTTGAAAAACCAGTTCGGCAGGGTATTTTCATTACGCTGATAACAATCAATTTCCTGAAGAATGGATGCGTATTCACCACCAAGCAAATGATTTTTTAATTTCGCTCGTTGAATTTTTCCACTGGTTGTTTTAGGAAATTCAGCTTCACTCAAAGGGATAATAAAAGATGGATTGATCCCTAATAATAATGTTACCTGAGTTTTAATAATCTCAAGTAAGCCAATATTTCGTCTCAACTCCTCTCGCATGGGCACAAAGAAAATCGCCAGTTGTTCTGTTCCTGATTCAGCATCAACACCTGTTGCAGCAACAAATGTAGGCATAACACCAGGTATATCATTCACGACAGCTTCAATGTCGGCACAATAATAATTGGCACCGTAGACTACAATTAAGTCTTTTTCCCGACCAGTAATGGTCAGCTCACCTTCGAGTAAAAAGCCCAAGTCACCTGTGTCGTACCAGCCATCATCGCTAAAGGCTTCCTGGTTAGCCTTATCATTAAAAAGGTAACCTGCCATAATGGTTTCACCACTCAACTGGACATGACCTATTTTTCGTTCTTGTAATAATTGATTTTTTTTATCAACAATTCTAATTTTCATTCCTGGTGATGGTGGTCCCTGGACAATAAAAGCCACCGTATCAGCACCTTCTTTTTCTACTTTACTCAAATTGCCATTTAGAGACACTTTTTCGATATGATGAACATGTCGCTTAAAATCAAAATTGTTACAAAAAGTCAGCGCTGTGGCAGCTTCAGCCATACCATATGCAGGCTGAATGGCATCCATATTAAGTTGAAATTTTTGAGTCAATAAAATAAAATCCTGAAGAACAGACAAAGTTACTTGCTCACCAGCATTACAAAATATCTGAACCGATGAAAGATCCCAGAGCTTATGAGGATGTTCCAACAAACAATCATTAACCCGCTTATAACCAAAATTTGCACACCAGGTATGAGTCACTTGATATTTTTCTAAATAATCCAACCACAGTGTTGGTTCATTTAGAATTAGGTTAGGTGGCACCTGAATCTGCCTGATACCTAGGTAGACATCTCTAACGTGATACATCAGCAATGGACCCACATGATCCATTGGTAGCCAGTTAAGACTCACATGACGATTATGATATTGATTGACTTGAGTCGCAGCCTGAATATGAGCAATGACAGCTCGATGTGTTTCAGGAATGCACTTAGAGACCCCTGTACTGCCTGAAGATAGTTGTAAAAAGGCAATTTCATCAGGCAAACTCTTATACCATGATTGAGCAGGTTGATGATCAATGAGTTCAGTAATTGACAGAGTATTTAATTGTGATAAGTTATAGATTCTCTGGAAACTATTCAGGCCGTCAAGGAGCTCACCACTACTGATAATTGGCGGTTGATTCAATAAATCCCAGGCATTAAAGAGTTTATCCAAAACACCATTTTTACTTTCATAAGTAGGCGCAATGGCCACGGTCAATGGTGTGACCCCAGCCAGTAAACAGGCCCAGAATGCAGCCACAAATTCTTCCAAAACCATAAGCTGCAAAATAACAACATCATTTGCTTGAAGGCCTTGTTTTTCCAAACCTGTTACAATTTTTTTAGCTTGCAACAACAAGTCTGTATAAGAGATAAACACATCATAGCCATCCTGTTGCAAATAAACCAAACCACTCATTTCATGTTTTTGAGCCTGTATAAATGCCTCAGATAAAGTGTGTGGCAATAATTCATCAAGTTTGAGAGGCCCACCATCACTTAAAGCGGGTATATCAGAAGCGTCCCCATCTTCAAATTCAATATCATCAAATTCTTCATTATCTGTTTTTGAGGTCCACTTTGGGCATAAATGCTGTAAATGTAAAGGTTCACATTGAACATTTTTATCCTGTACCATCACTGAGTATTGCTGTAGTTCTGATAAAGTACTTAGTTCAGCATCCCACGACTTAACTAATTCTTTATTAATAACAATTAAGGAACGTAAAACTGTGTCATCAACTTCACCTGATTCAGTCAGCGGCATATTGGTGATAGCAACATAAGCAATAGGTAAATAAGTATTGGCATAGTGGCTTTTAAAAAACTGATGTAATTTTTCATCAGAGAAACTTTCTTTAGAGACAATATAGGCTGCTAATTGCAAGTGCCCGTCATCACATTCTTTAGCCAACACACGACAATCAATTATTGAGGGATAATTTAATAATATGGCTTCAATTTCTTCAGGTTGAATCTGATGATTTTTTTGAACAATTGTGCGCTCAGAACGTTTGAGTGAAATATCCATACTTTTTCCTGTACTTTTAATAACGTGACAAGATAAGTGTAGACAATTTTTTTAAAAAGTAGGAGTACGCTGACATAAATAGTATTAAAGCAGATAGACTTAAATGGGTTTATTTATATTCTAAATTTCAAATAACTCCTTTCTATCTAATCATTCATGATGTGCAAAAACAGTATCCAGTGACCTGAGTCTCAATTATTTACCCAGAGAAGCAGCAATTAATCCCACTCTGAAGCTATGTTCTGCAGTGGATCAATCATTCAGAAATAGTGTTTAGACCTTGCATGCAACCTCTCTACGAATACTGACAATCTTAGCGGTTGTTACATGACCGCAGTACAATGCAAGCCTCGCCTCTACCATTTAGAAAAAAACACAATTTTGTGAATAACCTTAATTTGTATCTGAGCATGAACGTGCTAATATAAGACCTCATCATTATAAGGTGAATTCGCCATGATAAAATCTGAGGGGTTCAGAAATCAATTTTTATGACGTCAAAATTACAAAAAAAATTAAGCAATAAGCCTTTTTTCATAGCCATAGGCGCTTCCGCGGGTGGGCTTGAAGCACTCAGTACTCTCGTGAGTCATTTGCCCGATAATCTGGGCTATTTTTATATCGTGGCACAGCATAGTGCCCCCGACAGAGAATCATTATTACCCGAGCTGCTCAGTCACAAAACCAATTTACCCGTTGTCACACTTGAAGACATCACCACTCCTGAACCCGATACACTTTATGTCGTCACAGGCGAGCATGATGCAGTGATTGAAAATGGGCGCATCATTTTACTCTCTCCTGTGGAAAAAAAGGCCTCCAGGCCCAATATCAATCGTCTGTTTAACTCTCTGGCAGTGAGTGAAGGCAGTCAGGCTGTTGGAATTATTCTATCTGGCACTGGAAGCGATGGTACCAGTGGTTTGATAGCCATAAAATCAGCTGAGGGCATCACTATTGCCCAGGATCCTAGTACTGCCAGTTATGAAGTAATGCCTTTAACCAGTATCCAGGCTCATGCAGTCGATATTGTGCTATCCCCTAAGGCAATCGCACAACGTCTAGAAGAAATTTGTCATGGTAACCTGGAGTTTTCCAGTCGAACCAGTAGCCCCTCTGAGCATGTTGCCTATCATAAAATCCTGCTCCTGACTCACAAACAATCCGGGCTTGATTTGGCCCAATACAAACCCTCAACCATATCTCGTCGTATCCATCGACGTATGGAGCAAAATAAAATCAAGAAAATGGAAGACTATGCTATTTTTCTTGAACAGACTGAAGGTGAGTCTGAACTGTTTGTTGCTGATGTTTTAATTCCAGTTACTGAATTTTTTAGAGATGAAACGCCCTTTAAAAAACTCACTGAAAATATTCAACAAATGGTTGATGAGCATCATAGTAATGAACCCATCCGAATCTGGGTTGCAGGATGTGCAACAGGTGAAGAAGCCTACAGCATTGCGATTTTAATGGAAGAAGCTCGAAAAAATTGTAGATTAAACAATCAAGATTCTGCTTTCTCATATCAGATTTTTGCCACGGATCTGGATGAAAAATCATTGCAGATTGCCCGTCTTGGTCGTTATACAAAAGAAACACTGAGCAACCTTCCCTACCCACTATTGCAAAATTATTTTTCACAAAAAGGAGACCAGTGTCAGATCATTGATCGCATACGTAATCAAATTACTTTTGCCCGTCATAATCTGATCAAAGAACCTCCTTTTTCACGCATTAACTTAATCAGTTGTCGTAATTTACTCATTTATTTTAATTCTGTTTTACAAAAACAGATTAATGATGTCTTTCACTATTCTCTTATATCCAATGGTATGCTCTTTTTAGGGATTTCTGAAGCGGTTAATGATAGCACCTTATTTGACTGCCTGGATAAAAGCGCTCGACTCTATAAGAAAAAGCCCTTATCACATAAGCGCATTACTTTACCGTTTATGCATTTTCCAGTTAAAAGTATTTCAACTACTTCATTACCGACTCACAAACAAGAACATGAAGATGAACTGGAACACATCATCTTTAAAGAATTAAGCAAACACTTTGCGCCAGCCAGTGCCATCATTGATGAACATAATAAAATTCATTACATTACGGATGATGCTAAAGACTATTTACAGTTTCGAGGTGGCGATACTGATCTTCTCATTTTCAGCCTAATCAATAGTGCATTACAAGCAGAATTAAAAGCTTTATTATATAAAATGCGACGCCTAAACCAGCAAATTTCAGGCAATATTCATAGGCTGTCCAGCCTAAAAAAACAAACAGTTGATTGTTTAGAGATCAGAATACAATTAATAGTCACTCCTTTTAGTGATATTGAATCTAATTGGGGTATTATTTCATTTATTGTTCATGAAGAAGCACTCACTGATCAGGTAATCAATCAATCCGATGAATCAGAACCCGATAATTCAATCGTTCAACACCGAGCAAAACAATTAGAACAAGAATTAACAGCCACTCAAGAAACCTTGCAGACAGTCATACAAGAGTTGGAAACAGCCAATATTCAGTTACAGGAGTCCAACGAAGAACTGCAGATCATCAATGAAGAATTACAGTCATCCAACGAAGAGTTACAAACGACCAACGAAGAATTACAATCCACTAATGAAGAGTTGCAATCCACTAATGAAGAATTGTTGACAGTTAATGATGAGATACAGCAGAAAAATATATTGATCGAAACCCAGGAAGTCAATGCCCAGGTTACTTTAAATGCAATCAGTGACGCGGTTATTCGTTTAAATAAAGAAATGGAAGTCATCTATTTTAATCAGATGGTACAGACCCTTATTGATATTCCTCATAATGCAATTCAAAATTGTAATATCAGCCATATATTGCCATTAGTCAGTGAAGATAATGCAACACCTGTTGATTTTAAATTTTTTCTAAACAATGCGCCTGAAATTGCTGTTCTCAGTCAATGCAATGTACTGAAACACATAGAGTTCCAAATCACCCCCTTTACCCATTCTGATGTTAAAGGCTATGTGCTGGTATTTCGTGATGTCTCTCAACGAATTCACATTGAGAAACAAATCCAGTGGGAAAATAAACATGACTCTTTAACGGGCTTAGTCAATCGTCATGAATTATTTAATCGTCTTGAATTGGCTATTAGCCGCACCCAAAATTACGACCAAAAACATGCCTTAATGTTTTTGGATTTAGATCAATTTAAACTCGTCAATGACAGTTGTGGTCATCTGGCTGGTGATGAGCTTCTATCACAGCTGGGCCATAAATTATCTGACACGATTCGCAGTCGTGACACTCTGGCGCGTTTAGGTGGGGATGAATTTGCTATATTGATTGAGAACTGTCCAGTTGAACAGGCTGAATACATTGCTGATAACATCATTAAGCAAGTCAATGATTTTCGTTTCACTTATGATAACAAATTATTTCGAATTGGTATTTCAATTGGCATTACCTTAATTACTGACAGCACACAAAGTCCTCAAGAAATATTAAGCCAGGCGGATGCTGCTTGTTATAGTGCTAAGGATGCAGGCCGCAATCAAGTTAAAATCATTGGCAATAGTGAAGGTGACGATCTTAATATCCATCGTCAAATCATGCAAACCTCTTTAATTCATAAAAGTCTTGAGCAGGATAATTTTAATTTATTTTTTCAACCCATGGTCGCTGCACAAGGCAAACAAAATTGCATGTGGGAAGTACTGATAAGAATGCGTGGTAAAGATGACTCTGATTGGTTAATGCCTGGTTCATTTTTGCCCATTGCCGAACGCTTTAATATCGCTGACAAAATCGATTGCTGGGTTTTTTCTACACTCTGCCAAATACTGATGGATAACCAAGCAAAAGTTCAGGGTAACAACCTACCCACTATCAGCATCAATTTATCGGGCCAGACAATCATACAAAACGATTTAGCTGACTTGTTTATACAAAAAATATTAGCCACTGGAGTTGCACCCAGTAAATTTTGTTTTGAAATTACAGAAACAGCCGCTATTTCTCGTTTTCATCAGGCACTGAAATTCATTCATAAATTAAAAGAGATTGGTTGCCTTTTTTCTTTGGATGATTTTGGTTCAGGTATGAGTTCTTTTGGTTACTTGCGTCAATTACCCATTGATTTTTTGAAAATTGATGGGGATATTGTTAAAGACATTAAAGATGATCTACTTGATTTAACCATTGTTGAGTCCATTCATCAAATTGCTCAGGTGATTGATGTGGTGACTATTGCTGAGTTTGTTGAAACAGAAAATATTAAAGATAAGCTAACCGCGATCGGTATTGACTATTTGCAGGGGTTTTATTTTAGCAGGCCAATTCATTCCGATCTATGGTTACAAGAAGTGGGATTAACTCGAGGTAATTAGCACCTACCCGTTTACACTAAAATTCTTTTAGTGAGTTTCTTTGCACTGTTTAAGCTGTTCTTGTAGGGCTTTTATCTGAGCATCTTTATTATTATTACTTTCCTGTAATTTTGTCACCATAGAAATAATATCAAATAATTTAGTAATATTAAGGGCAAGTATACCTAAGAGTTTACTGGTGCCTTCAATTTCAAATTGAGAAGTCAGACCAACCATAAATCCATGCCATCGCTGTCCTGATATCGGTAGCACCGTAAAAATGGATGTTTGAAATATGCGAGTCATAGGCACTTTTTCAACAAGTTCACTGAGCATTTCATCAAAGTTGTTATTACCCATATAATCTTTTTCAAAACATCCCAAGCCTACTTTCAATACCATCCGGCCATTTTCAACCCGCACAATTAAGACATCTCTGGTTTCTAAAAAAGTGGACACATGCTGTATTGCCTGTCTCAAAAAAGGATAAATACGATCTTCCTGGTATTGAGACAAGTTCAATTCATAGCACTTATTAATCATTCCTTCCAATGCCAGAACCATACCTTGTACTTTGGCTTCTAAATTCCAACGCATCGACAAGGAATCGGATAATTGCAAAATTTCTTCATCATCAAAAGGTTTTTTCAAATAAAGTAAACGATCAGTGAAACGAACCTGTTTCACTATTTGGGCAATACTGGTATCTGAATAAGCAGTCACAACGATGATCTGTACAAGCGGATCAATTTTTCTAATTTCCTGGGCTGTTTTTGCACCATCCCATCCAGGTGGCATCCTCATATCTGTAAAGATAACACTATAAGGTTTACCTTCTTCTAGTGATTGGCGAACTTTCTCAAAGCCTTCTTCACCCTGCTGAGCAGTATCCACTTCAAAACATCGCACTCTCTTATGCCTGGAAATAGGATCAAGTTCCATTAATTTTGACAGTTTAGTCAAATTTTCAGATTTTACTGGTGTATCAGCATTGGTTAATACCGATGAAAAAATATCCAGTATTCCCTTGTCATCATCAATGATCAATATTCGATTATTGTAGTCCATTTTTACTACCTTTTAATATAACCATTATCATCCATAACTTAACATGTTTGGCGAATAATTTCGACTGTA
>JADGEK010000006.1:83403-100544 GCA_016744395.1 Gammaproteobacteria bacterium | reverse complement strand
AAAAAATATTAGCTCAAAAACCAGCTGATCTTGATTAGATCTTTTAAAACCTCACACGTGTAATTCTCTCGTCGTAAGGTGCTCAATAAAAGGCGGACGGTCATCGTTGGTCTGTTCCAGATAGAATATTGGCCCAGGGAACTATTTTAAGGACAATAAGATTTATCAACTGGCTGATGTTCGTTACGTAATGAAAATTATTATAAATCTGAAGTTATTAAATGGTTAAGTCAATCGCTGTTTGATATTTGTCATCTTTGTTGCGATTGCTCTGATATATTACAGATAAATAAGGTATATTTGACAGCTTATCAAATTCCTTAATCTTTGTGACCTACCTTATATGTATGAGAGCACCTCCTCCAAGCCCATAGGCATCGTGATTTATTTTTGCCTGCTATTACTACTAAGCCATCCTCTCTTTGCTTTACCTCCAATGCAACTCTATGTTGAATTAACGCCAGCGGGTGGTGTTTTACGTCCAGAACCAGGGCGTTACTCAGGGCCTGTGGTGTTAAATCGCCCAATTACTATCGAAGGTAGGGGTAAGGTTATTATCGATAGTGAAGGTGTTGGTAGTGTACTGACCATTGAAGCCGATAATACGATTGTCACAGGTTTGCATTTGACTAATTCGGGGGAGTCCTTTGATAAGACGGATGCTGGTATCACTCTCAAAGCCGATAAGGTGATTATAGAAAATAACCGAATTGATGAATCTCTTTTTGGTATTAATATTCTGGGAGGAAATGATAATATTATTCGTCATAATACCATTTCTTCTAAGAACACATCGTTAAGTCTCCGTGGTGATGGATTAAGGATGTGGTATGCACATGATAATTTGATTGAAGACAATCATTTCATAAATGTTCGTGATATTTATATCACCAACTCATTGACTAATCGCTTTATTAATAATCGAATTGACCACAGTCGTATTGGCTTTGAACTTATTTTTTCTCATGAGAATGAAATGATCGGCAATTCCATTGAACATAATAACACGGGGATTGTTTTAGTCTATTCCAACGACGTTATCATAAAAAATAATCATATCAGTCATTTAAGAAGTTTTGCAGGTTCTGCAATGGCCTTTAAAGAAACGTATGGGATACAAGTAATAGAGAATGAAATCTTACATTGTGCGGTTGGACTGAGTGCTAACGCACCCTTGAACCCTGAGAATGTTATAACCCTAAAAAATAATACTTTTATTTATAATGATGTTGCTCTTTATTTTTATGGTGAGCGGGGAGGGCATATTATTCATGATAATCATTTTGAAGCTAATTTAACCGATGTTCAGGCCAGTGCTCCCAGGGCAGCACTTTATAATGATTGGCAGAGTAATTATTGGGATACTTATGAAGGCTTTGATAATAATCAGGATGGTTTTGGTGATACGCCTTTTGAGTTATATTCCTGGTCAGACCGACTTTGGATCGATATTCCTATGACCCAATTTTTTAGGGGAACACCTATGATGGAAACGATTGATTTTGCAGAACGTTTTGCGAGTTTCTCGGATCCTGTGTTGATGCTAATAGATAAAAATCCCAAACTGCAATAACAGGGCGTTTTATTTCAGTTGTTGAAGCAAATTTAGCATCAGATTTAACTTTATTATCTATGGATTAAATGGTTTCATCTGGTTAAAATGTAAAAAATTATAATTTAATCACCGTCCTGGTACTAAACTCTATTCTCTTTTGGGATGTGAGGCTTTAGCCTTGCTCAGTTTTTAATAATATCCGTATTATCTGCCAAAATAATAGTGTCAAGTTGCCCGTTTAGAATAAGCAATAATCGAATAATGCCAAAATATAAAAGTTTGGGTCTTAGAGTTAAATACCAACCAAAATGTCAGACAAATGAAGCAGGGTGGTCTGTTGAGTGTCATTTCGAACATAGAAGTCATTTGTTAAAAGACCTTTTTGAAAGTTCTATTAGTGGCACCATTGGTAGCAAGTATTACATATCTTCTCTTTCAAATGCGATTGATTTGGCCATTAAAGAAGCTGAAGGCATTGGTGTTGATTTTTATTCTAACAAAAATAAACCACTCTTAATGTTGTATGAGTCCTCTTATGGGGAGCCAATCTTTGGTTGGCAAAGCTTATTGCAAAATGAGTCAGTACGCCTTAAAAAGTGGGATTTTGATAATAAAATTCATACTGATTAATGCTAGTGATAAATAAATTCTTGGGGAAAATTGTTCCAGGCAGTTTATTGGGGGCAATGCCGTTATTAGCCGATGGATGGCATATGGTTACCCATTGGGCTGCATTTATGAGCACCATTTATCATATCATTTTGCACGTCAACATACCCAAAATCCTGCCTACGCCTTTGGCACAGGTAAAGTGGGAGTGCTTGGTGGTTTTGCCAATGCGATTGCTTAAGGTACGGTCTTTGACATTGCATGCACATTGTAATCAATAAAGTTTACGGTATGGTTCAGATGAGAAAATCGACTGTTCATTTCATTCATTCCCACTGTAATTTGATTTAAATCACCTTCCATAATAACCACGTCTGATCTCATTTGAGTCATATTTTGATGCATTTGCTTCATGCTGGTGACGATGAGTCCCATTTCAGACGCCATAACAGGAATGGTTCGCACATTGGCTTCCATTTTACTGACATTGCCCGTCATCTCATGCATTTCATCGGACATTTCTCCAAACTGTTGATACATTAAAACCATATCATCAGCGAGTGACTGAATGTGCCTGGAAAGTGTGACACCTTCAAAAATTAAAAAGAAGACAAACGCAATTAATGAGAGCTGCGCCAATTGTCTATAAAAATGAGTTCTATCATTGCTGTGTTGGTTGTTTTTCTGTTCCAGAGTGAGTTCAGTATCTATCTCAGTAATGGCTTGATGTAGTTGAGGAAGAAATTGCATCTGCTTGTCTGACATTAAATCGTCCTTTATAAAATGTTTAGTTAAATGGGATAAATTGATTATAGGCTTTCATGGGTTTGGACATGCGTGAAACGCCATTGCCAATCCGGTAAACAGAGTCATCCATGCTTATAAATGTTGAGGTCATAGACTCAATATTGAAGGTTATTTGCTTCATGTGTAGTTGCATCTTATGCATTTTGTCAGTTAATACAACGACATCATGATTCATTCCACTGACACTGCTTTGCATTGTTTTAATTTCTGCCAGCATATGAGGTAAGTGGCTAATGCTCGCTTCCATCCCTTTAACACTTTTATTCATTGTGGAGACATCGTGA
Organism: Gammaproteobacteria bacterium; assembly: GCA_016744395.1. Classification (GTDB taxonomy): domain Bacteria; phylum Pseudomonadota; class Gammaproteobacteria; order GRL18; family GRL18; genus GRL18. Next base: position 97,289 of record JADGEK010000006.1, on the reverse strand, counting down.
GTCATCGATGAAAAATGATCGGTCATGGTATTGATGGTGTTGTTAAGATCCTGAATATGATTAGTAAATACAAAGATAATGGCAAAGAATATGAGCAACAATACTGAGAAAAACATCATGGTTCTTCGTATTAAAATATTGACTCTTTGATTGGTTAAACCCTGTATTTCTTTTTGTTTGTAGATGATACCCTGATATTTTTCGATAATATCAGCGATCATTTCTTGATCGGTTAATTTTTGAGCATCGGTCATTCATGAATCCTTGTTATTGGTGGTTGTTTGTTCATATCCATGAAAACGGCTCATAAATTATTACATTGAACAGGTCAATAGGAACGGTAGATTATATCAATTTGCAATCAGGATACATAATATTATTGCTATTGGCTGTGATGATTCTTCAATTCAAAAAGCAATTAATGCCGTGATTGAACTTAAAGGTGGGATCTGTGTAGTGACTAATAGGGATGTTGAAACACTACCTTTGCCTGTGGCGGGTTTAATGTCCTTAGAAAAAGGGGAGCTGGTTGCCGAACAGTATGCTCATTTAGATGCACTGGCAAAAACATTGGGATTTACTCTGACAGCACCTTTTATGACACTCTTTTTTCTAGCCCTTTTGGTGATTCCAGAGTTGAAATTGAGTGACAAAGGTTTGTTTGATGGCCGAGATTTTAGCTTTAAATCGTTAAATGATTAAATTCTTTATGATTGAATCAAGAAATGTAATAAATTAAGTTATAATGACCTGCAATTATGATTAAAAATAGAAAATATGGAGATGAAGTAACAATGAGTATAATTGAGAAAAAAGTAAAAAAACTAATTCTGGTCGGGGCTGCTGCAACCTTTCTTATGGTTCTGACAGGATGTGCTCCAGAAGTTGGAAGTGATAAGTGGTGTAAAAATATGGGTGAAAAAAATAAGTCAGATTGGACGGTTAATGAAGCGACTGAATACGCTAAAAGCTGTCTATTAAAATAAAAACAGAAGTTCCTGTGACAGTGATTGCTCTAGGCAGTCTCTGTTCTAAACAGTCACAGGAATTCTTTTTAAAGCTTTTTGAACAGTGGGTTTACTTACACTCGACCCATTGCTTCAAAACTTTTTACAAATGGTCCAGCCATTCTTGGGTCTTTGATCATTGCTTTAAAATCCCCTGTCTTAAACTTCATTTTACCCGTGGTGACTGCCATGCCCATACCTGCCATACCAATGCCACTGCTCAACCATTTGTCCCAATGTTTCTCATCTGCTCGAATGTCCCAGTTCAAATCTTGATCGCTATAGGTACCTGCGGTAGTGATTTCACCATTGATGACAGAAATATAGCCGCGAGGTTTATCTTCACCTGGTACACCATAGCCAATGGCTGAATTAAAATCGATTTGAGCCAAAGCATCTTTGAGATCAGGTTCTTGATTCCAAATATTTTGAAACGATTTCATCCAATCATCACTGAATAAAGTTGCCATTAAAATTCTCCTAATTTGATTTTTAAATTGCTGAGTCAATACCTCAGAACATCTATCATTAGTTAGTAATTAACTAATACTTCCAAGAGTTGTCTGAGCTGATAAATTTTTAGGGTGAATGCTCACACCAAGGCGTATTGCAACATAGAAAAAAGATTTAAGGCATTAGACAAAACCCTAATTGATTAATGATGAAAAGTTTAATATATGGCTTTGTGCAAGATGTGACCTATATAAGTCTTAATTAATATATTGTTTTCAAAATGAAAAAGAGTAATGGATTAAATTGAGATGTTTAGTGGGAATGATGAAACTGAATTTTAGCCTGATTCGCTTGTTCTGCTTTGTTTTTATTATCTAGTATTATATTTTCCAAAGCCTTTTGTTAAGTGATATCTTTAATCGAACAAGCAATAAATAACTTGTCCTGACCCTTTGTAGGGTTTACTCCAATTTCAGCTGGAAATGTCGTTCCTGATTTTCGAAGTGCTGTAATGTTTAATCCATTGTTCATGCTTCTATTCGATGGGTTTTGAATTAATCACAGAATTTAAAAAATTCTCAGCTTTTGAAAGTGTATTAATTTACTGAAGCTTTCATCATACTTCTCCCAGAAATCATGAGAAGTACTGGCGTAGTTTCGGTTTTCTGACAGTGTGTAAAACAGCAAAGCAATAATCATTGCAAAGCATAGAATTAATATTTGATAAGAATGGCGCATAATCTATATGGTTTTTAGTAAGTCTGGATGCTCTTGCTAAAAAAACAAGGTTAAAAACTGAATAGAAAAATGCCTGAGCTTATCCTAAATCAAATACTTGCTCTGATAAGTTTGGTATTATGCTCTACTAAATAATCAGTCATTGTGACTTGATAGTTTTTTATGCTTAAACTTGGAATAATGAGGAATTGAATATGAGTTGTTGTGGTGTATGTGGTGGTCAGAAAAGCGAACAAACCAATGAGAAAAGCAGTGAGAAAAGCAGTGAACAAAACAATGAGCAGGCTAAAAATGATGAGCAGACTCAATCTCAAGGTGCAGATTCAGTGCAGTCTCAGGAAAAAAAATAGCTTAATGAACACTTGATTCTCATTGAGTCATCAATAATGCTTACTTCCCTTTATATCAATAGGCATCATAAGATAAAGGGAGAGCAAGGGTAATATCCTGCTCATTTTACATTTCATTTATTGCATGCTCTTTCTATTTTGCGTGTCAATCGTGTATACCCTTTGAGTGGTACAGTGACGTCAATATTATTTGAATTGGCATCATAAGTTCTCATCGACAGCATATTACCTGCCATGAGTTGATGATGAAGAGAATGTTGTCTTTTTTCAAAGAACATCAAACCATCAATTCGTATCATTTTGTTTTGATCAACCATGAGATAGGCAGTATCAACAGTCATATCATTGTGATAAATAACGTATAGCGGTGTGTCACGAGCCCGAATGTTTTCTGGGTAAATCAGCAGCTTAAAATTCTTGTTACCAAGAAGAATGTAACATTCCTTTTCTTTACTCTCTGGTTCAACTTCAAAATAGGCAGACATGAAGGTATCCTCATATTCTACTGTCTCCAAAAGAGTGACTTTAGCTTGTGCATTGATAAAAAAGAAAACCGTTAAAAGAGCAGTGGACACCTTGACCGTTATTCCTGGAAAAATCACAAATACCTCTATTTTTTGTGTTGACTTAGATTTACTTAACAGGATTAATAATATGTCCTGTTATTTTTATTATAGTGTACAATTCTATTCTATTTTAAATAAAGACCCCAAATACTATTTTTTGAGAGATTGACATGATTGAGATTGGCCAAACGTATGAGCTTAATGTAGTAAAAATATTGGATTTTGGTGCTTATTTAGATGCCAAAGAACTGGGTGAGATCTTATTGCCTTATAAATATGTGCCTGATGATCTCTCTGTCAATGATTCTGTCAGTGTGTTTCTGTATCTTGATTCAGAAGACAGGCCTGTTGCAACGACACAAACCCCTAAGGCGATAGTCGGTGAATTTGCTTATTTGAGAGTTCTGGACGTGAGTCGTGTCGGAGCTTTTCTTGATTGGGGACTGGATAAAGACTTATTGGTTCCTTTTTCTGAACAGCACATGCCAATGGTTGAAGGGCACTCCTATTTAGTCTATATCTATCGTGACAAAAATGATGGTCGAATTGCAGCGACATCAAAAATTGATAAAATTATTGATGAAGATAAGCCTCATCACTTTAAACCACAAGATGCCGTTGATTTGATGATAGCTCACCGCACTGATCTGGGTTATAAAGCGATTATTAACCATAGTTATTGGGGGTTATTATATAAAGATGATGTGTTTGTACGTCTCAATTTTGGTCAGAAGATGACGGGTTATATAAAATTGGTTCGCCCAGATGGCAAAATTGATCTGAGTCTTCAGGGTGGGCAGCAAACACGTGATAAATATGCAGAGATTATTTTAAGATATTTGCAAGCAAAAGATGGGTTTGCACCTGTACATGATAAATCCGATCCTAAATTGATTTCAGAAATATTTGGAATGAGCAAAGGGGCCTTTAAAAAAGCAATTGGCAGTTTATATAAACAAAGAATTATAAGCATTGAAAAAGAAGGCATTCGTTTAAAATAGCTTGCCACTTTAGCTAAAAGATGTTGATAGAAAGGTGTTAACTAACCTTGATACATCTTTTCAAATGCTGAAGCATCAAACCCATCCATTCGTTGTTTACCTACTAAAATAATCGGTACTCCACGGCCTCGTAAGCGTTTAAAATCTCTACGCCCCCTGGCTGATGTTTCAATGTCAAATTCTTTATAAGCAATGCCTTGTTGTCTGAAATATTTTTTTGCATGCTTACAAACACCGCACCAACTTGCACTGTACATGATCACCTTTCTGGCAGAAGCTTGATCGGCACTGTCTGTTTCTATTTCCAGAGGATTTTCAGAGAGGTTGGGGTTGCTGACACTATTAATTTTAATTTCAATTTGCTCCACTTTCTGGTCTTTGTGTTTTTTTTGAGGTGGTTGATCGGAAAATTGTAGCTCTCCATTTTTATCGACCCATTTATAAATTTTAGAATAGGAGAGTTGAGAAAGACCGAGTAAGCAGAGGAGTGAGAATAAAATCGTTAATGTTTTCATTGTTTTCCAGGTAGGTCGTAGTTAAGTGGGGATTATTAAAAATAGCTAAAAATTTGACTTGAACTGACATCAAATTCTAGCATAATTTCATGACTGTTGTTGGATAGGAGTAATAGGGGCTAAAGTTTTGGCCAGCTGATGGGCTTGTTTTCTGGAGTGTTGGCGAGTCTTTGAGCTGGTTATATCTATTCGATGACCCTTTTTGTTATATAAGTAAGTGACAAAGCGACTTCCTGGAGCTGTAAGTAAGCCAATACAGCAACAACGAGTGCCAATATGAGTAAACTCTTCTAAGTTAAGGGTTTTTTCAAGAGTCGGGAATAAAAAACCTTTATGGACTTCGACCACCTTTTTATTTAAATCAATAATGATGACATGGCGCCATAGTGCGATTAGGGCAAAACTTAATATAAAACTCATAGCAAAAATTAGGTAGTTGACTGGGAGAGTATTCCAGTAGCTGATGAGGTAAAACAAAATGATCAGAAAGCCTGATATGGCGACATAAAAAAGCATGAGTCTCACTTTTAAAGGGGCTTCTAAGAAATAACAAATTCGTGACTCATCAAATAAATCAGTTGGAAATGCCATATTAAACACCTCATGACTCAAATAAAAAAACAGCCTAAAAATGCCTCTTTCTTAGCTTAAGTGTAGGATGAATATGTTTAATATCCAGAAATTTACTTTTTGTTTGATTTAAATGTATTAAAAAAGTGAATAATTCGACTTTCTAACCAATATTGTGGCTTGAAAAGATGATTACTGACAAATCCTAAATGACCACCAGTAGGGTGCACCTCAAGTTGAACATTAGGAGGAATACTGTCTTCATCAGGTAAAACATCAGATGGCATAAAGGGATCATCCAGAGCATGAATAATCAAAGTTTTTGTGGTGATGTCTTTTAAAAACTGCTTTGAACTGCATTGTTGATAATAATCTGCTGCTGATTTAAAGCCGTGAATAGGACCCGTATACACATCATCAAAATCCCAAAAAGTATTTAATTGTCTGACCTCTTGTTCTTCAATTCCAATGATTGCTTTCATGTCGTATTTTTTGTATTTATTTAATAAATGTTGTTTTAAATCTTTGAGTAATACATATTGGTAGAGTTTGGCGAACCCCTGATTCATCTGAGTCGAACAAATGTCCAGTTGCAATGGGGCTGAGACAGATACGGCAGCACATAGTGGTGATGAATTGCCCCACTCACCGAGTAATTTGAGCAACATATTTCCGCCAAGGGAATATCCGACAGCAAAGAGGGGGCGTTTAGGGTATCTTTTTTGTAATGTTTCGATCCAGGCCTTCGCATCAGCAGTATCACCACTATGGTATGAACGCGGTAAGCGATTCATTTCTCCAGAGCATCCTCTGAAGTGCATCAGGACACTGCTAAAACCAGACTTGTTCAATGCACACATCATGCCCTTAATGTAAGGGGATTCAAATGAACCTGTCAGGCCATGAAATAATACAACAATTGGATTTTGAGTTGAAGGCGTTGTTGTGTGATGCCAAAAACATTCGACAAAATCGCCATCATCCAATTCAAATCGTTCAACCTCTATGTCAAGTTCAAGTGGCTTTCTAAAAAGTGAAGGAAACATTGTTTGAAAATGTTTGTGTTTTATTCCCTTTGCAGGTTGAAATGTTTCAACTTCAAGTTCAGTTTTATTTTTTTTCAATGAATCGACTCAAAATATTTTCTTAGAAATTGGTCTATACATATAGTAATAAAAATCCTATTGAAATGAAGCAATTTGAATAAGCTTTTTGTTTCTGGACAATTTATGCGTGCTTTTATTGTCTTTTTACTTCTATTTATTATAACACTTCAGAGTCGTTTTGACCTTATTAGATGCCTGTAGAACTGCAATTGAAAAAGTTCAGACTACTAAAATAATTCCTATGCATCCATAGGTTTGCCGTTATGATAGAAATGGATGACAATAGAGTCAGATGCTTTAACTAAAATTTATAAGCAATAGATAGCTGTTGTCATTATTCAGAGCATTTTTTAAAGAAAAAACGTTCACTAAATAAGCTGTATATAGGAGGATAGATGCGTATACTTTTATGGTATTGTGAACAGTTTAATTGGATTCCAGCCATTAAAACGCTTGAGTCTGTACCAGAAAGCGTGACTGAATCAATGCAAAACCAATATAAAAATGTTGTTGTCGCATTTATTCATGTCGAACCAAAAGATACTTTGGAAGCCAGTTCATCAGAAAAAAAATTATTGAAAAATCTAAAATGGATATCAAAAAAATGGAACAATAGTCCCATTATACTCCACTCGTTTACTCATCTGGGTGAAGAAAAAGCCGATGCGCAAGAAGCCCATGCTCTGTTGAATCGAGTAGAGTCTCGTTTGAAAAATGTGGACTATGTTGTGATTCAAACTCCTTATGGCTATTTTCTGGACTTAGATATGAAAGCTAAGGGTCATCCTTTAGCTAGAATATACAAGGAGTTTTGATTTAAGCCTGATTAGAATGCTTGAGTCAAAGCTTTTACTGTTGACAATTGGCTTGTAAACGATACTGTTACTTGGCTATAATCATGTCTACTAAAAATTCACTCTGACTTAAAGGTATGCAAAATGAATGAATCAATCTATCAACAGGTTATCACTTTAATTGATTCTGCTAACAGCCAAGATCCTACTATTGAGGAGGCTGAGGGCAAAAGTTGGCCAAAAGAATTACTGTATTCTCATCGTATGTCAGAGATGTTAAAAAGATATAAGTCTGATTTTGATGAGGTTTTGGGCCTTGGGATTCGAGCACAACACATTGAGCGTTGGAAATCACCCCGTAAAAATTACCCTATGGATAAGAAGGGCTATTACCAGTGGCGTACAGAGCTTTATAAGTTTCATGCCAATACGGTTGGTGAATTGATGAAGCAGGTTGGATATGATGACTCAAATATTGAGCGGATTAAAATGATGGTGGGTAAGAAAAATCTAAAAAATAATCCTGATACCCAATTACTTGAAGATGTTATTGCACTTGTTTTTATTGAATTTTACTTAGTTGACTTTTATAACAATCACCCTGAATACGATGAAGATAAATGGATTGTTATTATTCTTCGAACATGGAATAAAATGTCAGAAGAAGGTCAAAAATTTGCTTTGTCAGGTAAACTTAATTTACCTGAATCACTTGTTCCACTGATTCAGAAGTCAATTTTGTAATTTAAATATGAATCCCATGAAGGAAAAATGAAAATGTTAAAAAAACTAACTTATGGTCTGTTTTCTCTTTTTTGCGCCTGGTCTGTTTCTGCAAGTGATATTATTGTAGACAAATCGATTGGAATGGAACTCTCTCGAGATATTGCCAGTGAGACAATTAACGTTTGTCGAAAAGAGGGTTATCATATTAGTGCTGTCGTGGTTGATCGGTTTGGCTTGGTTCGTGCTTCCTTACGAGATGACAGGGCATCTCGATTTACTCTGGAAATTGCCGAACGTAAAGCCAATATGACGGTTATGGCATGGACGGATAGTGGCCTATTTAAGGAAGCTCGAGCCGATATACAACAAGAGTTAAATCATATTGAAGGACTTATCGTAATGGAGGGTGGCATTAAAATTATTTCTGGTGGTTATAATATTGGTGCGGTTGGTGTAAGCGGTGCGCCTGGAGGTGAGAAAGATGCCGCCTGTGCAAAAAAAGCACTGGATAACCTTTCAGAGCGTATTGAATTTGCTATCGATGGATAGCTTATTATAAACTGTCACCTTAATCGGATGCTTAAAAGGCGTCATTAGTATCGTAAACCTATGAGTCTGAATTATGAAAATAATTATACACGCGTTTGTTTTGCTAAGCCTTCTTGCACTAAGTACTCCCATTGTTTTTTCCAGTCCGCCACCAGCTTATGAAGGCCGAAGACTTTATGTCTCCTATTGCTTGTTATGTCATGGTACCGATGGTAAAGGCGATGGTCCTTTAGCGCTAGCAATGGAAATCTCACCTGCTGACTTAACAACAACTGTGCGCTCCAGAAGTGATACCATTCTTAAAAAAATTATCACAGGAAAGGGGCGTCAGACAATCACTGGGCGTGACCGTCATAATTTGCTCAGTGATGCAATGCCTGAATGGAAAAATATTTTCAGTGAACCTCAGCTTGACTCATTAATTGCCTACTTACGTTTTATGAGTAATACCAAATTTCAATTAATGGGTGATCCAAAATTGGGGATGCAACTCTATCAGCAGTATTGCCATGTTTGTCATGGTGTTGATGGTGATGGTGATGGCATTATGACTGATCTCATTGGTATTGCACCGATGGATCATACGAATCCAAATGAAACGAACCAGTTAACAAATTCTGAAATTATTAAAAGCATTATTGATGGTAAAGGACGCTTTATGCCAGCATGGCGAGGAATTCTGAGTCAGTCAGATGCTGAAGCATTAGTCAGTTATATTCGATTGCTCTCTCATTAAGACTCTAATTGAAATAAGATAGAACAAAATAATAAATGTCAAAATATAAAAAGCAGCAACAACCTTCATCCGAAACAGTGGATGAATCGATAAAAATAGCACGAGCGACGCAGAAGAAAAATCAAACTAAAGAACAAACGAAGTTGATTGCTCAAGGCATTCAAAAAGGAATTGCTGAATACAAAAAACAGCAAAAATCTAAAGCGAGAGAGCTGGGCAAATTAAAAAAACAACTTGAACATCAAAAAGCAACGCAACATTCTCTTCAGAGTCAAACACAATCGAATACAAATGATGAATATCAAGTTAAAAGAAACAATCAAAGCAAAACTCAATGGCTTCCCTGGGGCTTGTTACTCATCAGTTGGTTAGGCTTTGCACTGACTTTCATAATTGAAAAATAATATTCTTTTCTATTCAGAAATTTCATATCTATGGAGCTTTAGAATATTATTAGCTTTAGCTATCTGAGGCAGCAATAGAATAGGGTAATCAGCGTATTAATCTAACCAATCACAACAACCACCACAGTAATAGTTTTCAAATAACTTATGAGGAATAAGCAATGGCAGATACTATCAATCTAAAAATAACAGGAATGTCTTGCAAACATTGTGTCATGAATGCAACAAAGGCAATTGAAGCAGTCGAAGGGGTTGCAAGTGTTGAAGTGACTCTTGAGCCAGGCGGTGCAATTATTATCGGGAGTGCCACTACTGAAAATTTAATTACAGCAGTGACTTCTGCAGGCTATGAAGCAGAGCTTGCTTGATATTAAGTTCACAAATTAAGTGGAAACCATTGGGTCATTTTATAAGCTATCTCCAATCAAACTGAATGGAGCCCAGAAAATAGGGTGTGCTACATGATATTATTATTATCTGGATTTATATAGACACCATTTTTAATTAAATAAGCCTGTTGTCAGCAAGCGAACTGAATTAGATTCAACAGGCCAATTACTGACCAAGAGCGATCGTGCTCCAGCATAGAAGAACGCACGTCCTAACCCTGAAACCGCTTCAGCACCAACACTATTACTGCTACCTGAGAGAAATTATAAAAAATAATTCTAGAATGTGATTTGAATTGGAGTTCTGTGTGCTCATCATGGTAGTTTTTTTATCCATGGATCATTTTTTAATAATTCTTCAGGCAGTTGCTGAAGATTTTTCTTGGCTTGTGAAAAGCTGGAATACTGGCCCTGAATTAAAATATACCAGGGTCTATCCTGATAGCTTGTTTCTAAAATTTGAATGTTTTCGGAAAACTGGTGGTATTTTATATAACTTTGTATTGATTCCTTTTGCAAGGCCCCGAGCAGTTGAATGGTATAAAAGGATTGTGCAATATTATTAATGTCCTCAATTTTCAACTCAGGCTGTTTTAAGCTTTGACGTTGAGATACTTTAAAGTTTTGCCTGAGCGACTGCTGAAGTTGATGAAATTGACTGCTGACATTGTTTATTGTCTCTGAAAGTTGTCCCACGGTTTTATTTAATTCCTTCTGTTCAGATTGAGTGTTAGATAAATCTTCTTGCAATAAATTCTGCTGTTGATTCCACGTCTCTTTCAAAATTTGAATTTCATTTTCTGAACTATTTTGCTGAGCGATGGGCTGAATATTTTTTTGCTTGACTTGTTCTATTGAGTTTCTTATCTGTTCAAGTTGTTGATTGATAATGCCACTATTTTGCTTAGTGAGTGTATTAATTTTGGTGAATGTTTCATTTGTGATGTCGGTCTTAATTTGTGTGATGAGTTCCAGTTTGGCTGCTTTATTATTTGTTGACAAGTCTTCCTGCATAAAGGCATCCTGATTCAAGAAAAGTATGCTTGATATGGCCAGAACTGAGACTAAACTGATGCTGAATAATAAACTGCGAGTTTTAATTTGATCGCCAAGCTTATTCAGTGCGACTGACTGATCTTGTTGATAGGTAACTATTTTTTGCTGGTGATTTTCAAGTTCACGCTGATGATTCTTGATGTCTTCCTGACGGTTTTCACTTGAGTGTTGACGGCTCTCTACTTTTTGATAGCGATTATCACTGTCCTGCTGGCTGTTCTCTGCCTGTAGCTGACGAATTTCTAAGTCTTGTTGAAGGTCCTTAATCTCGCTGAATTCATTGACTTGCTGTTCAGTGTTTTTCTGAAGTTTGGCATGAGTCTTTTCAACGCTTAGATCAAGCTCTTGAATCTTGGCTTGTAGATCACTCTCAAGATGTAAGAGCTTGTTTTGTGTATTGGCTAATTGCTCCAATGAGTCTGACATTTGATCAATTTGCTGCTCATTCATTTCAGCCTGAGTGATGGCTGGAATTAGCTGGAGCAGTTGGCTGTCATGTTTTTCTAATTGCTGTTGTTGAAAAAGATACTGTTTTGATAGCTCGTCATGATGTTCATCATCCGTGTTTTGTTTGTCCTGAATGTTATTGAATAAATTTTGTAGATGATGGGACTGTTCGGTGACATCTGAAAGTTGCTGTGACAGCGTGTTCAACGTTTCATTAAATTGCTTAAATTGCTCTGAATCTGTTTTTATATCGGATTCACGTAATTGTTCAAGATGTTCTTTAAGCGCATCTTGTGACTCTAAAAGTTGTTCATTAAATTGATTTACTTTGTTATTGAGATCAGATAAAGCGTCTTTATCGCTTGATAAATATTCTTGTTGATTTGTGTATTCTTGTTGTAAGGATAATAGGGATCGTTCTAATTCATTGAGATGCACTTCAAGTGGGGCGATTAACTGTTGCTGAGAATCCTCAATGATGGATAGAGTGTCATTGACCTGTTGATGTTCATCGGTATTTTTTTGCAAACTTGAGACAGTTTGCTTGAGAGTGTCTATGCTCTGTTTTTGGTTTTCTATCTCTTGTTTATTACTTTCAATGTCCTGGTGATGGCTTTTAATATCTTGTTGATGACTCTTAATTTCCTGCTGATGGCTCTTAATATCCTGCTGATGGCTCTTAATATCCTGCTCATGGCTCAAACTCACCTGCTGGAAGTTATTCGTCTCTTCTTGAAGTGATTTTCTTATATGTCCGGCATCAGTTTTTAGAAAGTTAATCTGAGTGTCATGAGCAAGCTGGCTGGCTTCAGCGTCATTTTTCAGTTGCTCAATGTTTTCAATAATTTCGTTTTTGTTAGAGTCAGCCGATTGTATATGAACATCGATATCAGATTGGAGCTGGCCAATATTTTTTTGATGAATGTCTATTTCTTGTTGTAATGACTTTCTTATGTTACTCGTATCGGTTTGCAGTAACTTTATTTGTGTATCATGTTCTTGGTAGTTTCCACTGAGCTCATTAATGACCTGATTCAGCAAACTTAATTGCTTTACAAATTCTTCAATTGATTGCCCAGGTTGGGTGTAGGTGTCGGCAAATTGATTGAGTTCTTCTTCAAAGTAGCTGATTTTTTTTGCTAAGAGTTTATTGCTTTTACTCAGTTTCTTAACTTTATTAGCTGACGGTACGGCTTGCTCTTGTTCTAAATTCTGTTCTTCCAGAGATAGAATTTTATGCTCAACACGATTTGTTAGATCTTTTAGCAGGCCGATCTCTTTTGATAGTTTTTGAGATTGTTGATCAAGTTGATGTGATTTGTTTTCCAGTGAGGTCTTGATCCGAACAAGATCTGAATTGAGTGCAAATTGTGAATGTTGTGATTTTGATTTTTTTGCTTGTTTACTGAGTTGTTTTGTTTGACTGTTTAAGTTGTCTGTTTCTTTGCTTAAATTGCTTGTTTGTTGACTTATATTTGCAGTGCTTATGCTCAGTTCTTTTATTTGTTTATTATCAACTTCTCTTTGGGTAATTAAGGAGTCGATTTGTTGTTGAATTTTTTTTAATGAAATTAATGAGTTTTTTGCAGGCGAAGGGGATTGTTTCTGATCAGAATTCAAGCTTTTCAGAGGTTTAGAGTCCTTATGAGAACGTTTGTCAGGTTTGTTTTTTAAACCCTTTTTTTTCTTGTCATCATCTTTATTTTTAGATGATTTGGCCTTGCTCATCATACTTTCCTAGCAATCACTTTAACAACTTATATTAAGTTTATAATAACTATGGATAAAATTCCATTAAAGTAAGCTAATTATTAGTCGTTTCAATCAGATTCATGGAAAACAAGCCGATGATTACTGTGAATCAGTCCATACTGCCTGGTATCAGTCAGTATGATGGGAACGAATTCATAATAAAGGAGTCACTTGTAATGAGGGAAAAAACCCCCATAAATGATTGAAGGACTGAATTTATGGCTTGTAAACTTCTATCAAGCTTTCTTAAAAAATATCAGTACGATAAGTTTTTTCATAAAAACAGAGAATTTTTTTTAGTTTTAGCTAGACTTAGAATATATGACTAACGTGACGAATTCAGATGAATGGTCTGATGATGACAACCACTACAGCAACAATGATGATGACTTTGACGGCAATGCAGGTGATACAGCGGTTGAAACTGCAAAACCAAAGCTGAAAAAACCTCGCTTATATCGAGTGATTATCAATAATGATGATTTTACACCGATGGAGTTTGTGGTCCATGTTCTGGAAAACTTCTTTACCATGGACAGAGCTAAGGCAACACGAATTATGATGGATGTTCATAATAGTGGAAAGGGGGTCTGTGGTTTATTTACCAGAGACATGGCAGAAACCAAAACACTGCAAGTCAATGACTATTCCAAAAAACACAATCATCCATTGATGTGTTCAATGGAAGTAGAATAATAGAAATAGACTAATAGCTGAGTAAAAACAG
>JADGEK010000006.1:55161-83303 GCA_016744395.1 Gammaproteobacteria bacterium | reverse complement strand
TGAGTAAAAACAGCTGAGTAAAGTCTTAAGTTGATTCAAGAACGATAAAGGAAAAGTATAGTGTTGAGTAAAGAACTCGAATTTACACTGAACCTTGCATTTAAAGAAGCAAGAGAAAAGCGTCATGAATTTATGACGGTTGAACATCTGTTACTTGCTTTGTTGGATAATCCAGCAGCAGAAGAAGTACTTAAAGCCTGTACGGTTGATCTCATCCAATTACGCAATGAATTGATGATTTTTCTGGATGAAACAACGCCTGTCTTATCTGAAATTGATGAACGTGATACTCAGCCAACTCTGGGCTTTCAAAGGGTTTTACAAAGAGCTATTTTTCAGGCTCAATCATCAGGTAAAAAAGAAGTTAATGGTGCTAATGTATTAGTGGCTATTTTCAATGAACAAGAATCTCAGGCGGTTTATTTATTAGGTAAGCAAGATGTCTCTCGTTTGGATATTGTCAGCTTTATTTCTCATGGTATCAGCAAGGTGGACGGCACAAGTCCAGGTATGGATGAGGAAGAGAAGAGCGGCGATGCTGATGGTGCAGAAACACCTAATTCCAAAGCGGCTCAGGATCCTCTTGATCTTTATGCTGTCAATTTAAATGAACGTGCTCTAGAAGGGAAAATTGATCCCTTGATTGGTCGTAAAGAAGAAATCAATCGAACTATTCAGATTTTATGCCGCCGTAGAAAAAATAACCCCTTATTTGTGGGTGAAGCTGGTGTGGGCAAAACGGCTCTGGCTGAAGGTCTGGCCAAGAAAATCATTGAAAATGAAGTACCAGAAATTCTCGAAGGGAATGTCATCTATTCTTTGGATATGGGGGCTTTGCTGGCAGGCACTAAATACCGGGGAGATTTTGAAAAACGCCTTAAAGCCGTTTTAAATCAACTGAAAAAAGAGCCGAAATCCATTCTTTTTATTGATGAAATTCATACCATCATTGGTGCAGGTGCGGCATCAGGTGGTGCCATGGATGCTTCGAATTTGATTAAACCTGCTCTATCAACCAGTGATTTACGTTGTATTGGTTCAACAACCTATCAGGAGTATCGTGGTATTTTTGAAAAAGATCATGCCTTAGCAAGACGTTTTCAGAAAATAGACTTACCTGAGCCGTCTGCAGATGAAACATTCAGAATTCTTGAAGGCTTGCGTACTCGATTTGAAGACTATCATCATATCAAATATACCAAAGAAGCACTGCGCAGTGCTGCGGAGCTATCTGAGCGTTATATTAACGATCGTCATTTGCCCGATAAAGCCATTGATGTGATTGATGAAGCAGGGGCAAATCAACAATTGAATGCGCCTTCTAAACGCAAAAAGACCATTGACGTGAAAGAAATTGAAGCCATTGTTGCATCGATTGCTCGTATTCCACCCAAAACCATCAGCACCAGTGATAAAAATTCGCTTAAAAAATTGGCACGTAACCTTAAGTTGGTTATACATGGTCAGGACAAGGCGATTGAAACACTGGATGATGCCATTAAAATGTCCAGAGCGGGCATTGGACGTGAAGAAAAACCGATAGGTGCTTTCCTGTTTTCAGGGCCAACAGGTGTTGGTAAAACAGAAGTTTCAACCCAGCTTGCCAAATTAATGGGCATTGAATTGATTCGTTTTGATATGTCAGAGTATATGGAGCGTCATACTGTTTCTCGCTTAATTGGTGCACCTCCAGGTTACGTTGGTTATGATCAGGGCGGCTTGCTTACTGAAGCCATTAATAAACACCCACATGCTGTTTTGTTATTAGACGAAATTGAAAAGGCTCATCCTGATGTGTTTAATTTGTTACTGCAAGTGATGGATCATGGCACATTGACAGATAATAATGGTCGTAAAGCAGATTTTAGAAACATCATTCTGATTATGACGACTAATATGGGGGCAGAAGCAATGTCCCGTTCTTCAATGGGCTTTACCCATCAAGATCACAGTTCTGATGGCATGGAAGCAATTAAACGTGGTTTTACTCCAGAGTTTCGAAATCGCCTGGATGCTATTGTTCAATTTGATTCGCTTTCAACTGAAGTGATGATTCAGGTCGTTGATAAGTTTATCTTTGAACTTGAAACACAATTATCAGAAAAGAAAGTGGATTTGTATGTCGAACCAGATGCGCGGAAATGGTTGGCTGAAAATGGTTATGATGAAAAAATGGGGGCAAGACCTATGGCACGTCTCATTCAGGAAAGCATCAAAAAACCATTGGCTGAAGCTTTGCTCTTTGGTGAATTAGAACATGGAGGTAAAGTGACAGTATCTGTTGAAAAGGGTGAACTTAAATTCGATCTGAAAAGTGAAGTGGGTAAAGTGGATGAAGTTCACTAAGATCACAAGTCAGATCAATGTAGAGACAAGGCACGCCTTGTCTCTACAGCAAATCGACACTCGATTTATTTAGCTCGGTAAGTAATGCGACCTTTACTCAGGTCATAGGGCGTCAGCTGAACTGTGACTTTATCACCTGTTAAAATCCGAATGTAATTTTTTCTCATTTTTCCTGAAATGTGAGCGGTTACAACGTGACCGTTCTCAAGTTCAACTCGGAACATGGTGTTTGGCAGTGTGTCAACCACAGTGCCTTCCATTTCAATACCTTCTTCTTTTGCCATATCGCTTTTATCTACTCTACTGTATTTACTAATAAGTAAAATTTACTTAATTTTAAATGGGAATTTCAAGGCGTGAATATTGCCCGAATTAGAAAAAATTAGCAATACCTAATTTGCATTAATATGGAATAAATAGTCTTTTTAGGCTATTAAGCAGTTTTGGAGTGCTTCCAGGGGATCTGGGCCCATGAAACACGAGGTTTCAAACTGGTTTCAACAATAACGATGTCCATGCCAATGAGTTGGGCTAATATTTCAATATCTGGCTCAGACAGCTGCTCTTTAAGCAGTTCTAATTGTGCAGTATTAACATACAACAGATTTGGTCTGAAACCATGTGCCTGTTCATAGGAAATAGTTAATTGATTAACCTTGCTGAGCATAATTTGCCTGAACTTAAGTTTTAAAGACTGTTTTAAAGACTGTTTAAGAGAATGCTTAAACAATTATTTAAAAAAAAGAAATACTCGATTAACTTTATTATCGTCCTTCGGGTAATAAGCTTTAGTGATTTTAAATAAAAATAGTATAAAAAATCAGTAGTTTAGCTCTTGTTTTTTCAAAAACTGCAACCATAACAGTTACTTGTTGAGGCTTTTTAAGGAAAGAGTTAAGTTTGCATTCAATTGGAATTTTAGTTACAGGTACTTACGAGAGCAAAGAATAGAAAGGCTTATAGCTGGTCAGGAGGTATACTATTCCAGCTGTGATTATAAAAATATTCTAATGGTTGATAATTGTCTTTATAGCTCATTTTGCCACAATCTTTGATCCAATATCCCAGGTACAGCCACTTTAAATTCCTGCGTTGGGCTTCTTCAATTTGCCATAAAATTGAAAAAACTCCAAGGCTTCGTTTTTGATATTCTGGTGAAGGATCAAAAAATGTATAAACGGCAGAGAGGCCACCTTCGACAATATCAGTGACAGCAACACCAATGGGTTTACCATGTTCATTAAACTCAAAAAAAGTAGTATGACTCCATGGAGAGGTTAAAAAATCCAGGTACTTATCGTCTTCTGGTTCATCCATGCCGCCGCCAGGATGTCTGGAAGTGACATAGTCAGCGTATATTTGATAGTGGGCTTCGTCAAAAGAGGCTTGTTTTGCTGTGACTTCCAGGGATTTATTTTTACTTCGGCATCTTTTCTGGGAACGGCTTAAAATGAACTGCCTGACATTCAAACGCACAGGAATACAATCATGACATTTTTTACAATAGGGGGTATAAACAGAACTGCCACTACGGCGAAAGCCCTGTTTGATAAGCTCTGAATAGATTTCTGCAGTCATTTGTTTTTCAGGATCAACAAACAAACTATTGGCCTGACGATCAGGCAAATAACTGCAGTCATGTTCGGCTGAAAGGTACAAGTTAATGGGTTTTTGCAGGAATTTATGTTCCATATTAGACATTTGTATTTTCCACAAAAGACTGGGTGTGTTGCTTTACTAATTTAAGAAACTGATCTCTTGGTATTTCCTCAGCGCCCAGACTTAGTAAATGGTCAGTGGTTACCTGACAATCTATTAAAGCATAGTCGCTCTTTTTTAATTCGTCCAGCAAATGCACAAAGGCAATTTTGGATGCATTGCTTTGGTGTGAAAACATGGATTCTCCAAAGAAAACTTTGCCCAGTGCCAATCCATATAATCCGCCCACAAGCTTATCATCTAACCAACATTCAGCACTGTGTGCAAATCCGAGTTGGTGCAAATAGAGGTAGGCTTGTTGCATTTCATCGGTGATCCAGGTGCCATCTTGATTTTTTCTGGGGGTTTCTGCGCATGAGTAGATAACTTGTTCAAAGGCTTGATTCATGGTCGTTCTGAATGTTTTCTTACGCAGTGTTTTTTTAAGACTTTTTGAAATATGCAGCTTTTCAGGAAATAACACGGCTCTTGGATTTGGAGTCCACCACAATATGGGCTGACCATGGCTATACCATGGAAAAATACCGTTAAGATAGGCTGTTATAATGCGCTCAGGTGATAAATCACCACCAACCGCCAATAAACCATCAGGCTCAGTTAGGGCATTGTCTGTGTGAGGAAACATATAACTTGTGTCGTCTGGATCAATCCAGACAGGAAATTCATTCATAAACTGGTCATGTTTTAGATTTAATGAGGTAAATATAGCATACAGGTGCTTGATGAATTAAAATTAAGATCTCATTTTTTCTAGATGGGTATATTGGGCTGAGTAAAGTAAATCCCAACCTGTATTGAGCTTACCTTTGAACTAATTTTTTTATGAACGCTTTTTAATGTATACAGAGTAATAATGCCCGATTTAACGATAAAAAATCTGAATTTATCTTCTATTTCATCCAACTTTAGTCAATTCTTTAACTTTACTGTTCCAGCCGGGACTTGTATGGGGCTGTCAGGGCCTTCAGGTATTGGTAAATCCGTCTTACTAAAAGCTTTGGCTGATATGTTACCTCATGAAGGGGAAATTTGTCTTGATGATGTGGAATCTCAAACGATTCCAGCTCAGCAGTGGCGACAAAAGGTGGCTTTATTACCTGCAGAAAGTCAGTGGTGGTTTGATCGGGTAGGGGGACATTTCCAGCACTTTGATGAGGCTTTATTTGCTTCTCTTGGCTTTGAAAAAGAGGTTCTTGATTGGCAGATCAGCCACTTATCCAGTGGTGAAAAACAAAGACTGGCCTGTATTCGTGTTTTAATGAATAAGCCCGAAGCCTTATTGCTGGATGAGCCGACAGCCAATTTGGATCAGGAGAATCGTACTCAGATGGAATCACTCATTTTGAATTATCAGAAAAGGCATGCAACACCCATAATCTGGATCAGTCATGATAAAGAGCAATTGAGTCGTATCTGCCAACAACTACTGACGGTTGAAAAAAATCATTTTAATATCACCTCTATTGGGCCTGAACAAACAGAAGAGGGTGTTTTTGCATGATAGAGTTAACACCCTGGGATTTGGTCATCGCATCTTCCATGATTATTTTACTGGCCATCACCAGCTTATTGCTCCAGCTGAACATTGCAAAACAATTGATCATTGCAGCCATTCGGAATGTCGTTCAATTACTTTTAATTGGTTATATTCTCAAACTGATATTTAATAGTATTAATTTATTTCTTTTAGCCATAATTGCAAGCATTATGCTTTTGGTGGCGGGATTTGAAATTAATTCCAGACAAAAATACCCACTCAAGCGTTGGATAGGTTTTAAAATTGGCACCAGTGCTTTGTTCATTTCATCTTTTGCCATGGCTTTATTAACGCTTATGGTTATTGTTGCACCAACACCCTGGTATTCACCTCAGTATGCAATCCCACTATTGGGCATGTTACTAGGCAATACAATGAATGGTATTTCATTAGGCATGGACAAATTAAACCAGAGTGTTTATCAGCAGCGACTGGTTATAGAACAGCGGTTGATGCTTGGACAAAGCTATCAGGAAGCCATTCATGAAATTCGATCTGAAAGCATTCGTACTGGTATGATACCAATTATAAACTCCATGGCCATTGCGGGTTTGGTCAGTCTGCCTGGCATGATGACGGGACAGATTTTGTCAGGGACACCGCCCGTGGAAGCTGTTAAATATCAAATATTAATTTTTTTCCTCATTGCGGCAGGTACGGGGTTTGGTATTATGCTGGCGGTTTGGATGATTGCCAAGCGCATGTTTGATGATCGGCAGCGGCTTAATCTGGATATTTTACAAATCAAACGCTAGGAACAATTAGATAATTCAGCATGAGTTGCGGCAAACGCTGCTACGGCTTTATCCAGATCGTTTTTACTATGTGCTGCTGAAATTTGGGTTCTTATTCTGGCTTTTCCTTTTGGGACGACAGGGAAGAAGAAGCCAATAGCATATATACCATGCGAGAGTAATTTTTTTGACATTTCCTGTGCTAAATTGGCATCGCCTAGCATAACGGGCACAATAGGGTGATCCCCTGGAGCAATATCAAAACCTGCCTGTTTCATTCCATCACGAAAATATCGAGTGTTTTCCTCCAGTCGATCTCGTAATTCAGTGGAGCTACTAAGTATATCAAGTACTTTTATGCTTGCAGCACAAATTGAAGGGGCCAAGGTATTAGAAAATAAGTAGGGGCGTGAGCGTTGACGCAACATATCAATAATTTCTTTACGTCCTGAGGTGTATCCCCCCGATGCACCACCCAGAGCTTTGCCAAAGGTGCCAGTAATGATGTCAACTCGATCCATAACGTGGTGGTATTCATGGATACCTCGACCTGTTTTACCCATAAATCCTACAGCATGACAGTCATCATGATGGACCATGGCATCATATTGATCGGCTAGATCACAAATTTTATCCAGTTGTGCAATGCTGCCATCCATAGAGAAAACACCATCAGTGGTGATTAGAATTCTTCTGGCTCCTAAATTTTTTGCTGCTTTTAATTTGCCTTCTAAATCGATCATATTATTGTTTTTGTAACGATAACGCGCGGCCTTGCATAATCGAACACCATCAATAATTGAAGCGTGATTCAGCTCGTCAGAAATGATGGCATCTTCCTTGCCCAATAGGGTTTCAAATAATCCAGTGTTGGCATCAAAGCAGGCTGCATATAAGATGGTGTCTTCCATACCTAAAAATTCTGTGACCCGATTTTCAAGCGTTTTGTGGATACTTTGTGTGCCACAAATAAAACGTACGGAAGACAGTCCAAAGCCCCATTGATCATAACTTTCTTTGGCGGCCTGGATTACTTCAGGATTATTCGCGAGCCCTAAATAGTTATTGGCACACATATTAATGACTTCTGTGCCATCTTCCAGGGTAATGGAACTTTTTTGATCAGAAGCAATAACACGTTCTTTTTTCCATAGCCCCGCATTTTTTATTTCAGCCAGATCATTGGCCAGACTTTCTTTCGCACTTTTGAAACTCATTGTTACATTTCCTGCGTTTGTTTAATCCCAACTGAGAATGACTTTACCTGATTCGCCTGAGCGCATGACATTAAAGCCTTGCTGAAAATCAGTATAATGATATCGATGGGTAATAATTTTTTCCAGAGGGATGCCGCTTTGTACCATCATGGTCCCTTTGTACCAGGTTTCAAAGATTTCACGGCCGTAAATGCCCTTGATGTATAAACCTTTAAAAACCACCTGATCCCAGTCGATGCCTGTGCCTTCTGGCATAATGGCCAGCATGGCTATTTTGCCACCATTGATCATGTTACTTAACATATCGGTGAAAGCCTGTGGTGAGCCAGACATCTCCATTCCAACATCAAAGCCTTCAAGAATACCTAAGTTACGCATAAACTCGGTTGTAATGGTACTATTATTGACATTCAATGGAATGGCTTTAGGCACAATTTTTTTCACTAAATCCAGTCGATATTGGTTTAAATCCGTGATCACAATATTCCGCGCACCACTGTGTGCAGCCACCATTGCGGCCATAATGCCAATGGGACCTGCACCTGTGATGAGAACGTCTTCACCCACCATGTTGAATGACAGGGCTGTATGGACAGCATTGCCATAGGGATCGAAACAGGACAAGACTTCAGTTGGAATTTTGCAATTGGGTCGAAAAATATTCTTTGCAGGAATGGCTAAATATTCAGCAAAACAGCCTGTGCGGTTGACACCGATTCCAATGGTATTTGGGCAAAGATGACGCCTGCCTGCAAGACAATTGCGACAACGCTCACAAACAATATGACCCTCACCTGAGACAATATCACCAATGGATAACTCGCTGACATTAGCGCCCAGCTCAACAATCTCACCTGCAAATTCATGACCAATAGTCATTGGAACAGGAATGGTTTTTTGTGCCCAGTTATCCCAGTTATAGATATGAACATCAGTACCACAAATGGCTGTTTTCTGAATTTTTACTAGAACATCGTTGTTACCCACCTCGGGGATGGGAACGTCTTCCAGCCATAGGCCTTCTTTGGCGTGTTTTTTTACTAAAGCTTTCATTGTTTTCATTGGTTGGTTTAATCCTGTCCATGGGGCTTGAATTTCCAGTCTAAAATAAATCACAGAAGAAATCATTAAAAAAAATATCTGTTTTGATCGCAGGTGATAAAGTCACTTACATTTTATTAATTTCGGTATAATATTCTCTAAAACTTATTCAAGATAGTGTATTCAGGAGTAAACTGATGGCTCAGAGTCAATCGAGGTTAGCGCATTTTCCAGTGTCTTTTTTTTCATCTGTGATGGGAATGGCTGGTTTTAGTATTGCTATTTCTAAAGCAGAATTAATTTATAGTCTGGAGCCTAAAGTCTCTTTAGCATTGTCGGCAATAACAGTACTGCTTTTTTTAACTTTACTGACTATTTATTCTATAAAATTCCTCAAAGAAAAAGAGGCTGTCATTCAAGAGTTACATCACCCGATTAAGATCAGCTTTTTTCCTACAGTTTCTATCAGTCTATTATTATTGTCGATCTGTCTATTGCATACGAATACCGAAATATCCAGAGTGCTCTGGATCCTCGGTAGTAGCTTACATCTTATTTTTACACTTTATGTTATGAATGCCTGGATCAATCATGATTATTTTAATATAAATCATATGAATCCAGCATGGTTTATTCCCATAGTGGGCAATATATTGGTACCAATTTCTGGAGTCCCTTTAGGCTATACCGATATTTCATGGTTCTTTTTTAGTATTGGTATTGTTTTTTGGCCAGTGTTATTGACGATTATTTACTATCGTGTGATTTTTCATCCTGCCTTACCAGGAAAATTAATACCAACATTTTTTATTCTCATTGCACCACCTGCGGTCGGCTTTTTATCCTATATTCAGCTCAATGGTGATTTAGACAATTTTGCACGAGTACTCTATTACTCTTCATTATTTTTTACCCTGTTGGTTTTTACCAAAGTCCGACAGTTTTCCAAGTTACAGTTTTTTCTATCCTGGTGGGCTTATTCGTTTCCATTAGCTGCAGTCAGTATTGCAACTATGCGTATGTATCAATTAACTCAAAATGTGATGTTTTCTGTTCTTGCTATTATTTTACTGGTCATATTGACTTCATTTATCAGCATGCTGATAATTAAAACATGCAATGCCATTTTTGATAAGCAAATTTGTGTCCCTGAATAAAGTTTAACTCGTTTCAAAAGAGGGTAAATCGATTTGATTTACCCTCTTTTTTTGTCAGAATTTTTTGAAGAGTAGATTTGATAAGGAGTTCACACTACAATTAATATAAATGAGAACAATATCTGAGAAATTTCGATTGGAGTGTGTTGTAATTATCATCAGTAAATAAGTTTTTTTGATTAACTTTTGTTCACTTTTTCTATAAGAATATTTCTTATGAGAAAGGGGAGGATGTTATGTGGTGGTTCTTTGGTGTTATTCTAATGCTTTTGTTTATTTTAATGGTTTATGAACGCTATTGTTTTTTCATTGAAAAGTTTGACACACCTCTTCCAACGACTCTTTTAATGGACAATAAAGAGAAAAACACTCGCTCATTAGAATAAATAATGTCGAGTGGATTACTGAGCGGAAAATGCCCGTGAAAAACAAACATGCAGTAATGGATCCTATTATAAGGGAGTCTCTGGAGCTCTCTTCTATTGAAGAGACCTCAGGTGATGTTTCATCTGTTGAAATTTCACGTTTAAAGCATTTGGCAAAGTCGATACTCAAGAGTGAACTATCGGGTCTTCAAGTTATTCCTCCTGTGGCTGTTAAACTTCTAAAACTAACGAATGATGAAGCCTCTTCTTTTTCTGATTTAACCTTTATTATAGAAACTGAGCCTTCTTTATCTCTTGAGGTCTTACGTCTGGTCAACTCGGCTTTCTATAACTATCCTCAGAAAATTGTGTCCATTAAGCGTGCTGTTACTTTATTGGGTTTTTCTGCGATTCGCCAAATTGCTTTGAATCTACTTTTCTTTAAAAAAATGATTAAAACACAGGGTAAGCATTCTTTTAATCAAATATTCTTCTGGCAGCATTGTCTTTTTGTAGCAACGTTAAGTAAAGTGATCGCCAGAGAAGTGAATCATCCAGACCCTGATATGTTATATGCTGCGGGTTTGTTGCATGATATCGGTAAGGTTGTGTTAGAGACTCATGGTCAGTTGACGTATAGCAATTACATGAATTCTTTTGAGAAAACGGATAATCCTTCTCTGGTCAACGAACACAGCTTCTTTGGTATCAGTCACGATGAAATTGGTGCTGTATTTTGTCTTGTCTGTGACTTACCTGAGAATATTATAAATGTTGTTTTAAATCATCATCGATCGTTTCATTCTTTGCTACTTGATGAACAAAACAGACTGAATGTTTCAATTGTTGCTTATGCTAATTTTATTGCCTGGCTACAAGGTATTGGTTCAGTTAAACGTAATGATTACCCAACATTACAGAGTGAAGTTTTTGATCTGATTAATGAGTACAATTTGAATATTGAAAGCATTCTAGAAGATGTTGATCTGGAATTGACTAATATCAGTCATTTTTATAATTTTAAATTTCCCAGTTTGAGTCGTTTGAGAGCAAATTTAATTGGCACAATTTTTAACTTGGACTACCTTCATAATAACATTGATACCAATAAAAAAAATGACACACAGGCAAATACTCATTTAAGTAGTTTAACTGTGCCGCATCACAGCTTAAATCCTGATGAGTTTATTCCCTGGACATTAGAAACCCTGCATAATGAATTTCATTTTGATCGCCTAATTATATTAGATATTGATCCTGAACGTCGATCTTTGGTGACCAAATATGCTTGGCCAGAAGTTTTTTTTCAAGAACATGAAGATGCATTTGAAATAAAAATATCATCCCTTTCAGAACGTTTACTATCCTGTTTAAGAAATAAACAGGCCTTGTTAATTGATGATAATTTAAAAACTGAAGCATCTATTTTGAATGAATTGCAAGTGGATTCATTTTTTATTTTACCTATATTGATGTACAACCGGTTATCATCAGTGCTGTATATTGATAATGATATTTCAGGCACAAATCTGGATAAAGATGATTTACCTGTTTTATGCAATGTGACTACAGAGCTAGGGATCGCTTTAGTCAATGCCAGCCAATTTGAAGAAGAAAAAAAGAAAGCTAAAACGGATCCTCTGACAGGTTTGAATAACAAGGGAACCATCAAGGAACGCCTTGAAATACTGTTTAAAGAAGACAGTAAAGTGCTTGAGGATATTGCCATCGGTTTTATTGATATTGATTACTTTAAGCGATTTAATGATCTTTATGGTCATCAGGCGGGTGATGATGTCCTGAGAATTATTGCTGATATTTTAAAAAGTTTGACTCGGCCTAATGATTTTATTGCGCGTTATGGTGGTGAGGAATTTTTATTTATTCTTTATGGCTCTCATGCTCAAGGGGCCAGTGTTTTTTCTGAAAGGATACGTTCAGAAATTGAAAAAAAAGGCTGCCTTATTAAGAACCGCTTCCCTGATCAAAGTCTGACAGCAAGTATTGGTGTTGTTATGTACAATAACAAATACATTGATTATCTGCAAATGATTGAAGCGGCAGATGATGCGATGTATCAATCAAAATCTGGTGGTAGAAATCGAGTGACTGTCATACCATAATCTACCGTTTATAAAAGCTCAATTGCTACTTCTAAACTATGAACAATTTTAAGTGAAATCCGTATAAGAGCAGGCAATCTATTATTATGCTCGGACTGCGTCAAATCACAAAACAATAGATTGTCTGCTCTTATACTCAGTGTTCACTATTCAGGAAGCGCTATTTTAAGAAAGGCATGCCTTGTCTCTACACTCTCGTTATTATTACTTGCACAAGTGTCGGCGAATAATAAAGTTCATACTAAGTAAAACCCTGACACTTGCAATCCAATAATATAGAAATTGCTTGTGATATTTTAATTTAATGTTGACCTGTCTATAGGTTTAGGGTTTATGATTGTTTCTCGATTGGCAATTGGTGACTATATGTTTACGGTAACTCAACTCGCTAGGAAATTTGATATTTCGAGAGCAACCATTCTGTACTATGAAAAAGCAGGGCTTCTGAAGCCTGCATTTCGTTCAGATAATGGATATAGATGGTATGGTGATAGTGAAATAGCACGATTAAAAGCAATAGTTTCGTATCGTTCATATGGGATACCCGTTGCAAACATAGGTGACCTGCTTGATCGTAAAGGAGGTATGTCTCAGTTTCAGATTTTGAGAGACCACCTTAATAAGCTAGGAAATGAGATAAACTTTTTAAGGAAACAGCAGAAGGCCATAGTTGCTTTACTGCAAGAACCAAAATTGTTGGAGGAAAATATGGTAACTAAAGAACGTTGGGTAGAAATAATGACCGCTGCAGGATTTGATGAAACAGCCATGCGTGCATGGCATCAAAAATTTGAAGAAATGGAACCAAACGAGCATCAAAAATTTCTTGAGTCATTGGGGATTGATGCTGAAGAGATAATGCAAATTCGAAGTTTGTAAGAATTGATGATCTCAGGGAAGAGATTGTATCTTTATAGTGAGACTACTTTTACCTATTGCGGAATTTTAGAGAGTCTTTATTTTTTTTGCTTGAGTAGAAAGCGGTCATTTTAGGAAGTAATATTTCAGGAGCTCTCAAAATCGACTCTCATGTACAAATTGTAGATATTTTACGGATGAACGAAAAGCTAGCTAAATCTCCATACCAGATATTCAAGGGTTCAGAAATGAGTTGAATTGTCATCATTTTTACAGCTAAATTGATTGGCTATGACAGACAGGAACTCTGCAATTGTAGGAATCAAAAGATTTAATTTTTGTATTTTATGAAATGTTGAAATAAAGATTATTATACTGAAAGCAAACAGTTCAATCTTTAGATAACTGAATTAGATTTTAGTTTTTAGTTTTGCTCTAGCTAGCCATGAACGACACTATACTTCAGTTGATAAATGCATATTTCGAACAAAGCAGTCTATTATTGATGCCTTATATTTGATGTCAGGAATTTTTACAAAGAAAGCATTTTAATTCCGTGGAGTTTGTAAAACTAATTGAAATATAAAGGAAAATATATGTTGGCATGGTTGTTGCGTTTATATTTAAGTATGTTGTATCTGTATGTAAAAAATAAGGAAGCTGTATATGAAAAAAATAATTTTTGGTCTAGTTAGTACTTTTTTAAGTTTAAATGTTTCTGCAACTGTGATTTCTGGTAGCTTTACTGCTGACGCTATTGAAGACTATGAGGGCACGGCAGGAGGTCGTACTATACTAACATCAATTTTTGGTGGTGATGTAGCTGTAATTGATGGTTCAGTAGGGCACAGATCAGTCAATGCTGGTGATTGGTTTGATTATCGTACATCTGGTGCCATAATTCCAACTTCTGGTACTAAATTTGGTGTTCAGTTCGGTATTGGTGATTTTACATTAGATTTTACTGGTTTAGGTGGTATTACTGGCTTTAGTGGATGGTCTAGTGCTGCTGTGAGTGGTGATGATGTATTTAGTTTTTACGATATGAGTGGAATTTTGATTAACTCCATTACCGAAACTGGGGGATATGGAGTTGATGGTATCATGGAAAACTTCAGTTTTGTATCTACAGATATAATTGGATCTATTAGACTAGCTGGGCATGAAACAACATTCGATGATTTGGGTTACAAATTAGCCCAAGTGCCAGAACCCGCAACACTTGCCCTAATGGGTCTTGGCCTTGCTGGTATCGGATACCGTCGTAAAAGAAAAGGAGCCTAAGGTTTATCACCCCGCTATGGTAAGCCATAGCGGTTTTTTTATTTAGTGGCTGAATGTCTTTTCCTGACACGTCATAGCCTGAAGGAAGAACAGAACAAATCAGAGTTTGATTTAATTTTACTGATTTAATAATGTTTGCTCCTATAAAAATTAAGATTCTTGATCCTTTCATCTTGTATATTTTGTATATTAATTCACAAAAAATAGTCATTTCTGATTACGCTTTAAATGGTTGCTGTTTTGTATGAAAAGCCGATAAGATCAATCACACTTATGGCTGAAACAGGTGTTGACGGCCGATTAGATATTGTTATTTTCAGAAAAAACTTTAATTCTAATTTTCTTTAATTGTCCAGTTTGGAATTCACAGCTAAAAAAACATAAATGTTCATTTTATATATTCATATAATATTAGTATTTTCTAAAGGCAATTAAGTCACTACTGCAGTCATAGGTGATATCGAGTATTTCTGTCGTTATAGATATTATGTAATGGTATTCTCAACTGTCCGCTTTTACATAATCACACAGAAGATTAGTTGACATTAATGTGTCAGTATTTAACTGACGGTTTTTTCCATTGATTATTGGTGATATGAAATGGTCGCTATCTGGAAGTTCACGAACCATTCTCATTAAGCTTCGACCTGCTGGTTTAGGTCACTTTCCTACAGTTAAGAAAGGTTATGTTTGTACTTATTTCAACCATAATAAAGCTGTTACTTAACTAAACGGAGGTAATTATTATGGAAACTGCTAATAATCAATTCAAACCTAAAATCTTTTGGAACAAAGGAAAATTGTGGGTCAAAAGCAGGCTTTAAAATTGACAGTAATATGGGGAATTTGCATTCGACTTCAGTTGGAAAAAATGTTCGTGATCTTATTTTATTTAACACCGCTATTGATAGCAAGCTTCGTGGCTGTGATTTAGCCAGCTTGAAAGCCAATGATATGATGCATGGAGGAAAAATAGTTAAAAGAATCATCATTACCTAAATAAAGACAAAGAAACCAGTTCATTTTGAAATTACTGTTCGTTATCTAGGGGTTGAAGTTGAAGATGTTTTAGAAGCATCCGAACAAATGGAGGTAAGATAATGAATGCCTATTCTATTGATAGGAGCTTTATAGGCAGTTAAGTTATCGAAGCTAATTTGACTGTTTTTTTAGGGGGCAATATTTTACAGTGGTAAACGTCTCATGGTATGAATTCAAGAATTTCAACCAACTAACATGGCTAGTGAAAAAGGAGCAATTATAGAATGGTGGTAATTACACTTTTGATGCTCATTCACTTGTCTCTTCCAATTTAGGATTCTTAGATGTCTGAGAATCCTAAACTTTATTAGACATATCATGCCAATATATATTAAATTAAATTGTACTCTGACGATGAACATTAAAAACCTTCGAATGTTATACTCTTTCTCATTAAGCTCAAACAGACAATTAAAACTATAAAACCAGTTACCTAGCTGATATTTTAAGCAAATATAGACTATTACAAATACAGGATGAAAACCAATGGCACAATACATCTACACCATGAATCGGGTGAGTAAAATTGTCCCGCCCAAACGTGAAATATTAAAGAACATCTCTTTGTCTTTCTTCCCAGGTGCAAAAATCGGGGTTTTAGGCTTAAATGGTTCAGGTAAATCCACGTTACTCAAAATCATGGCTGGATTAGATACTGAATTTAACGGTGAAGCCCGCCCACAAACAGGGATTAAAGTCGGTTATTTACCCCAGGAGCCACAACTGGATGAAACCAAAGATGTGCGTGGTAATGTAGAAGAAGCGGTTGCCAATGTGAAAGATGCTTTAACCCGATTAGATGCAGTTTATGCAGCTTATGCTGAAGAAAATGCGGATTTTGATGCCTTGGCAAAAGAACAAGCCGAGCTGGAGAATCTGATTAATGCCACCGATGGACACAATTTAGAGCGTACCTTAGAAGTGGCAGCCGATGCCTTACGTTTACCTGCGTGGGATGCTGATGTCAGCCAACTTTCTGGTGGTGAAAAACGGCGCGTGGCTTTGTGTCGTTTATTGTTATCCCATCCAGACATGTTGCTTCTCGATGAACCGACCAACCATTTAGATGCCGAATCCGTCGCATGGTTAGAACGATTTTTGCACGACTATACAGGCACTGTGGTTGCTGTCACCCATGACCGCTATTTCCTTGACAATGTTGCTGGTTGGATTTTAGAACTTGATCGTGGGCATGGCATTCCTTGGGAGGGTAATTACTCCTCATGGCTAGAACAAAAAGGCGCACGTTTAGAGCAAGAAGAAAAACAACAATCCAATCGCCAGCGTGCAATGAAAGAAGAGTTAGAATGGGTACGCAGTAATGCCAAAGGACGACGTACCAAGAGCAAAGCGCGACTTGCCCGTTTTGATGAACTGATGACAGAAGAAACCCAAAAACGCAACGCCACCCATGAAATTTATATTCCACCTGGCCCGCGCTTAGGTGATTTGGTCATTGAAGCAGACCATGTTAGCAAAAGTTTTGGTGACAGATTGTTAGTTGAAAACTTGAATTTTAACTTACCCAAAGGCGGAATTGTCGGGGTTATCGGTGCAAACGGTGCGGGTAAAACCACTTTATTTAATATGATAGCAGGGCGCGAACCAGTCAGTGAAGGTGAAAT
The DNA here is from genome assembly GCA_016744395.1 of Gammaproteobacteria bacterium. Classification (GTDB taxonomy): domain Bacteria; phylum Pseudomonadota; class Gammaproteobacteria; order GRL18; family GRL18; genus GRL18. Next base: position 66,256 of record JADGEK010000006.1, on the reverse strand, counting down.
GCGCATGGGTTCAACCGTTGTTCCCGCTTACGTTGACCAAAGTCGCGATGCTTTAAATGATGAAAAAACCGTATGGCAAGAAATTTCTGATGAGCAAGATTTAATCGCGGTGGATAAATACGAAATCAACTCCCGTGCCTATGCCAGCCGTTTTAACTTCAAAGGACAAGACCAACAAAAATTGGTCAAAAACTTATCAGGCGGAGAACGCAACCGCGTCCATTTGGCTAAATTACTCAAAAGTGGGGGTAATATGTTATTACTCGATGAACCCACTAATGATTTAGATGTTGAAACCTTACGTGCTTTAGAAGATGCGATTTTAGAATTTCCAGGGTGTGTCGTGGTTATTTCCCATGATCGCTGGTTCTTAGACCGTATTGCCACCCATATGTTAGCCTTTGAAGGCGACAGCCAAGTGGTGTGGTTTGAAGGTAACTACGAAGATTACGAAAAAGATAAACATCAGCGTTTAGGCACAAATGCAGATAACCCGCATCGGATTAAGTACAAGAAATTAGCCCGTTAAGTTGGATTCACATTATATAGCAACTATCAGTTGTGAAGCCTGTGTTGAGCTTGCGAAACACAGGTTTTCTAATACCAATATTTTCCATCTTAATCTTAAGCTGTAGTTGACAGACCTATTCAGTTCGGGGCTCTACTTCCAGAAAGCAGACATTTTGATTTCAGTCTATCAAGAAAAACACTGACTCTTATTTTTTACTGTGCTATATTTGTTTTACCCTTTAAAATCAATAGTATCTGGTGCTATAGGAAACAGAAATACAGAATCGTGTTTATCCAATATGCATGTTTCCGTACATTAAATTTTTAGCTGCACAGCATCATTAAACTTAGGAGGAAGACATCGCACATCAATACGACAGTGACTTGGAATTTTTAAAAAAAATCAAGTCAGATGATCTTGAGAATATAGTTGATTGCCTTACTCATGACAAGAATGGGAAAGTACGCTTCACAGAGATGTTGACAACGTCAGATGCTTATAAGACTTATCACCCTGATCATAATCAGTACTGGGAATTAATAGCCGCTGAAATACAACGCTATGGTGCTAATTCATTTGCAACAATTCTGCGTGGTGGCAAGGGTGTTGAGTACAAAGACGTTCTAACGGATGTATGCGACAAAATGGAAGTTAACTACAACAGTGATTCAAGTGTTGAAAAAATTGAAAGCAACCTGCTGATGAAAATTCTCACTGATGAAATTGAAAACATGAGTCCAGAGGAATTAAAAGAACTTGCCCAATCTACAGGTGTAACAAATATCGTCAACATAACTCCTGAAGTTATGCTTGCTGTGTTTCAGGCTATATTCCATGCAGGAGGCTTTAAGTCTTTTCACCTTACCTTGATGATAGTGAATGCTTTTATGAATACACTTCTTGGTAGAAGCTTGTCCCTTTCAGGTAATCTTGCACTTACTAGAACATTGGCAGTTCTGACTGGACCAATTGGTTGGGGGCTTACTGGTTTGTGGACTACTATTGATATTGCAGGTCCAGCTTATCGAGTTACCATACCTGCCGTTATTCAAGTGGCGATTTTACGTCAAAAATGTTTTTACGAAAAGCACACAGCTGAGGTTGGAGTAGATATTAACTAGATTATTATCAGGCCACCCATAAAATGAAGCTTATAGTCATTGCAAACAATGGATACAGGAGCGCCTAAAATTTCTCAGTTATATTTTTTCAGTAGAAATGTGTGCTTATAACCATTATGTCCACCGTGTACAATTATACTTAGATTGCAACCTGTCAAGTTAGAATGCTGGAGTGATGATCAAGTCATTAATCACTGGCAACAGTTTTTTTCATTACCAGTACTTATTGAACGTTACCAGAGTGACACCCTGGTTCAACAACTACAAGCTAATCATGAAGATATGCACTCAGGCCATACTGGCCTGTAATCCATTGTTTATTATATATTTTGGATCAGTTATTTAGTGATTAATTATCTGATGTGTTCCATTTTCATTCAGTTCCAAATAATGATGAATGCCAATATTTTTTAGAAATATACTGTCGTGGCTCACTATAATGAGTCCTCCTGACCATGCTTTCAATCCTTCATTTAATGCTGTTATCCCAACAAAATCCAGACTATAAGTTGGCTCATCAAGGATTAAAAACTCGACAGTGGGTGAGCGTGTCAGTAAACAAATGAGAGCAGCGCGTACTCTTTCTCCAGGACTAAGGGTACTCATGGGACGCTCTGCTAATGCCAATGGAAACTTATGGCCAATGAGTAAACGAGCGATGGACTCAGGAGATGAATTATTTGCACTCATCATCAGATAAGAAATCAGACTGTCATCAAGCATCCAGTCGCTTGCCCCTTGAGCAATGCTGCCAATTTTTTTTGAGCAAACACTTAATTCTCCCATATCGGGCCTGAGTTGCTGCAAAATAATTTGCAACAATGTTGTTTTTCCTGAGCCGTTTGGTCCAATGAATGCGAGGCGATGTCTTTTTAATTTGAGATTAATGCCTTGAAACAGCACATATCCATTTCTTGTTTTTGAGATATTGTTTAGTACAATCACATTTTTGCCATCATTAACGGGTAAATCTGGCATAAGTAACGACATTGGAAGTGTGACAGAAAGCTCCCTTCTTGTTGCTTTAATAAAAGCACGAATTGCTTTAATGCGTTCCTGACGAATTCGAACCATTTTTCCTTGACTGACCTGAGCATAGCTCCTTTTTTTGTTTAATCTCATCTTTGGTGTCATTCTGTCCAGTTCACAACTGCGACCACGATTTTTTTTTCGTTGCCGTCGTTGTATCACCTTGATATTATGCTTTTCCTGTTCAATCAGGTTATTGATGCTATGAATATATTTTTTCTGATGCTCAAGTTCATCATGTTCAAGCATGATTTTTAACTCCCTGAAACAACCACTAAAATAGCTGCAACCTGATTCTGAGACAAGAAAAAAATGCTTAAAGTGTTTCAAAATACGTTGCTCATGTGACACTATAAGCAATCCATTAGAGAATTTTTTAAGCCACTGTTGTAACCAATGAATTCCTTTTTTATCCAGATCTTGTGTTGGTTCGTCCAGAAGTAACAGTTTAGGGTACTTAAATTTTGCAGATAATAAATGTATTTTTCTTAATTCTCCCAGACTGAATTCTTTAGAATTTACACATTCATTAAATGTTCTCAGGCCTATCGCTGAAAACTCCTTATCGATATCTATGAGTGACATCTCACCATCACAGAGCTGCTTAACTAAATGTTGTAAATGACTTTTAGTACACGAGTTGTTGTTGAGATCCTGATTAATAATAAAAGGCTGTGTATTATAATCAATAGTTCCTCTTTGTGGTGATATTTTTTGTGATAATGCTTTTATTAGAGTGGATTTTCCAGAACCATTACGACCAATGATTGCAATCTGCTCATGAGCAATTTTTAAATTTAAATCATGAAATAGAGGCCGTCCTGATGGTGTATCCAGTTCTAGATTATGGACTTCCAACAATACTGCTTCTTGAGTTTTAGAATGTTTCATTTCTGTACTCCTTTATTCAACTGTATTGCTTCATTGCTTGCGATTTTTATTTGTTCAAGTACTTTTTTATCTCCTTCAAGAGTAAATTTCAAACCATTAACATCCGATTTTATTTCAATAATACGGCATTGAGCATATATTTTTGTAATCACTTCACGGGAAGCATACGGTACAAACACGTTGGAAATTTGTTTCTCTGTATTGACGGCATGAATTAAATTTTCTCGTAATTGTTTGACTGCTTTTGTATTCATACTGCTGAGCGTCACCCAGTTATTGCCATGTGTCAATGAATTAAAATTTTCGGATAAAGCAGAATTTTTCAGCTTATCTATCTTATTGAACACATAGAATCGTGGAATAGTATTTGCTTTGAGTTTAAGCAATAATTTCTCAGTGGTTCGCAAGTGCAATTCCTTCTCAGGATCAGCTGCATCGACGACAATAACCAACAAACTTGTTTCAAGTATTTCAGATAAGGTTGATTCAAAACTGTTTAATAACCGTTCTGGAATAGACCGAATGAAACCGACAGTATCACTTAAAAGGATATCTTCACCAGAGCGTCGAATTAAACATCGAGTGGTTGTATCCAAAGTTTCAAATGGTCTGTTACGAGCTGATAAGCCTGCCATTGTAAGTGCATTCATCAATGATGTTTTTCCTGCATTGGTATAACCCACCAGTGCAATCCGTTTACATGTTACCCTGGATTGCCGTTGACTAACTCCTGCTGTAATGAGTTTTCTTGATGATTTTTGTAGTTGAGCTAAACGTCTATCCAGTTGTCGAGCCATTAATTCTGAAGCGGTTTCTCCAGGTCCACGTCCGCGCATAATACCGCCAGCCTGCTGATCCATATTAAGTCCTAGTCCTCTGATCCTTGGTCGCAAATATTCCAGTTGAGCAATTTCAACCTGATTTCGAGCATGACGAGTCTCTGCATGGCAAAGGAAAACATTTAAAATAATGCCTTCACGATCAGCAATTGGCAAATAAGTTATCTCTTCAAGATTTCGCATTTGCGATGGGCTCAACTCAGCGTCAATAACCAGCAGATCAGCACCAAGCTCATTAGCACGTTCGGCTATATCCTCAGAAATGCCTCGCCCTAAAAAGGTTTTTGGATTAGGTTTTGCTGAATGATAAATCTCATGACCACATATACGATCTCCCTGTGCCTGAACGAGTCCCAGTATTTCAGATAATTTACCTTCTGGATGGGGATCTTTGTATTCTACTACAGATACAACATAGCAAAGATTTCCTTTTTTATTAGAGTTGTGAGCACTTTTTTTTCCTGGATTTTCCCTATCTTTCCAGAACTTAATAATCTCTTCCAGACGGCCATTATCAGCCAGAGGAACCTCATCGTGTTCCACAATAGGTTTTGAATAGAATTTCATAGTATTTTCCTTCATGCACGAACAATTTTCCAATTAAGGTTAATTGAACGGTCGAATGAGAAATGCTAACCAACAGAAATTATTAAAGACGTGACTTTTTATTGGCGACAAAAAGCACTGGCCAATTTCATAACGGTCAGAATGGTTTTGTTAAATTGTTTGAGTGCTTGTCTTAGGAAAAGACTAGAAGAACTGAAAAATAACCATGATACTAAGTCCTTTATTGATAAGGATTTGAATTAGATAAATTATAAGATATGTATTACGTATTAGCAATAATTACTTTCTGGAAGTGTGATGTTTCCTTTTTTTTGTTTTTAAATAAACCACACTGTTTTAATTGTCAAAAATTATTTTCAGGCAGAAAAGAAATGGAATTTTCGTATGATGCTAGTGCATGAATTCAGAAGTTGAAGGGTAATTAGAAGACACCTGTATTTGATATGATAATCAATAAATGGGTGTCCTGAAATGTCGAAATGATAAATGGGTGTCTGAAATGTCGAAATGTCACTTAAAGTGCAATAGCAATAGCCAGAATGTTTATGGGTCGAAAGAATAACTTTACTGGTCAAAGTTTTGTGCAATAGGGTATCATGTGTCAATAGTTGGTCGTGATGTAGATGTTGTTCGGAAATATATCAGGCATCAGAAAAAATTAGAGAATCGATCAACTGAATTTTTTTAAAGTGTTACCACCTTTGGGTGGTTATTAGACCAGTCCGCTTTGAGCGGTTAACAAATTCAAGCATTCAGTTTTGCCAGAGGCATCTGACTTAATGGAAAAATTCAGTGAAACAAATTAGCTTATTGCAAACTATCTACAATAATGAAGATGATTTACTAGAAAAAGTACAGAAATTTGCAGAGAAAGGTGTAGATTTAAGTACTGTAACAGAATATTGCGAATCTCCTTTGCGTGTAGCATCTAATAACGGACGCTTTGAAGTAGTTGAATTTCTTATTAAATCAGGTGCTGATGAATCACAGTTAGACTGGATGGGTTTGCACTATTCCGTCGTATACGGGACTGAGGAAGATATAAAAAAAGCTATTTCTAAAAACAATGATCTTGAAGCCAAAGATTTCTGGTCACGTACCCCTTTTTTACTTTCGATTTTAGTTGGAGATATTAAAAAAGCATCATTACTAATTGCAATGGGAACGGATAAAAATGTTGTCGGTAGATGTGGGAAGACACCATATGATTATGCTATTCAAAAAAATAATGTCGAGATGATGGATTGGTTGTTTAAAAATGGTTTTGATATCGAAGCAACCGATGAATTTAGCAGCACACCACTAATAAATGCTTCAGAGAAAGGTATGACTGAATGTGTAAGATATTTAATTGATCATAACGCTGATATATCAAAAAAAAATCACATTCCAGAATCTGCAATTGAGGTTGCTTCGAACCTTGATATTGTAAAGATGTTTGTTAATAGAGGATTGGACATCAATGATATAAATGAAGAAATGCACTCATTATTAATAGGTACAAAATTAGACACTAATTTAACAGTTTCAATGGAAATATATCTTAAAGGTAAATACAGAAAATTTGGAAAAACAAATCCTGAATTAAACAATGAGCCCTTTTGTCTTGATATGATTTTGTCTGGAGCAAATGCTTGGAAAGCTAAAAGCCATTTTAATGATGACACATTTAATGATTCGCCAATTTGGTGTTACGAGAGATTTGGTCGCTCTACTACAGTTTTAGATGATGGAAAAATCATAGAAATTGGTGGTGAACATGAAGATTATTATGATCCAGACTTTTGTATATATAATGATGTTGTTGTATTTAGTGGATTGAAAGAAATAAATATTTTTACATATCCAGAAAATGTATTTCCACCAACAGATTTTCATACCGCCACATTGATCGGGGATTTAATATATATCATCGGAGGGTTGGGCTATTACGATTCTAGAATAGTTGGATTTACACCTGTTTATACTCTAAACATAAATTCAATGAAGATTGAGCGGTTGAGCACTAAAGGCGAAATGCCTGGCTGGATCAACTGTCATAAATCATTTCTTTCGGATGATAACTGCATTGTAGTTTTTGGTGGTGAGATACTAATAGATAAATCAGGTGAACAAGATTTTATAAAAAATAAACAGATATTTAAATTAAACCTAGAAAGTTTAGATTGGACTATATAAAGTAAAAAAAATAAAAACTGTTTCCTAACTTTCTGCATTCGAAAAATATTAATAGGCCACCCATAAAATGAAGATTGTAATACATTAAGCTTTCTGGACAAATTCCATCAATATCAGTTGAAAAAACGAGCTTATCTAAAAATAAGGATAACTTGAGAAATAGAGGGTTCAATGTATTCAGAGGGAGGTAAAGCTGAGGAATGAAATTGTGGCCATTTCTGTCTAACCGTATATTTCATACTCCGAACCTCAGAGAGATGACAGCCAGATAAAATAGCAGTAAAATCACTTTCTTATTTTGCCAAGCTTGGAAACAACATGTTTAAGATTGAAGAGATTGATCCAGTTCACTATCGAAAGCAAACCCGTAAATCAACCATGATCATTATGGGAATATTTATTACCATTGGCTTTATTACCGCCAGACTTACGATCGTCTACTTTGGTGAATCTTTCAATAACCACATCGCTCTTAATTTCTTGGGTGCATTTGCTGGTTTACTGATCACATTCGGGATAGTAAATGCTTTCTTTATAGATGCCAACTGGATGAAAGAAGCCATGTATGCATGGCGTTTGAAACGCCACCTAATGTCTATTTATAATGTGATGAACCGCCTTAAGGATGCCGCTGATCAAGGCGACGTCGAAGCCTTCAAAATCCTTCGTTTTTATCAGCTGGGAACAGAGCAGATGTATAGATTGGAGAACAATAGTCACGAGTTGATTGAGTTGAAAAGTCAAATGCGAGAACTCGAATCTAAAATGAAAGAGATGAGTATAGAAGTAAATCAAACTGAATTTGTTATGGATTCAGTTGATGGCTACCGCAACCAAAATTAAAGGATTTTGGTTTCATCTAAACTCTTTAATTTTAGAAATTCTTAACAAATGCTGATCATCTTTTACTTTACCTGTAAAGCCCTGTGATTCAATCCTGAGCTTATAACTGCCAGGTTCACTTTTATGAACACCGACAGTAGGCTAATAATAACTGATAATTTCATGTTGTTTTCTCCTAAACAGGGATAGAAATCAGTCTAAATGGGATTAGTCAGTTATGAATCTATGTGAATTACATCTTATTGATTTTGCTGAGAATATGAGCATTTGTGAATGAATTATGTCTTTTTGTGTATTTATTGACCAATCTCGTGTCACATTCTTTGGAATTTATCATGAGGATATCAATTTCTGGTCAATTTCAGACAAATGAATTATGCTTACAGATTATTTTAATTGGCACTAACGAGTGCCTGTTCGTTTATTCAATTTTAAGCTTTCCCATACTTTAAGAAGGGATAAGTAAGAGAAACTGTGATTTACGGATGAATAATAACTCGAACAAAAGCGAGCGAGAAGCACATGAATGGTGATGATCTTTCTGCCTTTGAAGCAGAACTTGGATTTGACACACTGGCCATAAGAGCCGGATATAAAAGGACACACGAAGCAGAACATAATGAGGCTATATTCCCCACATCCAGCTATGTTTACGAGTCGGCTGCACAGGCGGCTGCACGCTTTTCAGGCGATGAGCCTGGTAATATATACTCGCGTTTCACTAACCCGACCGTAAGGACTTTTGAAGATCGTCTGGCGGCTCTGGAGGGTGCTGAACGTTGTGTTGCCACTTCATCAGGAATGTCAGCCATCATGAGTACCTGCCTTGGTTTGCTGAAAACAGGGGATCACATCGTTTCTTCACGTTCGATATTTGGCTCAACCGTTGTTTTATTCAATAATTACATGGCTCGCTTTGGCGTTGCTACCACTTATGTCGATTTAACTGATTTGAATGCCTGGGAAGAGGCAATTCAAGACAATACTCAAATTTTGTTTCTTGAAACACCATCAAACCCCTTGGTGGAAATAGCTGATTTGAAAGAATTGGCTGATTTAGCACATAAACACGATTGTTTACTGGTGGTTGATAATTGTCTTTGTACACCAGCTTTGCAAAAGCCTTTAGCATTGGGTGCGGATGTGGTCATACATTCAGCGACTAAATTTCTGGATGGACAAGGCAGAGGTGTGGGAGGGGCTGTACTGGGATCTAATGATTTGGTTGGTGGTGAAGTTTATAGTGTGCTTAGAACAACTGGACCCACGATGAGTCCATTTAATGCCTGGATTTTTTTGAAAGGTCTGGAAACACTGAACCTGAGAATGAAGGCACATTGTGATAATGCCATGCAACTGGCGCAATGGCTTGATCAACACCCTGCAGTGGATAAGGTCTATTATCCAGGCCTGGATAATCATCCTGGTCATCAACTGGCTCAACAACAGCAAAGCGCTTTTGGTGGTTTGTTGTCATTTGAATTAAAGAAGAATAATCAGGAGCAAGCATGGCAAGTGATTGATAGCACACGTTTACTCTCTATTACGGCTAATCTGGGTGATGTGAAAACAACCATTACTCACCCTGCGACAACCACTCATGGTCGTGTACCTGTAGAGGAGCTTGAAAAAGCAGGCATCAGTAATGGTTTGTTACGTATTGCTGTAGGACTTGAGTCAATCGAAGACATTAAAAATGATTTACAACGAGGACTTTCCCGTCTTTTATAAAGAATATAATGAAAAATATTCTTGAATACAGCCAATATAAAGACCCACAGGTACGTGCTTTAGTATGGTCTTTGCTCAGCCCTGGCCTGGTGAATGAATCAGGTAATTATCCTGCCTGTGTGACTTCAGATTGGTGCCGAGAAATATATGAACGCTTAAAACCCTTTATTAAACAATTAGATGATGATCCCGCTGAGTTGAAGCATTGGCTTGAGAATTTTAAGTCATGGCGACTGGGTATTCGTTTTGAAGCTTATTGGGGATTTATTTTTACACAATTAAAAAAAGATAAAGCACTTGATCATTATTTCGAGCATATTCAAATTCAAGCGCATGCTGAATCCCAGCGACAGGCTAAGTCAATTTCCTTACGCACATTGGGAGAAATGGATTTAGTTTATCTGGATACAGAAAAGCAAATTAATCACCTTGAAATTGCGGTCAAATTTTACTTGTTAAACCCGAATGAGTTTGGTTTTGAACGTTTAATTGGTCCCAATGGTGGGGATTGGTATGAACGAAAGCTTGAGCATTTGTTTAAAAAACAATTGCCCTTGTCTGATACTCATGAAGCAAAGCAAAAATTAGCTGAACTATTTGAATTAGATGTTGAGGAAGTGAATTGTCAGCATTATGGACTGATGAAGGGCATGATTTTTTTCCCGGTCACGGGTGAAGGCAAGCTAACGGATAATGAAATACAATGCTTAAGCCCAGATATTTTGACGGGGACCTGGGGAACCATTAATAATTGGTATTTGTCCGATCCAGGTGAAGTAGGACGTTGGGTTGTTCTGGAAAAACTGGAATGGCTAGTGCCTCAGGTTTTTCATTCGTCCCATGAAGGTCTGGATGATATTCTTTATACGGCTAAAGAAATGACCTATAAGCTAAAAGGTCACTTTCATAATACTCGGCGGAGTATTTTAATTGCCCGGATGGATTATGATGATGAAAGGCAGTGCTGGTTGGAACAACAGCGTGTCATGGTGGTTGATAAATATTGGCCTGCTTATAAGCGTTCTATTGAAAATATATTCAAACAATCGGAAAGTCGCCCCAGAGACAATTAAGTTAAAGCAAACAAGCTTTCAAATAATGATGATAAATTAAGAGATGTACATGATAAATAAAAGAATGTCGGTTCAAAGTATAAAGCAAATCTGCATAAGCTTTCTTTTTTGCCTTTTAGTGCCAGTTGTGACTTATGCTGGTGCTGCAAAAGTGCCTGTTAAACAGACTGAAACACTTCCAGCTACTATTATCCAGTTCTCTGAAACAGAACAGGGTAGTGGCACAAATCCTGTTATTATGACTGTGACTGATAAGTATTTACGTATTGATGATTCTATAAAGTCTGAAGGCTCTTTATCTGCTGAAGGCTC
>JADGEK010000006.1:2705-55061 GCA_016744395.1 Gammaproteobacteria bacterium | reverse complement strand
GGGTAGTGGCACAAATCCTGTTATTATGACTGTGACTGATAAGTATTTACGTATTGATGATTCTATAAAGTCTGAAGGCTCTTTATCTGCTGAAGGCTCATTACCAACTGAAGACTCTCAACAGGCTAAAGGCTCTTCAGTTAAACATGAACAAGGTTTTGTTCTATATGACCGTGAGAAAAAAATAATTTACAGTGTCAGCGCTGAAGAGCAGCAAATAGTGAGTATTAAACTGAATGAGGTCACAATACCATCACCCATGGAACTCAAGCTTCGTTCTGCCACTTTACCAACGGATAAGAAGGCTCCTCTTATTGCGGGCAAAAAGACTCAGCATCAGCAACTGTATGTTAATGATAAGCTTTGTTATAACGTAATTTCCGTGCCAGGCTTACTGCCTGATGTTGCTGCTGCAATGGGTGAGTTTAATCAAGTGTTAGCAGGTCAGCAAGCCGATACATTGCGTTTTATCCCAGCTGATCTGCATGAAGCCTGTGATTTGGTCAGACATACGTTTTATCCAAAAAAACATCTGGAATACGGTTTTCCTTTAGTGTTTCAAGTGATGGATGAAATGGGGCAAGTTGAAAATGTGAAGTATTCAAGAATTTTAACGGATTTTAAACAACAGGATGTTTCATCAGAACTGTTTCTTCTACCCAAGTATTCTATTGTGCCCATTAATTAGTGTGCATCTAAAAATAGAGAATACTGAGTATAAGAGCAAGCCCTGTATTATTTTGTGATTTGACGAAGTCCGAGCAAAATAATGCAGGGCTTGCTCTTATACGGACTTTCTTTTATTGGTTCACTGTTAAGAGTCTATATTTCAAAATGATTTTTTGAAATATAGAATTGGTGACACAGCTAAGAATACTCACGTTCTATAGGAATTAACTTAAACTATAGGTTGCTTATGCACACCTATTTCAACAGGATACAAGTCATGATGTGGAATATTTATTTGTCTGGTGAAATACATTCCGATTGGAGAGAGAAAATTATTGAGGGCTGTAAGGCACATGATTTACCCACTGTTTTTACATCGGCAGTGACCAATCATGAAGCCAGTGATAGCGCAGGTGATTTACTGGGCACAGAAGAGAGTCACTTTTGGCGTGACCATAAATCAGCCAAGGTCAATGCCATTAGAATAAAAACTTTGCTCGCAAAATGTGATCTGGCTGTGGTGCGTTTTGGTGATAAGTATAAACAATGGAATGCTGCATTTGATGCAGGTTATTGTTCAGCTATAAATACGCCTTACATTACACTTCATTCTGAAGACATCATTCATCCATTAAAAGAAGTTGATGCCTCTGCAATGGCGTGGGCAACAAGTCCAGAACAAGTCGTGGAAATTCTGAAATATACTATTTCAAAGGCATAATAAAAAGACTGCCTTGCATGAGAGCATCAGAGTCAGCGAAAGGGAAAAAGCCTGAAAAATGATGCTCACTCATATGGACCGTTTTATCTATACTTGAACCCATCCTAAGCTTGTTGATATACCAAGGAAAATCAACATAAAGCCTGAGAGACGTTCCAACTTCTTGCCCCATTGATTTAAATGTCCTTTGATTTGTTGGCTAAAATAAGCAATCGCAAAACCAAAAAATAAAGTGGGAATAACAACTGCTCCCAAGCCAAATGCAATGCCTAATCTCGCACCATCGATTGGTGTGGCCATCGAAGCTGCTACCGTAAGAATTGTCACCAGAGGAATGCATGGATTAAGTGCCATACCTGCACCCATTGAAAATAAACTCATTGTTAAATAGATCCTTGATTTTTTTTCTTTTTTAGGCGGTTCCACTGGACTAAAAATAATTGGCTGGGCCTCGACTTTATTAACTGCATGATGAGAAGCACATGTTTTCTTATTTGAATAGGCCCCCAAAAGTAAATACAAGCCAACAAGGATGGTAGCAATGCCAAGCACTTGTCCTGCAATCCCTTGTTCAATCCATTGAGTCGCAGCCAGTCCAAAAGCCCCGGCAATCGTTCCTAAAATAGTATAGCCTGTTAATCGTCCCATTGAGAAAGGAATAATCGTCTGCCAGGACGTTTTCATATTATTATTTTCCTGCCCCAAAAAAACAGGACCTAAATAGGGCAAGCAGGTGATATTACAGGGACCAGCACCAAAGGCCAGTCCCATAAATAATGCCGCAGAAAAACCCAGAGTAAGACTATCCATCATTTCTTCTTACTACCCAATAAAGTGATTTTTTCCCATTGAGTCTGAGCTTTTTTACGCTTCTTAAAATAAGCGGGATCAGCTGAAAGAATTGGAAAAAATGCATACTTCATTTTGAGTACATCTTTATCTGGACAAAATTCCACACATCGACCACATAGAGTACAGTCTGGGTAAATAACATCTTTATTTTCCATATCCGTATGAATTTCATGAATATCCATAGGACATGCTTTTGCACATAAGCCACATTTAACACAGCGTGGTTTAGCTTCTTTGACTAATCTGACCAGACCAATCTTTTTAAAGAGAGTATTCAGTGCCAGCATAGGACAGATTCGACAAAAAGGCTGGCGAACCATCAGCCCTATAGACATCATTATGCCAAAGAGAAAGGTGCCAAGTACCGATATGATCAAATAGCCCATGGTACTGGTATCAACGACCAGTTCCTTGGGATCTCCTGTTGCCAGAGTGGTTAATATGCGACTTGGACAAATGCGGCAAAAGGGATCACCTAATTCATGTCCCACTGCACCAAAACCCGCTAATAATGGAAAAACAAATAAAAGAAAGATCATCATTAACCATTTAACAGGACGTGTCTTGGCGGTTGTCTCTTTACTTAAGGAATTTGTTTGTTGCAATCCCAGTTTCTGTCCAATAATATTTAATACTTCCTGAAAAAATCCCAGAGGACAAATCCATCCACAAAATGCTTTACTCAAGACAATTAAAAGAACGGAAAAGGTACCCAGTGTGATTAACGTTGGTAAAAAGGCTTCCATTATTGAGCCGCCTGATGAGAGTACTGGAGCTGCCCGATGATCCATTTGGTGCTGAAAAGAAATCAGCGAACAATGATCAGCTGTCTGTAAATCATAGGCACATGCCAGTGCAGGGAGGCTACTGCTAAATTTATCAGCGAGATAATAACCACCCAGTCCAATACCATAGACCATCACAATAAAGGCAATAATCTGAACCAGTCTTCTTATAATCGTTAAGTTCATGATTGTCTCCTTGAATTTTTTTTATTTTTCTTTTCTTCATTTGTTTTTTTATTATGTCTTCTCATAATAACGATGCCTGAAAGAAATCCGACTGAGAGAGATAAAATGCCACCCAAATTTGACTTCCAATGTGATGGATTCACAGAGTAGGGGGCTGTGAAATTGGTTTTATAGGTCATACCATCAGATATATGTACCGTACGTAAAATAAATTCAGCAGGCTTATTGGCTCGTCTACCAGGGTTAATGTCTATAAAATCTTCTGGTAAGGTAAAATTGACTTGTCCATTACTATCAGTTTTTGCATCCATCTTTGAACCGTTACTGGTTTGTAAAATAACCCAGGTATCTTTCAATGGTTTTTTTTCAAATAAAATTTTATAGTCGTGTTTATTACTGCTATAAAAACGCCAGTGTTCACGAATCATTGGCTCAGGCACAATTTCCAAAGGTAATTTATTATCCGAGATTAATTTATCAGGACTATGTCCCGATGGTTTACCACGCATATAAGGATATCTTAAGGCTGATTCATGCGTTGTCTCTGTTTTTCGCTCAGCCACCAGTGCATGATAATTATCCATTCCAGTTTTGGGCAGGATATATTTATTACTTTTTTCTTCAGCGGTCAGTGGGAGGACTTCCAGTGCGGGTGTAATATATTGAGCAGTTGAATTTTGATTGTCTTCAAGATAAAAGGCTTTTTCTTTTGATCGATTTTGTTGATGACCTGCATGCCCACCATTTGATGATTTTGGTTTTGATACAACTTTTTCTACAGGCTTTGGATTCCAAAGTAATTCTGCATAGGCCAGATGGCTGATGCTGAATGTTCCTAAAAAGAACAGTACAGCAGTTTTTGCTTTAATTTGCATAGAGTGTGCCTCATCTCTGCCAATCATTTCAGTACCCATTGGCAGAGCTAACAAAGGTTAATTAAAATCTAACAGTTAAACCTGTAGAAAAAACAATGCCAGGATTGGCAACCAGAGAAAGATCTTCACCATCATAGACACCGTATCCTGGTTCAGAAGGATCGTCTTGACTGTCTTGATAACCTCGTGCGGTATTATAGTAATCACGATCAAAGATATTATCGATTCTTGCAAAGAACGACCAGTCAGCGTTACCGATACGGTGATTATAATCAGCCCAAATATTGAATACTGCACGTCCACCAATTTCTTCCTGATTAATTTCATCAGCATAATAACTGGATTGTGCTTGCATTTCTGTGGAAATTGTCCAATGTGATGCTGGGCGTATACGCAGAATCGCATTCACAGTATGTTCTGGAGTGCGGGGTACGTAATTGTCTCCATTATCATAATGAGTTAAACAACCAACACCACCGACATAGGTTCCTGGAGGACAGGTAGCAAAACTTCCACCTGTTTTCAGATAGAAATTATCATAGCTCTCATACTTTGCATCCAGATAGGTATAAGCAATATCCCATGAGATTTTTTTACTATAGTCACTATTGATTGCTAATTCGAAGCCTCGATTTCTAACATCACCCACATTATCATAGACGTTATCTCTAGCGGTATTTGTCGTATATTGTCCAGCGGTTCCTTGTATATAATCATCTCTATCAATTTGGAAGATTGACACGTCAATATCATGTAAATTATTGAATAAGCTGGTGCTCATTCTAAAACCGAGCTCGATATTGATTGATTCTTCTGGATCCAGATCGGGATTAGCATCTATTTTTCGATCAGGACGACTACTGCCAGTAAAAAGTTGAGCAACCGTTGGTGTTCTGAAACCAGTAGAGGCACTGGCATAAACATCTAAGTTATCTCTGATGGCATAGTTGCCACCCAGACGATATGAATTTACATTAAAATCTTCATCCCCATCCCCTGTAGAATCAAGATTATCTGTATAGTCCAGTTCAATATAATCATTTCGGGCATTGAAACTAAGAATTAGCTTATCGGTGGCTTTATACTTCAACTCTCCATAAAAAGCCCTGACATCTTCATCTGTTTCATTATCCTCCCAAACATAACCTACTGGAGGCTGCCAGGGTCTGCCTCTGCCATACACTCTTACATCATCATTATTTTGAATGATAACTTTATTGTCATAACTATTATCTCTGAGATCCATACCAGCCATCCAGGCTATGGTTGTACCATCCATACGAAATTCAGATTTAATACCTCGTTGCACCTGCTCATAATCATTATCATAAGAATAGCGAGTTGGGTCATCATTAATTGGATCGGAGTCAAATCTTGTTTCATCACTAAACTGATAAGTATTGAGCATTAAATTACTTGAACCAAAATCTTTTGAATAAGTCGCAAAGACTTTTAATAAATCCACATCATAGTTATTGGCGTAATCATTGTATGCACTGGTATCATTACTCTTTGGATCCTCTTTTGCTGCAGTTTTACCCGTAACGGTACCATGACTGCCTTTTTCACGCTCAGAAGCTTCCATACCAAAGGTTATATCACTGGTGTCATCAAAGTAATATTGTAATTTACCATTGACATAATCAGCCTTGGAATCAGAATCATCATAATAACCATCAGTTTCACGACGTGAAATCTGAATATGACCATTAGCCTGCTCATTTTCAAAACCAGCTCTTGCAAGGCCTTTATAACTATTAAATGATCCTGTTTCTACATCAACTCTATATCCTGCATTATCTGCACCTCGTTTAGTAGTGATGATGACTGCACCACCTAAAGCATCATCACCAAATAGATAAGATGCACCGCCTTTGATGACTTTAATGGATTCAATATTATCCAGATCAATATTCACCTTACCCGTTCTTTCAAAAACTGGCACACCATCGATAACAACGGCAACACCAGGACGTTCTCCCATAAATACCTGATTTTCAACACCACGAATGTGAATTTTCAGTGAGTCACCATTTGTATATTCTGTGGTAATACCAGGAATGCGTCTCAGCATTTCCTGGATATTTTTAGGGCGATCTTTATCAATTTCAGCACCAGAAATAAATCCAATACTGGATGGTTCGTCTCGTTTATTTTCAAATCGATCATCAATGGTTGTGGATTGTACACTGATGGTGCCTAAATCTTCTGCTAATAGAAGAGAGGGGCTTAGAGTGGAAGTACCTACTAATAAAGCTGGAAATAATTTTTTGCTAAAATACAAATACGACATAATTACTCACTTATTAATCTCTTTTTATCAATTGCCCAAAACGGGCATAAGCTGTTTATAGAGCAATTCATATGCCAATGCATAACTAATTGATAATATAGTAATTGTTTTATTTATTTGTTTTATAATAAGTTAAATCACCCAGTTTATATGTGATTTAACATGCTACTTGTAGGGTCAACTCTGCTTTTAGCTTTTTTTTATGCCCAAAATCAGCGTTTTATGTGAAGTGGTTTGGTTAGAAGATTTCAGATACATTCTAAAATTGGAGTGTGTTAGCTGAGGATAAAATTCCCTAATTTGGGATTTTATTTACCAAAATGATAGGCGCTAAATTTAGTTTAGCTAAGGGCTTTTAAAGAAAGTGGTATTCACTTAGAAGGCATCAACTTCGGGTTTGTTTTCTCTCTAAGTTATAGTCTTTGAGGGGTGATTTAAGCTCTAAAATGAGAAAATCAGATTCCCAGTGTTGTTTAACTGAGAGTCTGATGTTTTAAAACTTGAACTATTTTGCTAATAAACTGTTGTATACAATGTCTATCCAGGTTTCTGAGGATATAAATCCATCAGTCCATGAGTCCCATTGTTTGGACAGTCCTTTGGATTTTATCTGCTCTAGCTTAAGCCCTTCATCTTTCATTTTTTGCACTTCAGCAGAAGTGCCGACCAGCATGTCATGAAAATCCTGCAAATCAGCTTTGTTTGATAATGGGCCATGACCAGGAATGATTTGGGTTGTGTCACTAATTATAGCTAAAACTTCTTTGATATTTTTAGCCATATTTAAGACGTTACCGCCATGGTCAATGTCAACGAAAGGAAAAAAACCTGAAAAATGATGGTCGCCCATATGGACTACATTGGCCTTTTTAAAGAAGACAATGGAATCACCATCCGTATGACCATTGGAAAAATGCACAATTTTTATCTCTTCATCATTGATGTGTAAAGTCATCGCTTTAGTAAAAGTGACATCAGGTAATGCTTTTTCAGGATAGGGTTTAGACACCATTTTAAAGAGTTTAATTTCCTGTGAACTTAATAGGCGTGTTCTGACATTATCATGAGCTATAATCTGTGCATGAGAACCCAATGCAAAGTTACCACCAGTATGATCACCATGCCAATGGGTATTAATAATATAGGTCAGCTTATCCAAACCGCCAAAGTGTTTTACCTGTTCAACTAAAGCTGGGGACATTTCTTTATAATCATCATCGATCATTAAAATGCCTTGTTGACCTGTCATTAAGGCCACATTGCCTCCCTTACCTTGTAACATCCAAAGGTTTTTTGACACTTCTGTTGATGTAAAAGAAGGCGTTTCTGCATGGTGCTCTTCTGCAAGTGCATAGCTGCTGATAAGTGTGGATGTACAAAATAATGCGGTGGATAACCAAAATTGCTTCAGTTTCATATTATTTTCCTTATTTTTTCCTAAAAGGATGATGTGAGGATGTCAGTTTAAAACATAATTGACTTTTTTTGTAGCTTATTTTTTGCCATTCAATATTATCTGTATTACGATTGGAACACCATTAAAAAGATTTATGCTATTTTCTGTTCATTAAATTTTAAACTCCTCAACCATAAACATATAAGACTTATTCTATAAGCGATATTTATTACATGAACTGAGAAATAAGCTGGGCTCTGTCATGTGCTACAGCATCGTTTAGTTCTGGATTTTTCAGCTCAGGCACAGACTTCGTGGAAGTAAGGCTTGAGCAGCATTGTTCCGTTCGTGCAGTACACATTTTTGATCCGTTTGAAGTATTAATGCCTTCTTTTATTGGTTTAATGCAGTTGCAATGAAGACAACAAAAACATTTATTTTTTCATTGTTTGAGTCAATTGAAAATGTCTATCGATTTACATATACTGATTGTGTTTCAATGACCAGCGTAATTTCAATGGCAGACTAGGCATTTTTACTATGTAATGCTATGTTAAGTACTGTTAATGCTGTATTTGGTCTATCGGTTTTATGACTCTGACTCTGCCAAAAAAATTCGGTAATCAGGCAGTTCGACAGAATCTTGATTATAATTCTTGGCTTATGCTTATAGCTGACTTGACTTGACTGGAAGGAAAGAGTTATTTTTAAAGTATACCATGTTTATTTTAGTACTATTATTATGCGACATAACTAAGGAAATCGCCTATGTCTATTGCTCTTTATGAAACACAAATTCATGATCTCTTATATGCGTTAACTCGTTCAGATAATATTGAACAGGTATTAAAAGAAGTGGTGGAACTGGCCAAAAAAACGACTGATGCTGAATTCAGTTCGCTATATCTTCTGGAAAATGACAAAATTACTCACCATATTTTAACCAGTACGGGTGATTTTCCTGAAGTAGCCCGTTACAAAATACAACAATCGATGAAAGATGGTATGGCGGGCTGGGTTTATCGTCATAAACAGGGTGCGTTGGCTAGTGATGTGACGATTGATGAGCGTTGGGTATCTATCGATAATAATGACCCCTTTGGTTCTGTTGTTGTCGTACCTTTAATGATTCAAAACAGAATTTTAGCTATTTTAACTTTAGGACACAGCCAAAAAAGATTTTTCCGCGAATATCATATGGCTAAAGCCGCAAACTTTGCTGAGCGTGCGGCAATTATTGTTGAAAATGTACGTTTGACTATGCGTAATAGAGAATTAGGTAACAGTTTTGTGTCTCTGTTTAATGAAGTAGAGCAGCCTCTACTGATTATTGATAATGATGAAATTCGTTATAGCAATCAGGTGGCAGTGAATGAATTATCAATTGAGAAAGAGACGACAGTTTTTTCTGAATCGGTTATTGGTCGCAAAATTATACAATTAATAAAAGCAAATACCAATGAAGCAAGCACATCATCCTTTACTTTAGAAGTGGCTGAGGGGAATAGTTATACTGTTAAAACCAGTCTCTTGCAAAATGTCGGACTGGCCTTGCTCTTTAGCAAAATTTAACAGGTTATCATAAGACATCCTGACCATTTTGTGTCAGGTTGTCATACCAGATGTTACTCAGATACTGCAGATATTAAACTACTATAATCAATTTCGCCTTTAAAGACCTTGTAGGTTCCATCTTGCAGAAGTGTTCTCATACCATCTTTATACGCTTGTTGAGTGATTACTTGAAGTGAAGCTTCATCATATATTAGCTGTTGCAGCTCAGAACTGACCACTAACATTTCATGTAATCCCGTTCTGCCTTTATATCCAGTTAAGCCACATTCTTCGCAGCCAGTGGGTTTATACAGTTTTATTTGATCAGCTTGATAGCCATCATTTTCAAAGTCTTCCTTACCATAGATCTCAATCAGGTGATTCATTTCCTTGTCATCGGGACGATAGCTTGACTTACATTCTGAACATAGTGTACGAACTAAGCGCTGAGCAAGAACACCGAGCAGTGAATCGGTAAAATTAACTCGCTCAATACCTAAATTTAATAGTCTGGTAATGGTTTCTGGAGCAGAGTTGGTATGTAGAGTTGATAAAACCAGATGTCCAGTTAAAGACGCTTCTATACCAATATTAGCTGTCTCTGCATCACGCATTTCACCAATTAAAATAATATCAGGATCGGCTCGCATAAATGCTCGTATAGCATTGGAAAAAGTCAAATCAATCTTATTATTAATTTGTAATTGTTGTAAACCTGGTTGTGTTATCTCGACTGGATCTTCAGCTGTCCAGATTTTTTTATCAGGTGTATTTAAGTGGTTGAGAATAGCGTGTAAGGTGGTTGTTTTACCTGAACCTGTAGGTCCAGAGACAAGAAACAGACCATGATGATGTTTACACACCTCATATATTTTATTCAGAATTTTCGGTGCAAGGTTCAGCTTATCTAACGGTAGAGCTTCACCAGATGACAGTAGTCGCATAACAATACTTTCACCATGGACTGTTGGTACCGTTGCAATCCTCAGTTCCAAATCACTTCCTCGAACCATGACTTTACATTTACCGTCCTGTGGTTTACGTCGCTCTGAAATATCAAGCTTGGACATGACTTTTATTCTGGCGATAATGCTGTCATAGTTATCACTTGGTACGGTTGCAAGTTGACGGCAACTGCCATCCACACGAACTCGTATTGTCCCTAATATTTCATCTTCACCTGGTTCAATGTGTATATCTGACGCACCAAGTCTATGGGCTTCTTTAATTACATTATCGACCATATGGATGTTAGCCGTAGATTGTGCTGACTTTAATCCATCCAGTGAAAATTCAACATTTTGTTTTTTTTCATTAATCAATTCTTCTGTGATTCGAGCTTTTTCAGTGGATTTTATTTTGTGTTCATCACTAAGATATTTCATAATATCTTCTTCCAGAGCAACCCGGAAAATATAAGACTTACTTTGTAAGATATTTTGAATTTCAACAATTTTATCATGATCACTGGGATCATCTATCAGAATAACGACTTCTTGTTTATCCCCCTGAATAGGGACACATTTTTTATTGCGTAAATAACTTCTTTTTACATCCTTAAAAAATATTTCTGGCAAAAGAACATCATTACGATAGGTCATGAAGGGTACCTGATAATATTGCTCAAGCGATTTCCCAATGTCTTTTTTAGATACTCCTTTTTCAGAGAGAATTTTAATATAGCTATTACCTGTTTGAGCAGTATCGTACTGTTCAATTTTAAGCATTTCATCCTGAGTGATTTTACCTTGTTTAACAAGATAGTGGAGTGGGCTCTGGGTGCTTTGTAAATCGGTTCTAAATTTTTGGGCAAGCATTTGTGCAATTAAAATGGCATTTTTTGCATCGTCAATAGTAAATTCAGAGCCATCTGTACAATTGGTAAATTGCAAAACACCGAGAAAGACTTTGCCTTCTTTGATTGGTACACAAATCATGTTTTTTTCAATAAAACCACTGGCTTTACTAAAGCTGCTGTCATACTTCAAGTCAGGATGTATTCGCTGTAATTCCTGGTGATCATCAAGATCCTTTATAATCACTGATTTATTGCTTAAAGCAACCCAACCAGAAACTGATGTTGTACTATAAGGAACTCGAATCTCTTTTTTTTCACCGCTGCTTTTAAAAACGGACTGAATTTCAATGCCATTACTTAAGCTTTGATAAATGGTCATTCGCTCCGCTTTAATTA
The DNA here is from genome assembly GCA_016744395.1 of Gammaproteobacteria bacterium. Classification (GTDB taxonomy): domain Bacteria; phylum Pseudomonadota; class Gammaproteobacteria; order GRL18; family GRL18; genus GRL18. The sequence continues at coordinate 43,536 of JADGEK010000006.1, read as the reverse complement.
AATTTAATATGTCTTTTTCAACTTCAGATATCCCTTCTTGAAATGAATTGGATTTTTTAATTATATTATAAATTGCCGTCAAAGCTTTTTTAAACTTATCTAAATTATTTGTTGTTGATTTTTTTTCAGTTGACATAGATTTTCCATTTATGAATGAACATGTAATTGCTATTTCTTTTGTTTGAAATCGTGAATTAAGTGTGCATTGTCAAAGACAGTTGGAACAACTCGCTCTCTATTTAAGAGACGCTTTAGCTCATTTGGTCTAGTTATTTAAGTAAGTGTAATAATTTTTTCTACGTTATGCCATAGTATTATGTTTTATCAATTCTCAATTCTCAATTGCCCATTACTTCCTTGCCACACCTATAATGCATATTTTTCAGATGTTAAATTATTCAGTGATTACATGAGTGTATTTTCAAGTTTGCCAGGCAGGTATTAATTTTCCAATAAACTTTTATAAGTGGCAGTTATGTGGTATTTATCGAATTTTAAAAATACAGGCTTGGTTTTAAGCGAGACTATTAGTCTTTTCTAATCTGCTCTGCTCAGTGTTGACCGAACATGATTATAGAAAGGATACATCAATTCTTGGATTAATTTCTACAAAAAATTTAATTCCATTATTCAAAAATTACATCATAATGAGTTTATTTTGCATTATAGATTGAAAAGAGCTGTGTAATTTTCTATCCTTAAATGTATTAATTAGTATGAAAAGGATATAGATTGAACTATGAGTAGTCCCAGATTAATGACCATCCTGTTTGCTGATGTTGCAGGCAGCGTAGATTTGTATTCAGAGCTGGGAGATGAACTGGCTCACCAGCGCATTAGAAAATTCCAACACTCCCTGTCTGCACGAATTAAGGAAGAACAGGGACGCGTGATTGAGATCATTGGCGATGAAATCATGTGTGCTTTTGAGCATGCAGATAACGCCTTTTGCGCGGCTCGCCTCATCCAGGAAGACCTTAGTCAGCAGAGTGGACAGAGCTTGAATGTCCGTATTGGAGCCCATTCTGACATTACCAGTGAGCAGGATGGACACCCTTTCGGTAACACTGTTAACGTGGCTGCAAGAGTGGTTGCCATCGCCAAGGCCGGTCAAATTATGCTGACAGACCAGACCCATCAGCATTTAAACATAGATAACAAGATGAGTACTTGTGTCTTCAATCAGGTCTCGATAAAAGGGAAGAGTGAACCCTATATCATTCATCAGGCCGTCTGGGAACAAGAAGAAAGAACCATGATTGTTTCTCATAAACATAAACAGCGTGCCGAACGTAGAGAAAATGTCAGTTGCATTGAGCTCCAGTATGACAATGTGACAACCAGGATTGTTAATGGTGCTGAAATCCTGATTGGACGTGGTGAACAATGTCAGATGAAAATTAACTCCGAATTTGCATCCAGAGTTCACGCCACGATAAAGTTCCTGGGAGGCAAAATGCTCCTTTGCGACAGAAGTGCCAATGGCACGTATATAAAAAGTATGCAGGGACGTCGTGCGTCTGACAACATCGAGCTGTTCCTCCGCCAGGACGAATGGACAACCACTGGCAGTGGCGTGATTAGTTTGGGCGAACCTTTTTCCAGTAACGAATCAAGGTTGATACATTTTAAGCTGCATTCAGGAGTTTGATTGGCAACGGCAATGATGATGTCGATTAGTGTCAGGAGGCATATCTAAGGTGTGAGGCGCGACGAAAGAACTGCTCCAACGATTTGTATGAGTTAGCTCTTATTTTAAAGTGTTTTCTACGCCTGTCGGGACGTATTTTTTTTAAAGTGCCCTGCAACCTGGTTTTTTTGTCAGACTCTCAATACATTCTCTTAGATAATTAAAGTTGAAATTTTATTAAATTGCTAATATTTGAGCATCAGGTGTCCAGTCAGGTAATACAATTCGTTGGGCCATTTGATTATTAAGTTGGAATTCATGTGTGGCTGGACGATGAGTATGTCCGTGAATTAACTTACTGACTTTATGAGCTAACATAATTTCTTCAACTGTTTTCTGGTTTACATCTGTAATTTCAGATGCTTGTTTTTTTTGTTGCTCAAGCTGTTGTCCACGTTGTTTACTGTGTTCCCTCATTGCCTGAGCAATCGCTAAACGCTCTTCGACTGTTTTTGAGAGGAACTCTGATTGCCATATTGGATCTCGAACCATTTGTCGAAACTTCATGTATTCATCATCATCAGTGCAGAGTATGTCACCATGAGAGAGTAAAATTGTTTGCTTGCTTGTTTGCAGATGATAGAGATCGGGAATTAATTGGCAACCACTGGCTTTCTCAAAGTCTGCACCCATAAGAAAGTCACGATTTCCATGCATGACATAAATCAATGTACCACTATTGGATAATTGTTTGAGCTGGGAAATAGAGTGTTCATAAACGGGGATTGAAGCATCGTCGCCAATCCAAAACTCGAAGAGATCACCCAGAATATAGAGCGTATTAATGGAATTATTGTCGTTTAAATTCGATTTAAGGCAGGATTTTATAAATTGAACAAAACAAGTTTGAATATCAGGGCGCTTAGGATCAAGGTGGAGATCGGAAATAAAGAGTGTTTTCATTACTTCTGACTCCATTTGATGATTGTTCTGAGCTGTAAAACGTTTTAATCAATAGTCACTTTTTCAATGATGACATCTTCAACAGGTACATCAGAGTGGTGGCCCGAATTGCCTGTTTTAACGGCTTTAATGGCATCGACAACATCCATTCCATCGGTGACTTTTGCAAAAACACAGTAACCCCAGCCATCAGGCGACTCATTACGGAAGTTTAAAAAAGCATTGTCTTTCAAATTAATAAAGAATTGTGATGACGCAGAATGAGGATCAGGTGTACGTGCCATAGCCAGAGTGCCACGATCATTGGTCAGGCCATTGCTGGCTTCATTTTTGATGTTCGCACGAGTGTCTTTTTCGGCCATGCCAGGTTCCATACCGCCACCTTGAATCATGAAACCGTCAATAACACGGTGAAAGATAGTACCATCATAAAAACCATCTTTAACATATTGCTCAAAGTTCGCACAAGTTTCAGGTGCTTTTTCTGTATCAAGTTCTATAGAAATTGTGCCAAAGTTTGTTTGCATTTTTATCATTGTATTTAAACCTTTTATACTATGAAGAGGTAAGTTGCGTTATTGCCAATATTAATAAGACCTTTAATAGGGATGAAACCCAAGAAAAACAAGGGGTTTATTTGATTACATCGACATCTTCAATGTATATGGGATCAACAGGGATGTTCTGCTGTCCTGCTGTTCGAATTGTTTTCACTTTTGCAATTGCATCAACCACATCCATGCCTTTGGTGACTTTACCAAAAACAGTATAACCCCAGCCGTTGATTGATTTACGAGTGTGATTTAAAGGATCATTATTCTTCAGGTTGATAAAAAACTGAGCCGTTGCTGAGTGAGGATCCCGAGTTCTAGCCATTGCTATTGTGCCGCGGTCATTTTTTAGGCCATTGTCTGCTTCATTTTTGACAGCACTTAAGGTCATTTTTCGGTCTTGGGCATTTGTATAACCACCGCCTTGAATCATAAAACCATCAATGACTCGATGAAATATGGTTTTGTTGTAAAAATTGTTATTTGCATAATTAACAAAGTTTTTCACAGTGTCTGGAGCTTCGTCTGGATAGAGTTCTAATATAATGTCACCTTTATTCGTGACCATTTTAATTTTAACGGTATTAGAGGCTAAACTTGCTGTCGAAAAAATAAGCAGGCTGAAGGTGATTAGAAATATGCTAAGAACGAGAAGTTTGAATCTTGTCATTTTTGAACCTTTGCTTTTATGAAAAGTGGTGAAATTTGTAAATATCTTAAATCTAATATAGCTGTTCCACATCTGTGCTCTTTCTTTACTTAACAGGATTAGCTTAAAATCCGTATCAAAAGGACTTATTGCATATTGGGCTCGGACTTCGTCAAATCGCTCAATATGCAATAGGTCCTTTTGATACTCAGTGATTACTATTAATATGAGCAAATAGTAGAAACAGGTATTTAGAATGATTTCTGAGCAAAATAGTCGCAGAACTCAAGATTTTGAACAATATAACGGTTTTAATGGCTTGATTAAAGAGTAATGATTTATTTTTGTCTATTAATTCATTAAAATCATCGATTGAACAAATTTAAGACATAAAATGAGCCGCAAACATGAGTGATATTGAGATTAAGCCTGCCAGTAATTTTATTCGTCATATTATTGATGAAGATCTGAGCAATAATAAAAATGAGGGTAAAGTTGTTACCCGCTTTCCTCCTGAGCCAAATGGTTATTTACACATTGGTCATGCAAAATCAATTTGTTTGAATTTTGGTTTAGCGCAGGACTATAAAGGGATCTGTAATTTACGCTTTGATGATACCAACCCAGAAAAAGAAGATGTGGAATACATTGATTCTATTAAAGAAGATGTATCCTGGCTTGGCTTTGAGTGGGCTGATGAGCCCAAATACGCCTCTAATTATTTCGCTCAATTACATGAGTACGCGATAGAACTTATCAAAGCAGGTAAGGCTTATGTTTGTTCGCTATCCCCTGATGAATCTCGTGAATACCGTGGCTCATTAAAAGAACCAGGCAAGAACAGCCCATTTCGCGAGCAAAGCGTTGCTGAAAACATGGATTTGTTTGAGCGTATGAAACAAGGCGACTTTGACGAAGGAGCAAAGGTTTTACGAGCTAAAATTGATATGGCATCACCAAACATAAATATGCGTGATCCCATTCTTTATCGGATTCGTAAAATCGAACATCATCAAACAGGTAATGAGTGGTGTATTTATCCAATGTATGATTACACTCATTGTATTTCTGATGCCATAGAAGGCATTACTCATTCGCTTTGTACACTTGAGTTTGAAGATCATCGACCATTATACGATTGGGTGCTGGATCAACTTGAGACACCCACTCACCCCCAACAGATTGAATTTGCCCGCTTAAATCTCAACTATACCATCACCAGTAAGCGAAAATTAAAACAACTGGTGGATGAAAATCATGTCTTGGGTTGGGATGATCCCAGAATGCCAACTATCTCTGGTTTAAGACGTCGCGGTTATACACCGTCATCTATTCGCGAGTTTAGTGAACGTATTGGTGTGACTAAAGTCGATGGCGTTGTGGATATGGGCACATTGGAGTTTTGTATCCGTGAAGAACTGGAGCATTCAGCTCCTAGAGCCATGTGTGTCATTAATCCCCTTAAAGTGACCATTGAGAGCTGGACTGATGGTCATGTTGAAGAACTCTCTGCACCAAGACATCCTAAAGATGAGTCTATGGGGCGACGTCTCTTTAAAATGAGCAAGGTAATTTATATTGATCGCAGTGATTTTGAAGAAGTGCCACCACCGAAATACAAGCGACTGACGACTGATAAAGAAGTCCGTTTGAGGAATTCTTATGTCATTAAGTGTAATGAAGTGATTAAAGATGAGCAGGGTGAAGTGATAGAACTGATTTGCAGCCACGATGCGGATACCTTAGGCAAAAAGCCAGAAGGGCGCAAGGTGAAAGGTGTGATACATTGGGTTTCGGCTGAGCATAGTGTTCCAGTAGAAGTGCGCATCTATGATCGTCTGTTTACAGAAGAAAACCCTGATAATGCAGCTAAAAAGCATGAAAATGAAGACAGTCACTTTCTGGACTTTTTAAATCCGGATTCTTTAAGAGTAATGAGTGATGCAAGAGCAGAAATATCATTGGCCAATTCTCAAGAGGGTGAATCCTTCCAGTTTGAAAGAGAGGGTTATTTTACTGCTGATCTGGATTCTAATAGTGAAAAGTTGGTTTTTAATCGTACAGTCAGCCTAAGAGATTCATGGGCTAAAGCTGGGAACCAAAAATAAGGATAAGAGTAACTATGTTACACATACAAAATACATTAAGCGGTAAAAAAGAACTCTTTACTCCTATTCATCCAGGCAAAGTCAATATGTATGTCTGTGGTATGACAGTTTATGATTTTTGTCATATTGGCCATGCCCGGGTTCTGGTGGTGTTTGATGTGATTACGCGTTATCTGCGTAAAATCTATGGTTCTGATAATGTGACTTATGTGCGCAATATTACTGATATTGATGACAAAATTATCGCTCGAGCCATCGAGAATGGTGAAGATATTGGCACATTGACCGATCGTTTTATTGAAGCCATGCATGAAGATGCCGATGCTTTGGGTGTTAAACGTCCAGATATTGAGCCTCGGGCCACTGAGCACATGGACGAAATTTTAAAGATGATTCAGACTCTGATTGATAAAGGCATGGCGTATCATGCGGATAATGGTGATGTGTATTATCAGGTCAGTCAATTTGAGACTTATGGCCAATTAGCAAAGAAAAATCTGGATGAACTGCAATCAGGCAGTCGAGTTGAGGTTGAGCAAGCTAAACGGGATCCTATGGATTTTGTGTTATGGAAAAAGGCTAAGCCTGAAGAGCCCAGCTGGGATTCACCCTGGGGTAAAGGACGTCCAGGCTGGCATATCGAATGTTCTGCCATGTCTGTCAAATGTCTGGGCGATCATTTTGATATTCATGGTGGTGGTCTGGATTTAAAATTTCCACATCATGAAAATGAAATTGCCCAATCAGAGGGTTGCACTGGACATAAATTTGTTAACTACTGGATTCACAATGGTTTTGTCCGGGTTGATGATGAAAAAATGTCTAAATCTCTGGGTAATTTCTTTATTATCCGAGATGTACTTAAAAGCTATGCACCCGAAGTAATTCGTTATTTTATTTTGAACAGTCATTATATGAGCCCATTGAATTATTCAGATGAAAATCTGGACAAAGCAAAAGCCTCTTTAACTACTTTATACCAAGCCTTGCTTGATATTGATGGGCTTGATGAGGTGGTGCTTGATGACTCTTTATTTGAGAAAAGTGATTATGCACAACGTTTCTTTAGTGCAATGGATGATGACTTCAACACCCCAATGGCCATTTCAGTTTTGTTTGATATGAGCCATGAGTTAAACCGTCTTAAAGCCCGCGATCTTGAGCAGGCTAAAACACTTGCTGCGCAGTTGAAAAAACTGGCTGAACTATTAGGTCTGCTGGAAAATAATGCACAACAATTTTTGCAGGGCAGTACTTCGGAAGGAGGTTTGTCTGATGGCGACATTAACGCTTTAATTGAGCAGCGTGCGACGGCCAAACAAGAAAAAAACTGGTCAGAATGTGATCGTATTCGTGATGTGCTGGTTGGAGAAGACATCTTATTAGAAGATACCCCGGAAGGCACTCGTTGGCGCAGGAAGTAGCCTTTAAGATGCTTCATAAGCAAACTGTAGAGACAAGGCATGTCTTGTCTCTATTGGTGCTATGAAAGGCTCAGCGTATAGATGAGTAAAATCGGTATTTGAAAAATCAATAAACAGCTCTTATAAATTACTTTTTCCATATCATGAGTGTGGAAGTTTGTATTCCAGCTTCCTCCTATGATCATGCCTATTACTTTAGCAAGCTGCCCTGCAATAATAGAGATAATGATAATCAGTGCAAGGCTCGTATAACTTGGAAAGATTGAATATTCACTCTCCATTATCTGATTTAGCCAGCCATAAAGTATGGCACTAGCTGCAATGGCTTGTAACGGCAATATCAGAGCTAACAAACGCTTAAACATTGGAATGATTGGTAATATTACGCTGATTATAAAGAGCGTATTGATCATTTTCATGGTCTGCCCTCTTTTGGCACTGAGCAATTGTGATAGTGACGGAATAATGCGCTCGCCCTCGCTATTATAAGCTTCTATACCAAAAAGAGTGGGGTAACTCATATAAATAAAAGCAATGAGCAAGAGTACATGAAAAAATGGCGTGCCCATATTTTTAGCTATCCAATAAGAGCCTGAGACATGGGATATTTTATTTAAAAACAGCTGATAACTGATTTCAAACCCAATGCTCATTATGATGTAAAAAAAAGTAGCTAGCATGATAGTGGGGTGAATTAGTACCTCCATGTAACTCATGCCGCTCATGTCACTGTCTCACCCTTTCTACGCTTAAACTTTTTTTGGGCTTCTTGCATTTCAGGAATAACAAAACTAAAAATGGCACCACCGTCGGGATGGTTTTTGGCCCAAATATGACCGTGATGCAAAGCAATTATTTCTTGTGAAATCGGTAAACCAAGTCCTGTACTTTTTGTAGTCCCTGCTGTTAAACGGGAACCTTGCTGAAATTTATCAAAAATGGATTTCAATTCATCGGATAAAATACCTTCACCAGAATCTTCCAATGAAAATTTAAGGGCAGCTACCTTGTTAGATACGGAGTTTTTTTCATCCGTCCATGATTTGAGTGTTGTTTGAGAAATTGTTATTTTTATATGTCCATTTTTGGGAGTGAATTTAATTGAGTTTGATAACAGATTGGTAATAACCTGTCCTATTTGTTGTTCATCAAACTGACCAGTACCTGTAATATTTTCTGGATCGTATATCACTTTTAATTTCAGGGCTTTTAAACGTGCCTCCTGCTCAGATAAACAAGCTTTGGTGATCGATAACAGAGAACTGTGGACAAAGGTGGTTTCCATTTTTCCTGCTTCAAGCTTTGCCATATCCAGGAGATCATTCAAAAGAATTAATAAGCGCTCACCACTTTGTAAAATATTGCTGAAATACTTTACATTTTTTTCGGGCGTTGATTTTTCAATTTTTTTAAATCCCATATTGGCATAAGCCAGAATACCATGCATGGGTGTGCGTAACTCATGAGACATATTGGCTAAAAATGTCGATTTAGCTTGATTAGCTTTTTCCGCTATTTCTTTAGCTTCCACTAATTCATTCGTCCGCTCTAGAACCATTTTTTCCAGTTGAGATTGATGTAATTTTAGTTCTTCTTTGATAATTTGCTCAGAATTGAGAGAAACTTTAAGTTTATCAGCCATATTCAAACCATATATCAGGTGAGCATTGTATTTAATTGAAAAGGCAATAAAAACAGGCATACAAACAAAGAATAAAGTCATGCTAATCATTTCTCCTTCATAAGTACCTTGAGTATATAAAATATAAGACAGTGTCAGTAGTTGTGGGACAATGATAGTGGGTGTCAGAAGTAGTACTGATGATAAAGCAAGAATACTGGAGGTAATGACAACAAAAGTCGTCACAATGAGCATATAGCCCGTAATGGCATCTTTAAAATAAATGAGAGGCAAAGAGGACCATATCAAGCCCATCATTAAGCTGAGAATAAAATACTGATGCATTTGATAATTGAGTGTTTTTAAACTGTCTTTTTGAGGAGTGCTTTTTTTACTGACAAACAGCCTTAAAAAGGCGGTAATAATTAATGCAGTCCCCCAAATAAAAAAGGGTGCTAATTGGTTTGCATGACTAAAGATAAGGGCGATGGGAAAGACAACAAGAATACTACCGTAGTTAGCGGTTATTGCGTGGTTAAATAAGATTTCTACTTGTTCTTTTGCAATGTTTTCATTGTGCGAAAGCCACCAGATGTGCTGTTTATCTTTTCCTGTCATTTTAATTATTAATACCAGTTATCAGAATGTTCTCATTATAAAATTGTAACTTTCTATTAATATTAATTAATAGCAGATTATTGAAAAAATGATAGAGAGGCAGGCAATGAAAGCCGCTATCTGGAGTAAGTCATTGAGCTATTAATGGTGATCATTTTAGATTAAATTGATTTTTCTTGAATATCTTTTAATTAATCACATAAGCACTTACAATGCTGTTTGTAATCATTCATACGGGGTATTATTCTCATACGCTTTAAATCGTTTGAGTGAATTGATACCGCCATTATTTTTTTTAATTGTTATTATTCAAAGCGATATACCGTTAATTTATGCCTGCAAAAAGAAAACGCTCTGCGCCTAAAAAATCCGCTGCTAAAAAAAAAGCAGCGAAAAAAACTAAAAAAAGTGGATTTTGGCGTTTTATAAGAAAAATAATGCTTCTGAGTATTATTTTTGGAACGATCGCCTTAAGTTTATATACTATTTACCTAAATAGTATCATTAAAGACAAGTTTGAAGGTCGTCGGTGGTCTATTCCTGCTAAAGTTTATGCGCGCTCATTGGAAGTTTACCCTGGCCTAAAAATATCGGTCGGACAATTTGAAAAAGAACTGAAATTGTCGGGGTATCGAAAAGACAGAAAGCCCTCAACTCAGGGTAGTTTTTCTCGAAATGGACAGCGTATTGAATTAGTCTCACGGCAATTTAAATTTCCTGATGGGGATGAAGCCTCTCACAAGTTACGAATTCAATTTAATAAATCGTCAATTACTTCAATTTATGAGCGCAGTGAGCGGAAACAGCTGTCATTGGTTCGGCTCGATCCTGCAAGAATTGGCAGTATCCACCCCAGATTGCATGAAGATCGACTACTTTTAGGGCAAGATGAAATACCACAGAGGTTAAAGAATACCTTACTTGCGGTTGAAGATCGTAATTTTTACCAGCATTATGGTATTGATCCTAAGGGGATTGCACGTGCTGTCTGGATGAATTTAAAAGCAGGTGCAACGGTACAAGGCGGTAGTACACTGACTCAGCAATTGGTGAAAAATTACTTTCTCACCAGAGAGCGGACTTTAGTCAGAAAGATGAATGAAGCCATCATGTCATTGTTATTGGAGTATCATTATTCCAAAGATGAAATTCTGGCTGCCTACATTAATGAAGTCTATCTTGGACAGGATGGTCGACGAGCCATTCATGGCTTTGCACTGGCCAGTGAGTACTATTTTAAACGTCCTATTGCTCAATTAAGCCAGCCGCAAATCGCTTTGTTGGTGGGACTTGTAAAAGGCCCTTCGTACTATAACCCAAGAAACAATAAGCAAAGAGCCCTTAAACGACGTAATACTGTACTTAAAATCATGTTAGATCAAGGTCTGATTAAGCAAGTTCAATATGGTAAATCAGTTAAAACAGGCTTGGGTATCAGTCGTCGCTGGTCATTAAACACGTCACCTTTTCCAGCTTTTTTGGACAGTGTTAAAACTCAATTGCAGGAAAACTATAATCAAGATGATTTGACCGATAAGGGCTTGAGAATATTTACGACCTTAAACCCTCAGGTGCAATGGGCTGCTGAAAATGCGCTGGCAAGCCAGATAAAAAATCTGGGTAAGAAACGTGCCAAAGACTTACAGGGTGCAGTTGTGGTGAGTCATCGTGATTCTGCGGAAATACTGGCCATTGTGGGTGGTAAAGACAGTCAGGAAGGGGATTTTAATCGAGTCATCAATGCGCGTCGTCCGATTGGTTCATTGATCAAGCCTGCCATTTATCTTACGGCATTTGAGCAAGGCTATACATTGTCTTCTTTATTAAAAGACACATCCTTTTCAGCAAAAAGTGTCAAAGGTAAACTCTGGAAACCAAAAAACTTTGATAAAAAAGAGCATGGGCTTGTACCATTACATGTGGCTTTGGCTAAATCCTACAATTTGTCTACTGCAAGGTTGGGCATGGAAATTGGGGTTGATAAAGTGCTCAATACTGTCAGAAGTCTTGGAGTTGAAACGGATGCACTGCCGTATCCTGCTGTTTTGTTAGGCTCTCTGACTTTATCGCCCATGCAAGTGGCTCAGATGTACCAAACTTTGGCGGATCAAGGTTTTTATTCGCCACTGCATACCATTTTATCCGTTCAGGACGAAAATAATGAATCATTACAGCAATATCCTGTTAGAGTTGAGCGACGAGTGAATGAAAGTTCTGTATATCTGGTCAATGCGAATTTACAGGAAGTGGTCAGTATGGGAACAGCTAAAGGCTTATCCCATTATGTGCCGTCTCGTTATCAACTTGCAGGCAAAACAGGTACGACTAATGAGCTTCGCGACAGCTGGTTTGCTGGTTTTGGTAATAATTTAGTGGGGGTTGTCTGGTTAGGCCGAGATGATAATAAGCCTGCTGGATTGACAGGTTCTTCGGGTGCTTTAAAAGTTTGGGGCAAAATGATGAAACAACTGGATGTTGGCACTTTGGAGCAAAATCAGCCAGAAAATATTAAATGGTTCTGGATTGATTCTATGAATCAGTTAAAATTAACAGGGCGTTGTAAAAATGCTGAATACTTGCCTTTTATTAGTGGCAGTGAACCGAAAAAAACACAATCTTGCACTTCAGGTGTCTATAATGAAAAAAACAAGAGCAATTGGTTTAAGCGTTTATTCAACTAATATTTGTCCAATAACAGTGATCAACTTTGAAAGTACTTTAACAAAGATAAAATTATGATTAAAATCTACTTAATAGTATTGTTTATTATTAGTTTAATAAATGGATGTACATCAATTGATTACTCACGTAGAGATACAGAGTCAATTTATGAAACCAAAGCACCTGTTGAAGCGGTTGTTGACGTTACAGAAGAATTAAACCAGCCTAAAGTTATTACCACTGCAGTATTGGATAAAAATATTAACACGCAGCATAAGAAAAAAACACCGCCTGCGAGTCGACAAGCCGTCCTGGATTTATTAGCTCAATCTAAATCGGCTATTGAGCAGAATGAGTATGATAATGCTGAAAGTCTCCTAAAAAGAGCATTGCGTATTGAGCCTGGTAACGCCTGGCTTTGGCACAACATGGCGGTGCTTAAATTCTACCAGGAAGATTATCAACAAGCTATTCAGCAAGCATTAAAATCAAATAATCTTGAAAAAAATAACCCTCAACTAAAAAGCAATAATTCTAAAGTAATAAAACAGAGTTATATTGAGCTGGGTGAGCCTCAAAAAGCACAACAATATTAGCCCTTCAACCCCTGTATTTGACCGATAGTACGATTGTTACAAAAAAAAAGTCAAGGCTAAATAATAATAAAATCAATAGTTTCAAGTAATGTGCTTAGCTACTAAATAGATAACCCTAACGGCTAACACTGCTCTTATACCAATTTGCCTCGTCACTTGGACATAGGTTAGGAGCCGCTTTTTAATCATTTTCTTTAGTGTTCATTTTTGATTTTTATCAAGGATATATATAAGTAAATTCGTGGATGTGTGTAAAACATTGTATTTTCTGATAGTATTACTCAAGATTAGCTCGTTTATCATTCTAATGATTAGTAATGACTCAATATTTAAAATCAGATAGTGTTAATAGGAATAATTAACTCGTCTGACTTATGCGACACGACAAGCCAGCGTGTCAGGAAATGTGGCCACTAATGATAAAAACACACACTTATAATGTTACTAGTTTTCGTTTGAAGCGGTTTGTTTTCTCTGTCCTTTTAATTGCGAGTTTGTGTGTGCCTGGAATGGCATCCGCAGAGTTTGATGAACTCACTTTAAATAATGCCATTAACAGAGCTGGTTTGCAGCGGATGTTAACCCAAAGAATGTTAAAGTCCTATTGTCAATTGGGACAAGATCATTTTTATATAAAACCTGATGAAAAATTGAATGATGCTCTGCAACGATATGAGCAAGGTCTGAACTTTCTAAAAGATTTTGAAAGTGTTGCAGGTGTCAAAGAATCTTTAACTGCGATTAATAAAATATGGCCTGACTATAAGGTGCTGGTACTGGATACGGCAAAGAAAACTAATGTTGCTGCTCTGGTTAAAATGAATGAAAAATTGCTTTCTCTATCACACAAAATTGTTTTGGATTTAGAAAAACTGTCAGGTAAGGAACTGGGAAAAGTGGTCAATATCTCTGGTCGTCAGCGTATGCTAAGCCAACGAATTGAATTGTTTTATCTATTACGTGATTGGGGCTTTACAGATGATTATTATCTTAATGAACTGGCTAAATCACGCAAAGCATTTACAGCAGGTCTGGCTTATTTAAATAATTATGAAGCTAACACTGAAGAAGTCACTGCGCTATTAACCAAGGCTGGCAAGTCCTATGATTTGTTTAGCCATTCTCTTGATGATAAGAATAATGCTTTTCTAATTTCATTGACCGTGCGTCAGCTTTTAAAATATATGAATACAGCGACTAATCTTTATAGCAAAATGTAAAGTAGATTTGCTTTTCTGAGAATGGATGCCTAGTTTTGCAAGTTGAAATCTGCCACCACATCACACAAATTAAAGCTGTGCAATGGAATGCACTGATTGAAAACAATAATCCTTTTTTACGTCATGAATTTCTTGCTGCTTTGGAAGCGCACAATTGCGTTGGTAAGAAGTTTGGCTGGTTACCAAGACATATTGCAGTCTATGAGGATGATGAATTAGTAGCTGCAATGCCTCTCTATGAAAAATACAATTCATATGGGGAATTTGTTTTTGATCAATCCTGGGCAGAAGCCTGGCAACAGCACGGCTTAAAGTATTTTCCAAAACTGGTTTCGGCCATTCCTTACACACCCGCCTTGGGACAACGTCTGTTGGTCTCAAAAAATGTGTCTAAAGAAGACATAACGGCTGCGTTTTATCCTTTATTGATTAATATACTCAAAGATGTTGCATCACAATTAGAGGCTAGTGGCTTTCATTTTCTTTTTCCACATGAATCGGAATTAAACTGGCTCAAAGAGCAGGGTATGCTAATTCGTCATGATTGCCAATTTCATTGGCACAATCAAAACTATCGCTGTTTTGACGACTTTTTAGATCAATTTTCATCCCGTAAAAGAAAAAATATTATTAAAGAACGTCAAGGTGTCAAAAATGCAGGTGTCACCCTTAAACGACTCAATGGTCATCAGGCCAGTGAGCAGGATTGGCAAAAGATGGCCTATTTTTATGAACGAACGTTTCATGAAAAATGGGGAACTCCGACACTTAATTATAACTTTTTTCAGGAAGTTGCTACCAAACTGCCTGAGCAGGTTGTGCTGGTTTTGGCGGAACAAGAAGGTGTGTGTATTGCAGGGGCGTTGATGTTTTGCAGTGATACTCATTTGTACGGTCGATTTTGGGGCTGTGACAAGACGGTGAAAGGGCTACACTTTGAAGCCTGTTATTATCAGGGAATTGAGTACTGTATCGAAAATAAACTGGCTGTGTTTGAACCAGGTGCCCAAGGTGAACATAAGGTTTCTCGTGGATTTGTACCCACTTTAACGCGTTCAGCACATTATTTAATGCAGAGCCCTTTTGAGCAATCCATAATTCATTTTGTTGAACATGAAAAGGCGAATGTGTTACATTATATTGAGGATATGAACCAACACTTACCTTATAAAAAGTCTTCTAAATAAGCTTTAAAATCCCCTGTAAAAAATCAGTTAAGGACAACAAATATTTTATGAAACCCTTTGCACAATCATGTGAACAGAATAAAGATGTTATTTTGAATGTGATTCAACCTTTGTTAGCCTCTTCTCAAAATCTTCTTGAAATTGGGAGTGGTACAGGTCAACATGCCATACATTTTGCTCAGGCAATGCCTCATTTACAGTGGCATACCAGTGAACGCTTTGAGTTTTTAAGTGGCATTCAAATGTGGATGGATGAATATTGTCAGGATGGACAATTACAAAATATTCAATCACCTATTTCATTGGATGTCGCACAAGAAAATTGGCCAGAGCTGAATGTCGATGCAATATACACTGCCAATACTTTACATATTATGCATTGGAATGAAGTACAGCTCTTTTTTCAGCGAGCACCGACACTTCTTAAGCGTGATGGTATTATGTTGATCTATGGTCCATTTAATTACAATGGCAATTATACCAGTTTGAGTAATGAGCATTTTGATGATTGGCTCAAGTCTCGTGATCAACAAAGTGGTATCAGAGATTTTTCTGACGTCGATACTTTGGCACAAGAAAATGATTTGAAACTGCTGACTGATTATGAAATGCCAGAAAATAATCGAATTTTATGTTGGAAGAAAATCTGAAAGAGCATTTTTTAATTCTATAAGTAAAACGTATTATAATTGTGGCTCACGTTCTTCTTATATCCGCTGTCTTTGAAAATGAAGATTGTCTTTTTTTCTAAAAGCCTCAAATATATTGTATCGCGTATTTATATACAATCGGTTCTCAGAAAAAGGCTTCGCTTCGAGCGTCCTTGGGGTGATACCCAAAGCGAATGGGTTCATGGTCATTAGAGGGCAGTCTTTCAGAAAATATTGGTTTACTTGGATTCGAAAATCATATTGTTGAGTTTAACATCATCACCTTTCGCGTTGTTCATAAGGGAGACTTTTTGGGTTTTAAGAAAGCCAGCATCTTCCACTATAGTGACTTCTTCTTCAGTATGCCATTGTTCCATCTTAATGCCATACTTTTTATTATTATCAGCTATAACCTTCTTTAAATAGGCTTCAATGTAACCAGTTCCTAATTCAGTGAATTGAATGCCATCATCACCGCCTTGGAGAACTTGAACTTTTTTTAATGTGGCTTTGATATTACCTGTATCTGCTTCATCAACTTTTATACCTTCATCGGAATTGTTTATGACAGTGACTCGACTCAATTTTAGTTCAACGTCGCCATCACCTGCTTCATCAAAGTCCAGGCCTTCATCTTTATTATCTTTGACTTCAACCTTGATTAGTTTTACTTCAATATCACCTTCATCAGCTTCATCAATATCAAAACCATCATCCAGATCAGTCTCGTTATAAAAACCATTGTTATTTAAAGTCACATGAATCATTGTCGCTTCAACATCGCCGTTACCCGCTTCATCTAATTCAATGCCATCACCACCATTACCATCTATATGAGTGTGAGTAATGACAGCGTTGATGTTACCGTCTGCACGTTCATCGACACGAATGCCATCAAAATCAATGGCACCTGTGCCGTTACCTGTAAAGTCTGAACGACTGATATTCAAATTAATGCCAACACTTGAACCTGTTTGGCCATCATCAAATTCATCAGCATTATCATCAATGTGCAGGCCATAAAGTGCAGAATCAGTTATACTGATTTTATGTAAATTCACTTCAATTTCATCGGTGTCAGCAGTTGCAGGTATATTGATGACAATACCTCGAGTGGCACTATTAATAATGTTTAACTTACGAAAGCTAAGATTGGCTGCCGTATTAAAAATGAGCGTACCATCTTCAGTCACTGCGGTTAAATTTTCATCTAATGTAAAACTACCAGCTGAACTACCATCGATTGTGGCATTATTACCAATTAATTTTAATGACTGAGTGCCATTATATATGATAGGAGAGGTAAGAATGATTTTTGCATTTTTAGTAAAAATAATTTTATTAATACTGGTATCGTAGTTAGCATTGTCTATTGCGTATTGCAAGGACGCTTCATTATAAACTTTTCCCCAAGCCATTGAGTTTGTTGTGGTGCAAAGGAGTGTGGTGGTGACAGCTGCACATAAAATTTTAAACTTCATAAATAATCCCTTAAAAATAAGTATGGAAGAATTTTATGGTTTCAATATGACGTCTAAATGACGGATGTATGACAATTTGGTGATAATGAAAAAATGAGCCGAAGTATTTTAATCACTTTTTCCTTTTAATTTATAAATTAATTCTAAGGCTTCTCTGGGGGATAAGTTGTCAGGGTCAATTTTTTCAAATGCTATTGAGAGCTCATTTTGTTCTTGAGATTGACTGTCCTTTACCGCTGTGTTCTTTTTTATTAGCTGACTGTGTGTTTCTTCACTGACCAAAGAGCTGTCTTCAAGGGACAATAGTTTTGTTTTGGCCATTTCAATGACTTTTTTGGGTACACCCGCTAGAGCCGCAACTTGAATACCATAACTCTGTGAAGCACATCCGTCTTGCACTTTATGCAAAAAAACAATTTTATCGCCATGTTCCACTGCGTCCAGGTGTACATTAACGATTTGTTCAAATGAGTCGGGTAAATGGGTGAGTTCAAAGTAATGTGTGGCAAAAAGAGTGAATGCCTGGCTTTGACTGGCCAGGTAATGAGCCGAAGCATAAGCAAGTGACAGACCATCATAGGTACTGGTGCCTCGGCCGATTTCATCCATTAAGACCAGGCTTTCTTTGGTGGCATTGTGCAGAATATTTGCAGTCTCTGTCATTTCAACCATGAATGTTGAGCGCCCGCCTGCCAGATCATCGGAGGCACCTATTCGGGTAAAAATTCGATCCACTGGCCCAAAAACGGCGGAATCTGCTGGTACGTAACTGCCTATATGTGCCATGAGTGTGAGTAAGGCGGCCTGACGCATATAAGTTGATTTACCCCCCATGTTTGGCCCTGTAATGAGTAGCATGCGTCGAGCGTTGTTGAAAAGCATGTCATTGGCAACAAAGGGCTCATCCTGAATGTGTTCGACGACAGGGTGGCGGCCTTGCATAATTGATAGACAGGGCTCGTTGCTTAATTGTGGTTGACACCATTGCAAAGTAAAGGCTCGTTCTGCAAAATTTGTTAAAACGTCCAGTTCACACAGGGCCTGGGCACTGAATTGCAATGCTCTTAAATGAGGCACAAAGAGTTCAAAAAGTGCTTCATACAATGCTTTTTCTTTGGCTAGCGCTTTTTCATTGGCACTGAGTACTTTATCTTCAAATGCTTTGAGTTCAGGGGTGATATAGCGCTCATTAGTTTTTAAAGTTTGTTTACGTTGATAGTCATCAGGCACGTTATCAGACTGAGCACGACTGACCTCAATAAAAAAACCATGTACTCGATTATAATTGACCTTTAAAGTTGGAATGCCACTGCGTTCTCTTTCTCTTATTTCTAGATCAATTAAAAATTGGTTGGCATTTTTTTGGATGTTTCGTAGTTCATCCAGTTCAGTATTGTAGCCTACGGCAATGACGCCGCCATCGCGAATAAGCACGGGTGGGTTTTCGATGATGGCCTGATTTAGTAGATCATGTTGCTCAGGGAATTCTGCAATTTGTTGTGCGAGTTCTTTAATCAGCGGGTCTGCCAACACAATGGATTCATTTTTTAACTCTTCCTGGAGCACAGGCAAAACAGCCAGTGAGTTTTTTAGCCGCTCAAAATCTCTGGGTCGAGCTGTTTTTAAAGCAATGCGTGTGAGTACTCGTTCTATATCACCCACTTGTTTCAATAGTGGGTGAAGTGCTTCATATTGATTATTCGTTTGTAAACATTGAATGCTTTGGTAGCGTTGATTTAGAATGGTTTGATTTCGTAGAGGACGGTTAAGCCATCGACCCAGCAGACGACTGCCCATTGCGGTTGATGTTTTATCAATCACTGCCATTAGGGTATGATCTTTATTACCGCTCAGGGAAAAATCAATTTCCAGGTTGCGGCGACTGATAGTATCTAATATCACTGAGGTATTATGTTGTTCAGGCTTTAAACTGTGTATATGGGGCAGAGCTGTGCGTTGTGTATTTTGCACATATTGAAGCAGGCAGCCAGCAGCTTTTAGAGCATTTTGAAAATGATCACAACCAAAGCCCTTTAAATCCTGAGTGGCAAATTGTTGATTTAAGCTCTGCCGGGCTGACTGTTCTTCAAACCACCAGGATGGTTGTTCAGCAAAGGCCGTTTGCTTGCCTAGTTGGTGTTGTAGAATGTTTCTAAATACAGAACCTTCTTCCAGTAATAATTCTGAAGGTCTATGGCGTTCTAGCTCTGATTGTAAAGATTCCAGACTATCGAGTTCAGAAACTGTAAATTGACCACTGGTTAAATCAAGGATTGCCAGTCCAAATGCTTTAAAAGTCTTGTCCTTATAAAGATTGGTTTCGTCATTGACATTATTTGATGACTCAACAAAAATGGAAGCCAGTAAGTTGTCTTTTTTATCGTCAAGCAGATTATCTTCAGTAATCGTACCAGGGGTAATGATGCGAACTACTTTTCTTTCTACGGGGCCTTTGGAAGTGGCAGGGTCACCAATTTGTTCACAAATGGCTACAGACTGATTGAGTTTAACCAGTTTAATTAGATAATTATCAACGGCATGATAGGGCAGTCCTGCCATGGGAATGGGTTCGCCATTAGCGCGTCCTCGTGCTGTTAGAGATAAATCCAACAATTGTGAAGCTTGTTTAGCATCATCAAAAAAGAGTTCGTAAAAGTCACCCATGCGATAAAACACCAGCATATTGGGAAATTCAGCCTTAATTTTCATGTACTGTTGCATCATTGGAGTATATTGTGGGGCGTTTTGTGTGTTATTTTTTTGCGCAGTCATATGACAATAATAAACTCTTTTAGGGCTGAATAAGATTGAGTTTCATTATATGATATGACAAGTTAAGTAACCAGCGAGCTTGGTGATGTTTTGTCTGATGCTGAAAAATGCTAATTGATTTTATGATATTAGAACCAATGATTTTAAGAGTAAGCTCTTTTATTTATAACTTTATTGTCTTTAGAGACGGGATTTTAGTATGCCTAACCAAATAATCTGGGAAGAAAAAGGAGTGATATCCAGCTATACAGGCTTATTCAGTCCAGAAACTCATATAGAAGGGCTGGGTCAGCTGTTTGGTGATAAACGTATCGATAATATTAGTTACATCATTGGTGATTATACTGGTGTGAACGGTGAACTGTTGACTGAAATCCATGTGGAGTACCCAGTGGCTGTGGCAACAGGTGCTGCGATGTATGTCAAAAATATCAAATTAGCCTTAGTGGCAACTGATGACAAAATTATAAATTTGTGTGTTCACTTTATTGAGCTTTCGACTCAAATCAATCCGACATGGGAAATGAAAATGTTTGAAGATCTCAAAACCGCAAGAAAGTGGATAGACTCTAAAGGATAATTTATACCGCATAACCGAGGAATCTTAGCCGTTAAGATTGTGTCCATTGGCTTCATTTTTGCCAATGAAAAGTATATGCAGATTATATTATTAATTGATATTGACTCTAGAATAGTATAATACTCAGAGTTTTATTGCTTTAGTGCGGGAAGAAGGCTTAGATCATTTCCAAGCCTTCGCACTCTTTATTTTTCTCGATAGCGTTTGTGGCAATCTTTGCAAGATTGACTCACTTCACGTAGTAGCTCAGATACTTGTTTTTGCTCACCTTTTTCTATCAGTGAAACCAACTGACCAGAAAATTTTATTAGAGCATCCGCTTTTTTATTAAAATCAGTCTTGTTTTCCCAGATAGCTTCTTTAGCGTCAGTCTCACCAAAATCTGAACCTTCTGGAAAAGAAGCAGACACTATTTTGGCCATGTTGTTTAAGCCTTGTGCTTGTGGAAGCCACTGCTCAGGCTGAGTAATCCTTCCAGCAGACAGTAATTTTAATGATTTGTAATGCATAGAGATGACTTTCATCGTATTTTGGCGATATTTAATCACATCCTCTGAGTCATCTTCTGAAAACGAAGCGGATGAATAAAAAACTGAGCAACAAAAAAAAATCATTAAAATAGAGTGTTTCATATTTTACCTGTGTGGGAAGTGCAAAAAGATTAATGAAGTATATAGGGTAGGGCAGAGGTTATTCAATGTCTTTTTCAGTTTATTAGCGGATTCAACATATATTGGTCGTTCCAATATTGATTAACTGTTTAAAAAGTGAGAGCGCTTTTATGCCATTATCTTTGGGAAGACACCTCAGGGGCGCTTCCTTATAGAAACTTTCTTCGAGATTCAAGGCAGAACATACTTGTTGCAAAGATAATGGGGACTTAAAAGGTAGTAGAATACTAAAAGGCTTCTAAAAATAAGCCAGCCTAAAATACCATACAATTATTGTGGCATAATTGTATTATTAAATGGTGATATTGAATAGCAAAGCAAAAGCCATAAGGCCGATTAAAGCTGCGCCTGCAAGGGAAATTGTTTTCACAATATTGAGAGTTGTTTCAGTTGTCATTTGTAAGCATCCTTTCTGGATATATTAAAGTTATTATTATTTTATTATTATAAATTATCTGTCTTAAGTCGGACAGAAACGGCTACCGTAAAGGTTACCCAAATGCCAAAAATTAAAAAAGGCCTTGAGGACAAAGTCTCTCAAAGCCTTATAATGTTTGGCTCCCCAAGCATGATTCGAACATGCGACCAAGTGATTAACAGTCACCTACTCTACCGCTGAGCTATTGGGGAATTGCTTTGTTACTGTAGAAGCAACGAAGGCTATTCTATGCATTTTGATTTTAATGTCAAGAAACATTGCTAATAAAATTCATATTTTTTTTTAGGGTACATAATATCAATGAGTTAGCTACAGCTGAGCGCTTTTCCACCTGATGTTTTTGTGTCGAGTCTGGCTCGTCCTGTTCGGGATATTATGATGCTCTTTGCCTCTTTATTTCCTGGTTGATTACAAAGAGTGAAGGTGCCATTTGTACTGCTTCTGCCATTAGGAAAATAACGGATATAATTATGAGAACCAAAGCCTTTGTATTTTAATGAAAGCTTGTGCGATAGTGGGTGTTGTACAAAAATAACGGTTTCATCGTTACTGATTTTTTTATCATTGTCGATATCAGAAAATATAATCCAGCCGTCAGACCACTTTGAATAGGCTGTGCATCTCTGGCCATCACTACTTTTACATAGAAGTACGTTTCGGTTGCTTTTGATGGCTTCCGAACGAGCTAATTGATGATGATGGAAGAGAGTATATAATTGTGCTGTTTGTTGATTTTTGTCCAGCATATTGGAAAAAGAGGGTAAAGCGGTCGTAAATAGAATGCCAGCAATGGCCAGAGTGATCATCAGTTCAACTAAGGTGAAGCCCTTTGGTTTTTTTTGCAGTATGGTGTTCATTTGAAAATCCTTTTCATTTATATTTGGTGGTGACATAAAAGAGTTTATAGCCTTTTATGCGTCTCTCTCATAGGTATTTCTTGATATTGGTGTCAGAAAAAATCCATTCGTTTTGTAAGAAAAAGTTGATAATTTGTTTTTATTGGTTCTAATATTGAAAAAGGTTGAGTTTTTCTCAAAAAAAATTGAAAAATAGTCTAGAATTGATATATCTTTTGTATAAGGACTCAGTGTTAGAATTGATATGACTCATTCCGAACGCTCCATAAAAACACAATCACTGCAGAATCAGGATGGTCAGGATTTACGTTCTCAAAATGTGCAATTAAAAGCACAGTTTAACCGCCTGTTAAGTAATGCTCATGAAAATCAGCACAAACTGAAACGTTTTGAAGAAATTGAATTTAAGTTAATGGCGGCAGAATCCATTGAGGAATTACTGTCTATCATTGGTGATGAATATGCGCAGCTGTTTCGGTTGGATGCATGCTCTTTGCTGCTCGAAGATCAGGACATGTCCTTGCGTCGCTTAATTCCTCAAGCACTTCAAGATACACAAGAGGGTTCCTTTCTAACTCTTTTAAATTTTCCTGTTGAGCTGGAAAAATTAAAGTACTTGCCGACGCAAATCACAACAGGTATTTATCATATCGCAAAACACCAGTGGTTGATGGATAACTCACGAATTGAATCCATCGCCGTAATGCCTTTGGTTCGTCGCGGAAAAACAATGGGAGTTTTTTGTTGTGGCAGCTACGACCGTGATCGTTTTCAGGCTCATGCTGCATGTGATTTTTTACAGCGACTATCGTTTATTATGGCGGTTTGTATTGAGAATGCACTGAATCTGGAACGACTTAAGCTCAGCACCATGACGGATGCATTGACTCAGGTTCATAATCGTCGTTTTTTTGATCAACGTTTACCTGAAGAGCTGGCCCGTAGTGAACGCTCACTAAAGGCTGTGTCATGTCTTTTTCTTGATATTGACCATTTTAAATCTGTTAATGACACCTACGGTCATGGCGTAGGTGATGATGTCTTATGCCAGGTTGCTCAGAGAATTCAAACCGTATTACGTACTCATGACGTTTTAGCTCGTTATGGGGGTGAAGAGTTTGCGGTGTTGCTGCCAGATACTGATAATGATGAAGCTATGGTGGTAGCGCAGCGAATTATTATGGCGGTGAATAAAAACCGTATTGTGATTGGCAAAAAGTTGATTTTAACCGTCACTCTTTCTGCGGGTGTATCGACCTTAATGGTAGATGATGCTGTGGCTGGTTCTTTTCACTCCGCTTTTGGCGATATTGAACAATTAGGAATGAAATTACTCTCAACTGCGGATAAAGCATTATATGATGCAAAAGAACAAGGGCGAAACCGCGCTATAAATGCAGGTTTGTTGGCTTTGATTGATACGGTTGAGGTTCCGCAGGAGCTTAACTTATAAATTCATTACTATACTTCTAGCTAACAAAAAATTGAGCAACCATAATTTTGAGATTTTATGTGACTAAAATTATGGTTGCTCAATTTCTTTGCTTAAGTGCTCTTGATTTAAAGAGTTTTTTATTGATATGAGGTTATAAATGCAGTTCAGTGACGTCATTCTTAAACGAAAATCCACCCGTGCTTTTTTAAATAAAGCAGTCGAACTTGAAAAAATTCAAACCATTCTGGATTTAGCACGTCATTCACCATCAGGCGTGAATACTCAGCCCTGGCAAGTAGCAGTGGTGAGTGGTGAGACCAAGAAACAATTAGACGCTTTGTTGGAAGAGGCTTTTCGTTCGGGTGTTGAGTCCAATCTGGATTATCAATATTACCCAAAAGTTTGGAATGAGCCCTTTAAGAGTCGTCGCAAAGCCTGTGGTTTGCTTATGTATTCAACTCTTGACATCAGCCGTGAAGATAAACAACGCCAATTGGATCAATGGGCTGCAAATTATAGAGCCTTTGATGCGCCCGTTGTTCTATTTTTCTTTATGGATAGTAGTGCCGAACAAGGTTCATTTCTTGATTATGGCCTGTTTTTGCAGTCTGTGATGCTAGCGGCTGTTGATCAAGGTCTGGCCACTTGTCCTCAGGCTGCATTGGCTGAACACCCTCAGATTGTTAAAACACATTTAGGGCAGGATGAAGAGTTGTTGCTCATCGGTGGCATGGCTCTGGGTTATGAAGACTGTGATGCTTTAGTGAATAGTTATCGGACCGCTAGAGAAGAATATACGAGTTTTACGACGTTTTTTGATTGATTTTAAGGATAATCATACTTTTTATTATAAATAAGCATCATTTAGGCAGGAAATAGCATAGAAATATGCTAAATTGAGTGTGATAATACTTTCAAATAGGCGTTTGCAATATTTTTGGCTATCGGTTTAAAAATAGAGTATTTATGATGTTTGTTCTCAGGTGTTACTCCTTTTAAATTAGGAGGAATTGACGAAAACTCATGTTTAGTAGAGCAGTGTTAATAAAGCAATGTTAATAAAAAAATGACTCAACCGCAGACAGATAATGCTTATTCGGTAGATGTTTTAATGCAGCAGGCAAGACAATTAGCTGCGAATTATCGTCGTGCTACAGGTAAAACTTTGGCGGGTGTTAGTGGTGAACTCTCCACTTATGATGCCATCCGATTGTTGCATTTGGCACCAGCAGCCGAACAAATTGGGTATGATGCCATTGGTACTGAACAATCGGGGGATTTACATAATGATAAAGTCCAGATAAAAGGACGTACAATTTTTAGCGATACCAAAACAACTTATCGAATTGGTCAGCTTAAAATGGAACAAAACTGGGATAGTGTGGTACTAGTTTTGTTAAATGATGATTACGAGCCCTTTGAAATTTACGAAATTGATCGTGAAACACTGGTTGAAAACGTCATTGATAAACAGAGTAAAAAAGCAAAAAAAGGTGCAATGACTGTCGCTCGTTTCAAAAAAATTGCGACTTTGGCCTGGAGTAATGAATGGGTCAGTGAGGAAGAAGCCAGATAAAATAATAATTCTGGGACTCAACTCAATTCATTGCATTTACGAACAGGCTTTTTTAACCCTGATTTTTTATAAAGAATAAGTCTCTAAATAATGACACACGATCTTAGTAGTATTTTTTCACATGAAGGTTTACTTTCTAAACACCTACCTGATTTTTCACCCCGTGATGCTCAATTTCAAATGGCTCAAAAGATTGAGCAGACCTTAGAAAAAAAGGCTATTTTACTCTGTGAAGCAGGTACTGGTACAGGTAAAACTTATGCTTATTTAGTGCCTGCAATACTGTCTTTAAAACAAATTATTATTAGTACAGGTACAAAAAATCTTCAAGACCAACTATACCATAAAGATTTGCCTGTCATTGCAGCCATTCTGGAACCTATAAACCAACGAAATCTCAATTATAGTATCCTTAAGGGACGTAGTAATTATGTTTGTCTTTACCGCTTTGAAAAAGCCATGGATGAAGCCTGGTACGATGAACAGACACAATTAGAATTACAGGTTATTCAGCAGACTTTAGGACAAACAGAGTTTGCTGATATTTCTGAATTTTCCACTATTAAAGAGCAATCCTCTGTTTGGCCAATAATAACTTCAACTAGCGACAATTGCCTTGGCAGTGCCTGTCCTGTACATGATGACTGTTATGTTTTAAAAGCAAGAGAACAAGCATTTGAGGCCGATATTGTTATTGTAAATCATCATCTGCTCATGGCCGATTTAAAATTAAAAACGGATACCCTGGGAGACTTGTTGCCCTCAGCTCATACCTACATTATTGATGAGGCACACCAGTTGCCAGACATCGCATCACGCTTTCTATCACGTCAAATATCATCAAAACAAATCAAAGATCTGTTAAAAGACAGTCGTCGCTTAATTGTGAAGTCATCCACATCGGTTGAGCGTTTTATCGCTTTAAATGATGATATTAGACGCATGCTTGATGATTTAATTATGGTGCTCAATCGCTATAAGAAAAAGGGCAGTTGGTCAGAAATTAGTTTATCCGTGAAACCTTTATGCGATGAAATCGTTTATGGACTAAGAAAACTCAAGGGGTTGTTAGAATCGGTGTCAGCCAGCAATGCTGAGTTAGAACGGTGTTTTAAACGCAGTGAACAGTTATTAGTGAGTTTTGATGAACTCACCAGTGCCACTCCTGAAGGTATGATCCATTGGTTTGAGTGTAATGAGTATTTTTTCACCGTCCAGTTAACACCACTCTCAGTTGGGGATGAATTTAAACAACAACTTGATTCAACCTCTGCAAACTGGATATTCACTTCTGCCACTTTGACTGTCCTTAGCAATGATTCAAAGGTAAACTATGGGGTACATCTTGGTGAAAATAGTGAACAGCAATTGGCAAAGGAGAAATCTTTATTTACTCACTTTTCCAGCCAATTAGCGTTGAATGATTGTGAAGTTCTTAAACTTGAAAGTCCTTTTGATTATAGTCAACAGGCTATTCTTTATGCGCCTCAAAACTTACCTTTACCCAGTGATGATCTCTATACAGCCTCTCTCATTCGAGCCATTCTTCCTGTCATGGAATGGTTAGAGGGTAGAACTTTTTTTTTATTTACTTCTCATCGTGCCATGCAGGAGGCAAAAGCCATATTGCAAACAATGGATTTCCAATTGTTTGTTCAAGGAGATGCACCAAAACAGCAATTAGTCGAACAATTTAAACAAACTCATAATGCTATTCTGCTTGGGACCAGTAGTTTTTGGGAAGGTGTGGATGTCAAAGGACAGGCTTTGTCTTGTGTTGTGATTGATAAGCTGCCTTTTGCTTCGCCCTATGAGCCAGTATTACAGACACGTATTCATTCAATGAAACAGATGGGATTAAATGCTTTTTCTCAATATCAGCTGCCACAGGCTGGTATGGCGCTCAAACAGGGGGCTGGGCGGCTCATTCGTGATATTGGTGACTATGGTATTCTTATTGTCGCTGATCCCCGTTTTTTCAGTCAATCCTACGGGTATTATTTACGAAAAACATTACCAGAAATGCCTATAGAAACTGAATTTTGTCAATTGCAGAAAAAATTCAATGATATGCAGTTGACTGATGAAACCGACTAGAAGAGTTATTTTTTATCGTATTCTGTTAGAATATTGCTTTAAATCGATCACTTTAGAATATATTGAATGAAAATACTGGCTCTGGATACTTCGAGTAATGCTTGCTCGGCTGTTTTATTTGATGGCAATCAACAGGAATTTTCCTGTATTGAACGTTTTGAAATTGCCCCCAGACAACATACCCAATTGATTCTCCCTATGATTGATTCTGTTTTGGATGAAGCAGGCTATGATATTAAGCAAATTGATGTCCTGGCATTCGGCTGTGGACCTGGTGCATTTACAGGTGTCAGGGTTGCAACAGGGGTTGTACAGGCCATTGCATATGGTGCTGATCTACAAGTTGCCCCCATATCTTCCTTAGCTGCAATTGCTCAGGGGCACTGCCAGACAAAGCGTAAATTATTAGTGGCAAACGATGCCAGAATGGATGAAATTTACTTTGCTGCTTATGAAATGAAAGACGGATTTATGACTTTAACTGGACGCGAGCAAGTGATAAAACCTGAACAATTGATATCCAAGTTGGATCCTTTGATTCATTTAGATGAAAGTTGGATGACGATTGGTAATGGTTGGTCTGTTTATCATGAGCAACTGTCCGAACTGACAGCACAATGTCAATTGCCTGTGGATGATAGCATTATTAATGATAAATCCTCATTTCCTCATGCCAGAGACATTGCATTTCTGGCACTAAAAAATGTAGCCAATAATACTCTGGTCAGTGCTGAGCAGGTGAGACCCGTGTATTTACGAGATAATGTTGCCAAAAAACCTAAAAAGCAGCTATAAAACTTCTTATTCCTTATACTTTCCCTTAAATTAAGAACAGACAGAGAATATAATACATTATGAGTGAAGAATTAAGACAGCATATCCGAACTAAATTAACATCAAGTGTTAAGTTAATTCATCCCGAGATGGGAACCATTGAGGTGAAAACTTTGGATATTTCTGATGGCGGTATTTACCTTCTTTCAGGTAATTCTGAGTTACCTCCGATTGGCAGTCAGGTGAAAGTCCAATTGATTGATACCCCTTTTGAAGCCCCAGTGCTTGATATGCTTATTGTTCGTTTTGGACAAAAAGGCATTGGTTTAAAATTTATTGATGTCGAGTAAAAAGGACTGTTCTTTGAGCATTCATTTTTTAAATGAGTTGCTGTTCATAAAACGGTCAAGTTTGATTGAAATCATCAAAAATTTTAACTAATCTTAATTAAAGACGCACTGTTTAAATAAAATAGGAAAGTGGTAATGACTGACAGTATAGACCCTATGTTTCTTAACGTTTTATATGCCTGCATGGGTGGATTGTTAACTCTATTTTTTATGTGGTTCGGGTGCAAATTATTTAGCCATATTGTGAGCTTTAGCATCCCTGATCAATTAGCCGATGGCAATATTGCTGTAGGTTTGATGCTAATGGGGATGTTTATTGGTATCGGAACAGCTTTAGGCCTGGTGATTGGTTTAGGGCTAAATTAATGTGTAAATGTTGTTTTATTGGGCTCATTCTACTGCTCATGCCAGCGGTTGCACTTGCAGGCTCTCATAAGCATGTTAAGCATAAGCATTGGTCAAATAAATACGATCGTCACTTTAAAAAAAATAGCAAACATTATTTTGGCCCTGGCGTAGACTGGCATTGGTTTAAAGCTCAGGGTATTGCTGAATCAGGTTTGAATCCAAAAGCAAAGAGTAAGGTGGGTGCGCTTGGTATTATGCAGATAATGCCTAGAACCTACCAGGAAATCATAAAAAAACAGCCTAACTTGGGTAAAATTGATGAACCGCGTTGGAATATTGCTGCAGCAATTTATTACAATCGACAACTCTATAAACGCTGGAAAAAAAAGAATATTTCAGTTGATGAACGTTTAAATTTTACTTTTGCCAGTTATAATGCGGGATTTGGTCGTGTCTTAAAAGCTCGAAAAAAGCTAAGAGATAGCAAAAAAGAACGGCCAGAAGCGGTTAACAATTGGGATAAAGTTTCGCCATTCACACCACCTGAGACTCGTCATTATATTCGTCGGATTGACAAGCTCATGCAAGTGAAGGCAAACTAAAAAATCGTGTGTTTAATAAAAACTCAGCTAAATAATCAGTTTTAAACTTATTGTTGTGCTTGCCACTCTATTAACCGTTTTTTAGTTGGCTTATAATTCAATCGTCACTGTTTCAGATGAGCGCACTGCTTTTGCTCGGGCTTTTTCAATGGATTCATCTAATGCGAGTACTACTCCCATGCGACGTTGTGTTTTTACTTTAGGTTTACCAAATAATCTCAGTTGAGTGTCTGGTTCTGTGAGTACTTTTTCCAGATTGCTAAAAGTCACTTGTGAGGAATCACCATTCACTAAAATAACAGAGGAAGCGCTGGGTCCATATTGGCGAATGCTGGGTATTGGTAAGCCTAAAATGGCTCTGGCGTGTAGAGCAAACTCTGAGAGGTCTTGAGATATTAAAGTAACTAATCCCGTGTCATGAGGTCTGGGTGACACTTCACTGAAACAAACCTCATCACCCTTAATGAATAATTCAACACCGAATAATCCCCAGCCACTTAAGTTATCAGTGATTTTTTGAGCAATCTCAATGGATTTTTCTTTTGCTGCAGGGCTCATTGCCTGTGGCTGCCATGACTCTCTGTAATCGCCGTCAATTTGCTTATGGCCAATAGGCTCACAAAATGAAGTTCCATTGACGTGTCGAACCGTTAATAGTGTAATCTCATAATCGAAATCCACAAAGCCTTCAACAATGACTTTGCCTTCACCAGAGCGACCACCTTCTTGAGCATATATCCAGGTTGTTTCTATATCCGCTTCAGATTTTATTGTACTTTGTCCCTTACCAGATGAGCTCATAATGGGTTTTACAACACAGGGAATGCCAATTTCTTTCACTGCGATAAGATACTCTTCTTTGTTTTGAGCAAAACTAAAGGGTGAGGTTTTGATGCCCAATTCTTCTGCGGCTAAACGGCGAATACCCTCTCGGTTCATGGTTAGATTAGCTGCTCTTGCTGAAGGGATGACATTAAACCCTTCTTTTTCCAATGTGAGAAGAGTTTCAGTGGCAATGGCTTCAATTTCGGGGACAATATAGTGGGGCTGTTCGGATTCAATGACCTGACGTAAGGCATCGCCATCAAGCATATTAATTACATGACTTCGATGAGCAAGCTGCATGGCAGGTGCATTGTCATAACGATCCACCACAATGACCTCAGCACCCAAACGTTGTAATTCAATCACAACTTCTTTAGCTAATTCACCACCACCACAAAAAAGTACTCGTGTGCCAGTAGGGGATAGAGGGGTGCCAATTTTCATAATGAAGTCCTGCATTTTCGAAGATAACGGGTATAGTGAGCTGAAATACTATCATATTAAGTGTTTTTATCTCAATTATTGTGTACAGAATATTCTGATGCATTGTATGCTATAAACTTGACTCAAAACATGCTCTAATTAGAAGTGTCGAGAAATAAAATCCCCTTATTAATTAAACTTAAACTCAATGAAGCATAAAGTTACACTGGCTGTAAGTGCCTGTTTATTGGGACAACGTGTCCGATATGACGGCAGGCAAAAGAGGCATTCACTGATAGTGAAGCTCTTTGAAAATCAATTCTTTGATCAAATTGAGGTAGTCCCATTTTGCCCAGAAGTGGCTATTGGTCTTGGAGTGCCCAGACCTAAAATTCAAGTTGTAAAATCTTATACAGAAAAAAATAAGAACGAACAAATTCGAGTTCTTGGTGTCGAAAATCACAGACTGGATTATACTGATTCTTTAAAATCTTACGCGGAGAACTTTTTAATGCAGTTTCCTGATATTAAAGGAATTATTGTTAAGTCGAAATCACCCAGTTGTGGATTTCAGTCAACGCCATTGTTTACCAAACAGGCTGAAGGCTATCAGCAAATTGATTTGACCTCAGGACTGTTTGTGCAAAGTCTCTTGCGTCTCAAACCTGATTTACTCATATCTGAGGAATCTCAGCTGGACACTGAAAGTGCCTGTTTGACTTTTGTAAATAGAGTGCTTTGAAGAAGATAAACAACTAAAGTATGTACCTAAACAAATGTTAATTAGAAAATGATAAAAAAAATTATTATACCTGTCGCCATTATTATTCTCGCCATTGTCTTTTTTAAGATGATGCTCGCAACAAAAGAGAAGTCATCTGAAATTACAATTAAGGAACATGTCTGGAGAGTAGAGCAGAGCATAGTTAAAAAACAAACACTTTCTCCCACAATCACTTTGTATGGCAGGGTTGAAACGTCAGAGTTATTGAATGCAGCAGCGCCTGCCGCAAGTCAGGTTGCGAAGGTGTTGGTCAAAGAAGGTGAGCATATTGAGCAGGGGCAATTAATGCTCAGTCTGGATAAGGCCGATTTTGATCCCCTCTTATTACAGTCTCAAGCTAAGGTTAAAGAATTGAATGCTTTGATTAAAAGTGATCAATTACGTCATAAGATAAATCTTCAGTCATTAAAGAATGAAAAGAAACTGCTTCGATTGAGTGAAAAAGCCCTTGCCCGGGCAGAAAAAGTGAAACGTCAAAATTTAGGCTCAGTCTCCGAAACGGAACAAGCAATGCAGCTAGTTGAGAAACAACGCTTGTCATTTAATAGTATTCAGTTTTCAGTGAATGAGTATCAAAATCGTCAGGAACAATTAGAGGCGCGTCTGATGCAGGCAGAAGCTGATTTAAAAAAGAGTCGTTTGGCATTTGAACGCAGTCAAATAGTTGCACCATTTTCGGGTGTGGTTGCTAAAGTCAATGTTGCTCAGGGTGATCGGGTTAATAATAATGAGAAACTACTCAGCTTCTATTCCACAGAGCATTTAGAAATTCGTGCCAAGTTACCTGTCAACGTATTATCTGAGATCCAGCAAAGTACTCGAGGCGGTCACATTCTTACAGGAGAGGCCAGTAGTGGTAGCCAGCAAGTGCCTATTCGACTTGAACGTATTTCTGGTGAAGCTCAGGCCAGTGGTGTTGATGCCATCTTTTCAATTTCAGTGGATCAAGTGTACTTCCGAATGGGTGCCATTGTGGTTGTACGCTTACAAAGACCTGCACGAGACGATGTTATTAAAGTACCTTACCAGGCAATGTATGGCAGTGATCAATTGTACCAAATTAAAGACAATCGCCTGAAGCTTGTTCAAGTAAAAACAATCGGTGAATACCATCTGAGTGGAACCTTAATTGATTCTGAAACAATGGTGCAAGAGCCTGAACTTATCATTGAGAGTGATGTGCTGAAAACAGGTGATACCATTCTTTCGACCCATCTACCTAATGCTTATTCAGGCTTGAAAGTGGATGTTGTTCAGGAGGACTCAGATAAAGTATCTATTGCACAGGATACGCTGATCAATACTGCCAATAAAAGTACTCAACAATGAACATTCTCTCTATTTTTGCACATCATAAGGTTGCTGCTAACCTGTTGATGATAATGATGATCCTTTCTGGTGTCTTTGCTCTATCAAAGCTCAATACTCAGTTTTTCCCTACCTTTGAACTGGATCGTATCAGTGTTCGTGTTATCTGGAGTGGTGCCAGTGCTGAGGATATTGAAAAAGGCATCACTATTCCTTTGGAGCAATCACTTAAAACCGTTGATAATGTAAAAAATATGACTTCAACGTCGGCACAGAATGTCTCATCCATCGTTATGGAATTTAATGAAGGCAATAATATGATTCTGGCTTTGGATAAAGTCAAACAAAAAGTGGATGAGTTTCGAAACCTGCCTAAAGATGCAGAAAAGCCTCAGGTTGAAAATTTAATACGCTATGAAGGTGTAGCAAAACTTCTGATTTCTGGAGTGGATGATCTACGAGAGCTGAGAATTTTGGCGAATGAATTTGAACGTGAATTGAGTAAGCTGGGCATTGATAAGATTGATATTAACGGTTTACCTGATGAAGAAGTTTCCATAGAAATTCCCATAGAGCAACTGCAATATCTGGATTTAACGTTGGATGAAATCAGTCAACGTATTAATACTTTTAGCCAGGATATGCCTGCAGGCACTCTAGGTAATCAACATAATGCTAAAGAACTGCGCAGTCTGGAACAGGCACGAAGTGAAATGGAATTTTCTCGCATACCGATTTTAGCCAATAGTACTGATTTTGTGCGTCTAGGTGATGTGGCTACAATCAAACGTCAACCCGATGATGAAGGTATTTTGCGTCTTAAAGATGGTAAGCCTGTTGTTGAATTAGCCTTACAACGAACAGAAGACGGTAATGCGCTGCAAGCGGCTGAAATTTTGCAAAAATGGATCGATGAAAAGCAGGCAACTTTACCACCTAGTATTAAACTGGAAGTCTTTGATGCAAGCTGGCAAATGATCCGTGATAGAATTTATTTACTGGTTAAAAATGGCGGTGGGGGACTGGTTCTGGTGGTTCTCATTCTTTATCTGTTTTTAAATGCTCGAGTGGCCTTTTGGGTTGCAATTGGTATTCCTGTCTCATTCATGGCGACACTGGCCATACTCTATTTAGTGGGTGGCACCATTAATATGATCAGTTTGTTTGGCCTGATCATGGCCCTGGGTATTATTGTTGATGATGCCATTGTGGTGGGTGAAGATGCACTTGCACATTATCAAGACGGTGAAGCGCCCTTGATGGCTGCTGAAGGTGGAGCAAAACGAATGTTTGTGCCTGTGATTGCTTCATCGCTGACGACTATCGCCGCGTTTTTACCCCTAATGATGATCGGCGGTATTATGGGGAATATTCTTTTTGATATTCCTTTAATTGTCATTTGTGTCATTTTGGCCTCATTAGTGGAAAGCTTTTTTGTTTTGCCCGGCCACTTACGACATGCTTTCTCTAATATTAAAAGAGATAAACTCGACAACCATCCAGTAGCCGATGATAAAGAGAAAAAATCTAATTTTCGTGACCGACTGGATGAAGCCTTTGATTCATTTCGTCAGAACAAATTTCGTCGAGTCATTTCTTGGGCTTTGGCCCATCGGGCAATTACCGTTTCATTAGTCTTATCCAGTTTGATTATGACTTTGGGCTTGCTGGCAGGTGGTCGAATTAATTTTACTTTCTTTCCTTCACCAGAAGCACAAATTGTTTATGCAAATGTCAGTTTTGTCTCTGGAACGTCTCGGGAGAAAACCGAAACCTATCTCAAACACATGGAAGAGAAACTCAATGAAACCAATGAAGAATTAGGGGGCGGTATAATAGATATGGCGGTCACCATCAGTGGCAGTTCATTTAGTGGTGGCAGTTCGAGGAAAAAAGGTGATCAACTGGGAGCCATTTTTTTACAATTGGTTGAGCCTGATCAGCGCAGTGTTCGCAATACACAATTTATTAAACATTGGCGTGAGAAACTGGAAGCGGTGGCAGGTATGGATAACCTGACTATAGTATCACGTAAAACAGGCCCTCAAGGAAGTGACCTGGCTATCCGTCTTAATGGGTCTCATAATGAACAATTAAAAAAAGCGGCGACCGAATTGTCTCAAGCTTTAAGAAGCATTGATGGCGTGTACGGTATTGATGATGATATGCCTTATGGTAAAGAGCAATTGGTTTATCAGCTTAAACCTGCGGGTGAAATATTAGGCTTAACTGTGACTGATATTGGTCAGCAATTACGTACAGCATTTGATGGTAATCTGGTACAAATATTTCAAGACGGTGCAGATGAAGTAGAAGTACGTGTACAACTGCCCAAACAAGAACGTGATCAAATTAATACTTTGCAGAGAATTAACATCCGTACACCCGCAGGGGAGTTTGTACCTTTGACCAGTGTGTCACAATGGACTGTTCGACAGGGCTTTGAAGTATTACGTCATGCTGAAGGTGAACTGGCATTAGAAGTGTCAGCAGAAGTTAATATGGACGTAAACAATGTGAATAGTATTGTTGCTTCACTGGAAGAAAAAATACTGCCAGAGCTTAAGCAGAAATATTGGATTGATTACAGTTTTGAGGGGCGCTCTGCGGACCAAAAAGAAACTATGGTTGATATGAAATGGGGAGGCATTCTTGGTTTAACTCTGATCTATATCGTTCTTGCCTGGGTTTTTGCTTCCTATGGATGGCCTCTGGTGGTTATGGCTATTATTCCTTTTGGTCTGGTGGGGGCAATTTGGGGGCATTGGCTCCAGGGGATTGATTTAACCTTATTGTCCTTTTTTGGTATTTTTGGTTTGTCTGGTATCGTGGTTAATGACTCTATTATTTTAGTGAGTTTTTACAAACGTTTACGCGATAAGGGGATGATGGTCAATGATGCATTAATTGAAGCATCTGTGCAGCGTTTGCGAGCAGTATTATTGACATCTTTGACGACCATTGCAGGCTTAACACCGCTGTTATTTGAAACATCACTGCAAGCACAATTTTTGATTCCAATGGCAGTATCAATTGCATTTGGTTTGGCCTTTGCTACGGTGTTAGTTTTAATTATTATTCCTGTCTTTTTATCAATACATGAGTCAATACACTTTAAAGTACGTGGTTACATGAATAGTGATATAGCCGTTAATGCACAGGCCTGATAAACCCACCTCTTATGAAATGAAGAAAACGAATGAAAAAATTTAATTTAGATCCACGTTTAGACGATGACTGTTTTATTCTATCTGAGTCGGATCAATTTCTGGTATTACTGATGAATAATTCTCTGGTGCCCTGGTTTATTCTTGTGCCTAAAACTGATAAAACGGAATTGTATGAATTAGATGACGCTTTGCATACTCAAATATTTAGTGTGACCAGGCAATTATCAGAGTTCATTAAGAATGAATTTCAAGCGGATAAGTTGAATGTTGCGGCCATTGGAAATATTGTGCAGCAGATGCATATTCATGTGGTTGGAAGGTATCAATCCGATCCCTATTGGCCTGGTGTGGTGTGGGGCGGGGCAGAAAAAAAAACGTATGACAGTGACGAAGTAAACAATATCAAATTGGCATTGAATAAAGTATTAGTAATATGATATATTGTGATATACTGTTTTACATTAGATAAGAACACTTTTTTCTTGATTAAAGACGATGAAATTGGCGTTTATTTAATGTTATAGTGGCAAAACACATTATTGTTTTCGAATTAAAAAAATAGAGTAGGGAGATAGAAATGAAAAAAATAATTGCAATTTCAGTTTTTTCAGCATTTGTACTTGGGGCAGCTTCAAATGCTTCAGCATTCTGGGGTGGTAATAACGACTCAGAATGTTATGGTCCATACGGTAAAATTCCAAACTGTAACCCATATGATGAGTGGGATCCAAGATACTGGATGGAAGAAATGGAAGATATGATGGATGATGACGATGATTACTACGGTGGTTATGGTCGTGGTTACCAGCAGCCATATTATGGTGGTGGTTATCAACAGCCATACTACGGTGGTGGTTACCAACAGCAGCAACCATACTATGGTGGCGGCTACCAACAGCCATACTATGGCGGTGGTTACCAACAGCCATATGCCGCTCCAGCAGCACCTGTGGCTCCAGCAGCACCTCAGCAATAAGGTCAATTCAGTTTTTATAAACTGAAGACTTTATTACTAGAAAACCAGCTTTGGAAATTCCAATGCTGGTTTTTTTTTGTCTTTTTATTTGAAAAGTGTATAGACTACCCATACTTATGGGTATAGAAAAGATAACTATTTACATTTATATCTATTATTTTTGTGCTAAATTTAAGGGATATAGCTACTATTTATTATGACATTGGTCGAATTTAATAACGGGAATAAAATGAATCAACCTGATTCAAACGCTGTAAAACAATTTTTACTCTCACTGCAAAATGATATTTGTCTTTCGCTTGAAAAAGCAGACACACTTATTAACCCAGAAAGCTCAACAGAATTTGTACAAGAAGAATGGCAAAGAGAAGAAGGTGGTGGTGGAAGGACTCGTGTCCTTGAAGAAGGTAATATTTTTGAGCAGGCAGGTGTCAATTTTTCTCACGTGATGGGCGCCTCAATGCCAGCATCGGCAACTGCAAAAAGACCTGAGCTCGAAGGCCGTTCTTTTGAAGCGATGGGTGTTTCTCTGGTCATTCATCCTAAAAATCCTTACATTCCGACTACCCATGCCAATGTTCGTTTCTTTATTGCAGAGAAAGAAGGCTGTGATCCCATTTGGTGGTTTGGTGGAGGTTTTGATCTGACTCCGTATTATCCTTTTGAAGAAGATGTGATTCACTGGCATAAAGAAGCTAAAAAAGCCTGTGATCAGATTGATCCTGCTTATTATCCAAAATATAAACATTGGTGTGATGAGTATTTTTATTTACCCCACCGAAATGAAACACGTGGGGTCGGTGGTTTATTCTTTGATGATCTCAATGAAAAAAGTTTTGAACACTGTTTTGCTTTAATGCAAAGTGTGGGCAAACAGTTTGTTCCAGCTTACCTGCCCATTGTCGATAAACGTAAATCCATGGCTTATGGCGAACAAGAGCGTGATTTTCAACTGTATCGACGAGGTCGTTATGTTGAATTTAATTTGGTTTATGACCGAGGCACTTTGTTTGGCCTGCAAACAGGTGGTCGAACAGAGTCAATTCTCATGTCTTTACCGCCTTTGGTCAAGTGGCGTTATAATTGGCAGCCAGAAACGGGCTCAACTGAAGCTCTACTGTATGAACGCTACCTTAAACCTCAGGATTGGCTAGGTCTTGTATGATTGCAATACAAGGCTTTTCCAAAACAGAATCAATAGAGCAGAATAATATGAGTAAAAGAACATGAGTAATGAAATTGAACAACAAAAAGCGGACTTGATTCAGGCCTATCGCAGTAACATCGGTCTTTTTGCCACAGGTGTGACTGTACTTATTATTGAGCATGAGGGAGAAGTCCGTTGTATGACGGCTAATGCAGTCAGTTCTTTATCTCTTGATCCCATTCAGTTACTGGTTTGCCCATCCAAAAAGGCTGCTTTTTCTGAGCTTCTCAAAGAGGGTGCCAACTTTACAGTTAACGTCCTTGGCATCCATCAGGAAGATGTTTCAAATTATTTTGCAGGCTCTAAAATTGACATGGATGATAGTCAGGTATTTTACGAACATCTTTTTTCAGATTCTTTGGCTGCTCCACGATTGAAGGATTGTCTGGCTTCTTTTTCTTGTAAAATTAATAAACAATATGATGGCGGCGATCATTGGATTGTCGTTGGTGAAGTCTTGGATTTATACAAAAAAGAAGAGCAACTAGAGCCTCTCTTATTCTTTGGTGGTAAATACCACTATCCAGCTAAAACCGAAGATGAACACATAAAACCTGCTGGTGATCCCTATAAGTAAATGAACCTATCTCTTCAGAGTTATTATTTCATAGCGTTAACTGCTATCTTACTGGTCTTAATTTTTTTCTTTTTTCGTACTTTAAAAATGCTTAGAAAGAAAAAAATCTGGGCAAGTTGTCGAAATAGTAGCTACCTTTTATTACTTTTGTTTTTCCTGATAAGTACCTCTCTGGTTGGAACGAATGTTTTGACCTATCATCGCTTGACTCATGAAACGCCAATTGCTTCACTTCAGGTTGAACGGCTCAAGAAACAATCTTACCAATTGGAACTCTTATTATTCGATAATTGTTCTAAAACCTCATATTCCCTCAAAGGGGATGAATGGCAGATGGATGCCAGAATCATAAAATGGTATGGTTGGGCTAATTTACTTGGATTAGATGCCAGTTTTCAACTGGATCGTCTTTCAGGTCGATATCAAAATATTGATCAACAGCGTATGAATTTACCCACAGTCTTTGCCATTGAAGCAAAACCAGAATATGATCTCTGGAAATTAAAAAAAGATCATCAATGGCTTCCCTGGCTTGATGCAGAATATGGACAATCTGTTTTTTTGACAATGAAAGATAACCAGTCATACCAATTGTATATGACTCAAACAGGTATCATTGCTCGTGAAGAAAAATCTGGATTCCCGGAGAATAAGAAATGCTCTTTCTGAAGGCTGCAATTCTCTTGTAATATAGAAATTTAAAGCTAAATGATCTGTTTTAGGGAAACTCAGATTGTCAGCAATACGTAAACTTTATTGTTAACTAATAACCTGATATTATTCAGGTTTTTTTATTTCAAAAAAAAGTTTATAATACAATATCCTCCTATTTAATTGCATCGATACAAGACATTGATACTACCGTGCATCGATACCCTATATTCATACTAAGTATTGAGTCCTTTCGTTATGTCCAGTGTTAAGCATGTTGTTAAAAAACGTAAAACTTCAAATCTGCAAAACATCTTTGCCTATGAAAAATATTGGGCGGAGTGCTATGGCATTTCTCAATATTTACCTCATACACAGGCTGAAATGGATGCCTTAGGCTGGGATTCATGTGACGTTATTTTAGTCACAGGGGATGCTTATGTGGATCATCCCAGTTTTGGAATGGCCTTAATTGGTCGCTTACTTGAGTCTCAAGGTTTTCGTGTCGGTATTATTGATCAGCCTGATTGGCAGAGCGCTGAACCTTTCAAAATACTGGGCAAACCTAACTTATTTTTTGGTGTGACTGCAGGTAATATGGATTCGATGATTAATCGTTATACGGCGGATCGTAAATTACGTCATGATGATGCCTATACTCCTGATGATGTGGGAGGAAAACGTCCTGATCATGCGGTTTCTGTTTACACTCAACGCTGCAAAGAGGCCTGGTCAAATGTACCTGTGATTGTGGGTGGTATCGAGGCCAGCCTTAGACGAATTGCACACTATGATTATTGGTCCGATAAAGTAAAACGTTCAGTTTTAGTTGACTCCAAGGCGGACTTACTGGTTTTTGGTAATGGTGAGCGTCAGATCACTGAAATTGCACATCGCTTGTCCCGCGGAGAAAACATTAGCAAGCTTGATAATATCCGTGGTACGGCCTATATGGTTAAGCATCAACAAAAGGGCTGGATGGAAATTGATTCCAGCCGAGTTGATCGTCCAGGAAAAGTAGATGCGGTAGTCAGCCCCTATGAAATGATT
>JADGEK010000006.1:0-2605 GCA_016744395.1 Gammaproteobacteria bacterium | reverse complement strand
ATGGTTAAGCATCAACAAAAGGGCTGGATGGAAATTGATTCCAGCCGAGTTGATCGTCCAGGAAAAGTAGATGCGGTAGTCAGCCCCTATGAAATGATTGATCAGAACAGTTGCTCTGATGCTCAGACCTCTAAAGAGAGTGGACAGGAAGAAGGTGTGGTTGCCATACCTTTGAGAAATATCGTTAAAACCCTGGACCGAGAACGTTCGGTCATACGTTTACCAT
Organism: Gammaproteobacteria bacterium; assembly: GCA_016744395.1. Lineage (GTDB taxonomy): Bacteria > Pseudomonadota > Gammaproteobacteria > GRL18 > GRL18 > GRL18. Next base: position 2,379 of record JADGEK010000006.1, on the reverse strand, counting down.
CCTATGAAAAAGTGATCAGTGATTCCGTTCTTTATGCACATGCATCACGTGTGTTACATCTTGAAACCAATCCAGGCAATGCGAGAGCTCTTGTTCAACGTCATGGTGATCGAGATGTCTGGCTTAATCCACCCCCTTTTCCTTTGTCGACAGAAGAGTTGGATCAACTTTTTGAGCTGCCTTATAAACGCTTACCGCATCAGGATTATCAGGGCAAAAAAATGCCTGCTTATGAAATGATCCGTTTCTCAATTAATATAATGAGAGGCTGTTTTGGTGGCTGTACATTTTGTTCGATTACCGAACATGAAGGCCGAGTGATTCAAAATCGTTCAGAAGACTCTATCATTCGTGAAATTGAGGAGATCAGAGATAATGTGCCAGAATTTAAAGGCTATATTTCTGATCTGGGTGGTCCAACAGCCAATATGTGGCGTTTGGCCTGTGATGATAAAGCGGTAGAGTCAGTTTGTCGTCGCTTATCCTGTGTTTACCCCAGCATTTGTTCGCATATGAATACGGATCATGGGCCTTTGACTCATTTGTATCAGCGAGCCAGAGAACTGCCTGGTATAAAAAAAATCTTTGTTGCTTCAGGTTTACGTTATGACTTAGCCATACGTTCTCCAGAATATGTTAAAGAATTAGTGACTCATCATGTGGGAGGCTATTTAAAAATTGCACCAGAGCATACGGAAGAGGGTACTCTGAGCAAAATGATGAAGCCCAAAATTGATAGTTATTATGAATTCAAAAAGATGTTTGAACAATTCTCTAAAGAGGCAGGCAAAGAACAGTATTTGATCCCTTATTTTATTGCGGCTCATCCTGGAACAACAGTGGAAGAAATGGTCAATCTTGCTCTATGGCTTAAAGAAAATAACTTTAGATTAGACCAAGTACAAAATTTTTACCCCTCACCTATGGCGACTGCAACTGCTATGTACCATAGCGAACGTAACCCACTGAAAAAACTCAGCTATAAATCTGAAAAAGTATTCACCGCTAAAGGTGAAAAAATCAGACGCTTACATAAATCATTACTCCGCTATCATGATCCCAAAAACTGGCCAATAATTCGTGAAACTCTTAGAAATATGGGAAGGAGTGACCTGATTGGTGATGGTGATATGCAGTTAGTACCAGCAGAAGAAAAACGAAACTCCTCCCGCCCAGCTAAGCGTCCCAGAGTGCAAAAGAACTCTCTAAATAAGAGTCTAAATAAGAGCCAAAACAGAAAAAGACCAAAGAAATAATGTCAACTTTAAATAAATTGCTTTTATTTTAAAATTCAATATGGTGGCTATTGCTCATACCATTTAGTGCTCATGGCTTTAAAGACTTTATTGGGATAGCGGGCTTTACCCAGGCTACCATTATAGCGTCCTAAAGCACGAAATAAATTGCCTTTTTCTACTTCCAGATAATAACTTAAAATAGTGCAGCCAAATCTTAAATTGGTTTTTATATCAAAAAGATTATCATTAGGATGTCCAATTTCCTTGAGCCAGAACGGCATGATTTGCATTAAACCTCGAGCACCGACCCAGGAAATGGCAAAATTGTCGAAATTACTTTCAACCTGAATGACCGAAAGCACAAGTTCAGGCTGTAAACCCACACGTGTGGCTTCACGGTGTACATTTTTTAAGATATCCAATCGTTCCTGTGGGTTGGGTACTTGTTTGGCCATACGCGTAGACATGTCCAATAGCCACACCTCTGCATCAAAGCGATCAGTAAACCCCGAAGTATCCTGAACCGCTTCGATCAGCAGATCTTTTAATTGTTTATCAATATGGGTGCGATAACCTTCTGCATGAATGCCTGTTGATAGCAAAAAAACTAACAACGAGAGGGCGTAATGCACAAGATGATGGTTAATTGATATTTTCATTACCACCTTCTGCTCTGTAAAACGCCTACTCTTATCATTTTTCTTTATAGGGCTTGTATATAGCTGACAATATCATCAACTGCAATTTCTCTGGCTTCACTGTCTGTGCGCCCTTTAAATTCAAAAACACCCTTATCCAGGCTACGCTCGCCAATGACAATGCGATAAGGGATACCAATCAGTTCCATATTAGCAAACATAACACCTGGTCGCTCTTTTCTATCATCAAAGAGGACTTCAATGCCAGCCGCTTCTAAATCAGCATACAGTTTATCTGCGGTTTCTCTGACTCGTTCGCTTTTATGCATATTCATGGGGACAATGCCTACTTTAAATGGTGCTAATGCAGTCGGCCAAATAATGCCATTATCATCATGATTTTGCTCAATTGCAGAAGCGACTACTCGAGAGACACCAATACCATAACAACCCATACTCATGATCTCAGCTTTACCTGTGTCAGCTAAAACACTGGCATCCAT
>JADGEK010000063.1:4119-25551 GCA_016744395.1 Gammaproteobacteria bacterium | reverse complement strand
TATGCATTGGAGCCAGCATTTTATGCTTCAATGTGATAATAAATTAGGTGGTATTTGCATGAAAAATAGAGATATTTCTCTTAAGTACCTACCTATGAATGTTGAATTAATAGTAAAATCAAACTTGAAGCTTTGCTTTTATTCTTTTGATATTAATTAAACATTATCTTTTCCTACTCTCCTTCACCATTTCATAGGCCGCTTTAATTTGCTGTGTTTTTTCAGTGGCCATTTGAATCATTTCTTCAGGCAAGCCTTTTGAGACTAATTTATCAGGGTGATGCTGATTCATTAAACGACGATAAGCTTTTTTCACTTCAGCATCTGTAGAAGAAGTAGGTACTCCTAACATTTCATAGGACTCCTCAAGCAATTGAGACTGGCTTTTATGAGTATCGCCTGCCCCATAATGATAACTATTTCCTCCCAGACCAAGATTTGAACTGACCAATGTAATTAATTGTTCAACATGCCTCGTCGTAAACCCTAAGCGCTGAGCAATTTTATTAATAATCAGTTTTTCAGCAGAATCAATTTTGCCATCAGCCAAAACTGCATGAAGTTGAATTTCCAGAAACATCTGCAGCAAAGTGGTTTTGCGATGTGCTACTTGTTTAAATTGAAATAAAACACCTTCCAGATCAAAATCAGATTGCTTACCCTTATTAAACAGATCAACAGCCGCTTTCTTTTGTTCGGCATCCAGCCTCATATGCTCCATAATCTGCTTTGCCATGGCGATTTCATCTTTACTAACGACACCATCCGCTTTAGCAATATGACCCATAATTGAAAAAGTGGCTGAGAAGAAAGCAGCCTGTGTCAACTCATTATTACCATCAAAGCCTTGCTGCATTGGTTTATCAACTAATTTATGACCAATAACGCCACCAATTAATAAACCCAGTGGTCCACCCATGGAAAAACCAACCGCACCACCTAAAAATTTTCCCCACCAACTCATCTCTCTTTCCTCGTATACCACTTAACTTAATCTAAGGTGTATCAGATACCCTGACAATTGAATCATACCAAAAAGAACACACTTATTGAATTTTATGTTAGCGTATTATCCAAAATACTATCAACATAGACAAAAGAGAACAACTAATGACACATAGCAACTGCCTGTTTTGCCAAATAGCTGAAAAAAAAATACCTGCAAATATTGCTTTTGAAGACGAGTATGTCATTGCATTTCATGATGTCGCGCCCCAGGCTCCCATACACATCCTCATCATTCCCAAAAAACATATTGGCACTATTAATGATTTTAGTGAACAAGAATCTCACCTCCTTGGACACATGGTTTTAACCGCAAAGAAATTAGCAAAGGAATTAGAGGTTGCTGACGATGGCTACCGTTTAAATATAAACTGTAATCAGCACGGCGGGCAAACTGTTTTTCATACCCATTTACACTTGCTTGCAGGAAGACAATTTAGCTGGCCTCCAGGTTAAGTATCGTTGAATATTGAAAGAAGAGAAAAATTAACAACGAAATAATTTTGTGCTAAAGAGCTATTCCTAAACGGTGGATGTCTGTCCTTATTACGAGCATCCTTTTTAACTGGCTTAGCATTTAGAAACCGATATTTAGTCACTCAGATAAATGATGATCGTTCTTTGTCCACTGTGTTTACGATGCTCCCATAAATATAGGCCTTGCCATATTCCTAATGCCATTTTATTTTGCATAACAGGAATAGCAATTGAAGTTGCTGTAATAGCAGACTTAATATGAGCTGGCATGTCATCTGCCCCTTCAAAAGTATGAGTATAGATTGGATCATTTTCACAGACCAAGCGATTTAACCAATTTTCTAAATCTCTTTGTGCTGAAGGATCTGCATTTTCCTGTATGATCAAGCTGGCTGAAGTATGTTGAATAAAAACAGTACACAAGCCTTCTTTTACATTTGAGCAACTGATCACATGATTTACTTGTTCAGTTATTTCATGCAAACCTTGTCCTGAAACCCCTATTTTTATCGATTCAATCACATTTTTCCCTTATTTTTAACTTTTATTTAAAGAAAATACAAAAAAACACTATTATTTCAATTATTTTGCTACTTTTATTAAAAAAAAACTATACATATCTTATATCTATGATTATGCTTACATCATAGACTAATATTTGGTCTGTTTTATTTGAGCCTACTCATTAAGCCTTTAGAAGTTTTAAAATAATCTAACAAACTGGAGTCCATCATGGCCGTTAAAAAGAAAGCTGCAACCAAAAAGAAAGTTGCTGCCAAGAAAAAAGTCGTCGCTAAGAAAAAAGTCGTGACTAAGAAAAAAGTAGTCGCTAAGAAAAAAGTCGTTGCTAAGAAAAAAGTTGTTGCTAAGAAAAAGGTCGTTGCTAAGAAAAAAGCACCTGCTGCAAAAAAAGCAAAAACAACAGCAATCCAAAATAAAATGACTAAATCTCAAATTTTAACTGAGATTTCTGAAAATACTGAAATCAGTAAAAAAGATGTTGGCATGGTTCTAGCTGAATTGGATTCACTAATTGAGCGTCATATTAAAAAGCGTGCTTGTGGCGAATTTTTATTACCAGGACTTTTAAAAATTGTCACAGTTAAAAAGCCTGCCGTTAAAGCAAGAAAGGGGATTAACCCATTCACTGGCGAAGAGATGATGTTTAAAGCGAAAAAGGCAACCACCGTTGTTAAAGTCAGAGCTCTTAAAAAATTAAAAGAGATGGCCGTTTAGTCCATTTAATTTTTTAATGTTTAACTCAATATGCTAAATCCCATTTGGCTATTGAGTTATTTGCAAAGTTCACCTGCCAAACAACCGTTTTTCTTTATTTTTATCCTCTAAGCCCTATATATCAAGGCATTTCAACTTTTTTTACTTTTTATATTGAATTTCACTAATTTTTTGCCTACATTTTATTTCAATGGTGAAGTTTTTAATTCACCCACAGGATTTATATCATTAATAGATTAAGAAAGAATAATTCTTAATCTATTAATCTTCATGAGGAGATGTAGAATGCCTTGTAATTATCAAGAGCTAGAAATAAAACCGCTTCAAATTGCTGCAACTTTATGTGAACCAAATTATTATCCAGAAGGAACTGTCAGTCTTGAAGATCCTGCCACTAAAGTGATGACGGACTTAGCAAAGATTGCTGCAATCACAATCTCACCGTCTTGTTCTCTAGACGAAGCAACTGACCGTATGCTGAAAATGAAGGTCAAATTATTATTTGTCACTGATTCAAAGAACCGTATGATTGGTTTAATCACTTATAGTGATTTACAGGGTGAAAGACCCATACAATTCCAACAATCTAATGGTGTTTCCAGAAGTGAGATTTGTATCCTCGACATTATGACTGGCGTTGAAACCATTGATGCCATTGAGTGGTCTGTGGTCGAAAAAGCTCGAGTGGGTGATATCGCAATGACGATGAGAAAGCTAAATCGCCAACATGCATTGGTTCTGGAACACCCTTCTGATGATATCTACCAAATTCGAGGTATCTTTTCCATCAGCCTACTCAGTAAATCGTTAGGTATTAACATTGAAACAACCGAAGTGGCTCAAACATTTGCTGAATTTGAGCGTGTATTAGGCTGTGAAAAATAATCTTTTTAAATCAGTAGGTACTTGGATTAAACGGGTCATTGTGGCTCTTTATCCAATTGAGCAATAATATCGAGATACTGTTTTTCCTTTTTACTCCAGGAATTCATAATATAAGCAATCAAAATGATCAGTACAAACAATGCTGAAATGGCCGTAGCTCCTGTCACAGCTAAGACAGCGATATCCGTTAATTGCGTCAAGTCCATACCACTGTCTCTTTTTTCTTTTAAAAGTCCTAAAACAGCCTGAGGATTCACTAGTTCGGGCTTAAACCAGTAGATAAACCCCCAAGCCGCCGCAGTAGAAAGTCCAATACTCCAGGTAACATAGCCTGAAATTTTTTGAAACAAGGTTCGTTTAAAGATAAATTGTTTTTGTTTCTCTGTCAGCATAAAATACCTTCTAATTGAAAAATAAGTCTTTAACCCCATATTATAGCCTAACAATTACAGATAAAGGGACAGTCAGAAAGTAACTTTCTAATATCCTCTAGGCTTTAACTTAAATTTACGCTCAATCGCAGTAGCGAAATAGTAAGCAGTAACTTAACTAACTCCAACTAATACCTTAATAACGAAAAGAAAAACTGATAAAGCTATGTCAAAAAAAGATTATTATAAAACTCTTGGTGTCAATCGTAATGCCAGTCATGCTGATATAAAGAAACAGTACCGCAGGCTAGCCAGAAAATATCACCCCGATGTAAGCAAACTCAGTAATTCTGAAGCCAAATTTAAAGAAATTAATGAGGCTTATGATATTCTAAAAGACAAAGAAAAACGCGCCAACTTTGATCGTTTTGGCTCTGCCGATGGTAACCCTTTTCAAAGTGGTGGTTATACGCCTCCACCAGGTGGGGCAAATTTTGGAGGTTTTGGCCAGGGCAGTTTCAGCGATATATTTGATAATATGTTTTCAAATTCCCGTGAAGGTAGTTTCAATGGCAGGGACGATACTTTTAGCCGTCAGGGCCAACGACCTCAAAAAGGACAGGATCAAACCGTCGTCATTTCAGTCGACCTGGAAGATTCTTATCATGGCGCTCATCGCTCTCTCAATGTCCACATCCCAGGAGACTCTGGTACAAAGAAATTAAAGGTCAAAATTCCTAAAGGGATTAAAGAGGGTCAAAAGATTCGTCTCAGTGGTCAAGGGCGCGCGGGGCAAATTAAAGGTGATTTATTTTTAGAGGTGAAATTTAATCGACACCGACACTTCACCATTGATGGCAAAGATATTAATCTCATTTTACCCATTAGTCCGTGGGAAGCGGCATTAGGTACTAAATTATCAATCCCAACTTTAGGCGGTACTGTCGAGATGAAATTATCAGCCAATACTAAAGGCGGTAAAAAATTACGTCTTAAAAGTCGAGGTTTACCAGGTAAAGACGCTGGCGATCAATATGTTATTTTACAGATCATGACTCCTGAAGCCAATACAGATGAATTAACAGCACTATATGAAAAAATGCAGGAAATAAGCCAGTTTAACCCAAGAGCAAGTTTTTAATCTGACTCTGTTTAGGAAATGGCAATATGGCGACTGCACTTCGCCAATATTTAAGAAAATAGTGGCATAAAATGAAAAAACCCAAGGAACTAAATTCATATCAGGCAGTCACATAAGATAGTTCACTTAATCACTTATTGAAGCTCTTAATTTAAAAGAATGTGAAATTTATTATGCCCTATATCCCTAAAAGAAATCTTTTCTCCTTAAGCCTGCTTGTTTTAATTTCTGTCAGCCTGTTTTTAAGTCAGTCCTACGCATTACCCACTCATGACAGCCAAAACAAGCCATTACCGACCTTGGCACCAATGCTGGAAAAAGTCACTCCTGCCGTTGTCAATATTTCAACTAAGGGAAAATATCAGTCTCGCAATCAGCTGCCCGACTTCTTCAATGATCCTTTATTCAAGCGCTTTTTTAAGTTTGAAGCACCTCACCAGCAACAAAATCAACAAGCACATGCATTAGGTTCAGGTGTTATTGTTAACGCAAAAAAAGGCTATATTCTCACCAATAATCACGTCATTGATAATGCCAGTGAAATACTGGTCACTCTAAAAGATGGGCGTAAGCTGGTGGCTGAAATAATTGGCACCGATCCACAAACTGATATTGCCGTACTAAAAATCAATAGCAACAATTTATCCGCAGTAAAACTGTCTAATTCCGATCATTTGCGAGTGGGGGATTTTGCTTTGGCCATTGGTCACCCTTTTGGTCTGGATCAAACCGTAACATCTGGAATTGTGAGTGGGCTTGGGCGCAGTGGACTTGGAATTGAAGGCTATGAAGACTTCATACAGACTGATGCCTCAATCAACCCAGGAAATTCTGGTGGTGCCCTGGTTAACTTACATGGTGAACTCATTGGTATCAACACCGCTATTTTCTCTCAAAGTGGTGGCAATATAGGGATTGGCTTTGCCATCCCTATCAATATGGCTAAATCCGTCATGAGCCAATTGATAAAGCACGGTGCCATCCAGCGTGGACTCTTAGGCGTTCAAGTACAGGATTTAACTCCTGAACTTGCTTCAGCCTTTGCTGTGAACGCGTCTGAAGGTGCTATCGTCGCACAGGTTATAGCCAACTCTGCAGCCAGTAAAGCGGGTGTTAAGGCAGGTGATATCATCATAAAAGTGAATGGTCGAAAAATTAATAACTCTTCTGATTTACGTAACTACATTGGTTTAAAGCGCCCAGGTGAAGCAGCAAAACTCACATTAATACGCGAAAACAAAAACATCGAGCTTAATGCAACAATTGGTGGAGATGAAATATTATCATCAAACACACCAGAAAAAGTGCCACCTAATGCATTTAAAGGGCAGCAATTACACCCTTCTTTGGAAGGTGCCCAATTTGGTCTGGACACCAAAAGCAAAGGCGTACAAGTATTAAGCGTCACAAAAGCATCACCAGCATGGCAAGTGGGTTTACGCAGTGGTGACTCAATCATTGCTATCAATCGTAGATCAATCAGTTCAATCAATGACCTGAAAAAACAAGCCATAAAAAAGAACAATCAGACAATTGCTTTAAATATTCACCGTGGTAACTCCGCTCTATATCTTATTCTAAGATAGTGTCATTCAAAATAAAGTTGGGTGACAGTACTTGGTGTTCTTAACTCATGATGGGCATGACGAAGCAAATCATGCAGAACAGGTTATGTACTAGGCTAAACAAAATGGAGGAAATACTTTTTATTTTTATAAAAAATTTCTGCTCTTATCCATTCAAGTACTAATGAGTCAGTTATAATTGCCTTTCTGCATAGCGCTTCAGTTCTGTACTAATTTCAATGCTTGTTAAAGCTTCTTTAAAGGCTTTTTTAGCATTACTTTCCTCACCCGTAGCTCGATAGGCCAAAGCGATTCCAATCCATAACTCGCCTTTATCAGGTGCCATTTCAATTGCTTTTCGATAAGAAACAATGGCATCATCATATTCATTTCTTCGCTGCTGAAGATTGGCCATTAGTGAATAATAATCAGCATCAGGTGAAACCAGTTTAATTTTTTCTTTTAATAATTGAATGGCTGCATTCTGGTCTGTTGCCATCAGTTGTCCAGCCTGATAAACCACTTCTTCCGATGTTATTTTAATTGGTAAGGGTTTGACTGGTGATTTAACGGTCGCCTTTTTTTCATACGATTTTTTTTCTACGGTCTGTTTTTTAAATGTTTCAAATTGTTTATCTTTTGCTTCAGGTTTTTGTTTACTCTCATTTTTAACAAAGGTTTTAATCTTAACTGATGGCTGTTTAGGTAGCTTTGGTTTCGCAGGAGGTTTTACAAAAGTTTCATCAAGTGATTCTGGCACTGGTTTCACTTCAACAGCCATTTTAGATAATACTTGTCTGTCTGCCACATCAATAATTTTCACCTCATCAATGCGTTCATCTTCTTGTTCATTAATTTCAGCAAGAGTTTCTGGTAGCATTGGGAAATCAATATTCAAAATCATTTCTTCATTTTTAATCGGTTCTATATTCTCAGTTAGACTTATCGGCTTATAATAATGCCAATAGAAATAAACACCCATTATCAAAATAATAATGACAGGTAAAATAAACCATAAGAGATGGCGTTTGCTTTTGGCCACAATATTCACTTCGTCAATATAATGCTTTGACACTGGCTCTTTGAGCTTACGCTGTTCCAAATCACGCAGCATTTGATTAATAACACTCATAGTAAAGTCCTATAAGCGATGACCAGAGCACCCAAAATTGCAAGACTGCTTAGAATAATACCATAGGGATAGACTCTTTGTGATTGTTCAATATAGGCATCTTCTGTATCAGCAATCGCCTGTTTCATGATTGCCTTGGTAATTTGCCTTTCTCCTTTCCCATAGCAAAGAATTAACGCTTTATGAACAATCACATTGACTAAACGTGGTATTCCTCGACTGTAGCTGTGCAGTAGACTAAGAGCTGAAATTTGAAACAATTCACCACCTGTATAACCTGCAATAGTTAACCGATGTGTGATATAGGCGATCATAACATCCATACTCAGCCGCTTTAACTCAAATGAAAAACTCACACGCTGCCTGAATTGTCTTAAGTGTCGTGATTGTAACTTCTCATCCAATTCAGGTTGACCAAATAACACCACTTGTAATAACTTGCTTTTTTCCGTCTCCAAGTTTGTCAGCAGTCTAAGCGCTTCAAGTGTTTTATCAGGCATAGCCTGCGCTTCATCAATACAGAGAATTACTTTTTTATTCTCATTATAATGGCTGATTAATTGGCTGGTGATCAGTTGTTGCAGGCTGTATTCATTCGCTGATGCTGAAAATTTAATGTCTAATTCTTTAGCCAAAGCCAGGGTCAGTGTTTTTGATGAAATATTAGGATTGGGTATATAAGTAGTGATAACATCATCAGGCACACTATTGAGTAACTTTCGACAAAGCAAAGTTTTACCAGTACCCACTTCACCAGTGACCTTAATAAAGCCTTCGCCATTATTGACAGCCACCATTAAAGTTTCTAATGCATCTTTGAAAGGGCCTGAATCCAGAAAAAAACTCGTATCAGGTGTCAAAGAAAAAGGCTCTTTATTCAAATTAAAAAAATCAAGATACATAATCGTTGGTATACAACCGTTTACAGTTCAGGACTTACAGTATAAGCCAGCCCTATTATTTTTCAAAGGAGATGCCTTTTATCTTGTAATTGTTAATCAAATAATTTATTGCTTAAACCAGGTTGAAGGCTCTTTGGTTGAAGGACGGCCACTGACATCATATTGTTGCAAATTTCTAAACCGCTCCTGCGTCTCTTGTAAGGAGTCATTAATCACATCATCATTATCCAAATAAGTCGCCTTAAGCATAATCACCAGCTCTGATTTTACAGCCAGTTCTCGTTGATGTTTAAAAGCATTGCCCACAATAGGGAGGTCACCAAAAAAGGGTACACTGGAATTATCATCAGTTGCTTTGGTTGACATCAAACCGCCAATAATCACCATCTGACCATTTTTTGCTCGGATAATGCTATCTGATTCTCGTATTGTGCTCTTGGCCATAGGCAAAGAGATGCTGATATCATCAGAAAAAGAAAGTGTCCGAGTATCTTCAGTGACATCACTAATGGATGGATGAATATGTAAGATTATTTGACCTGAATCATCAATCTGAGGGGTGACATCCAAGGCAACACCTGAAAAGAAAGGGGTTAATTCAACATCAGGAATTTCACTGGCACTGCCATCCGTTCCTGAAGTATTACTGGAGTTAAGATCGGTCACAAAAAAACGATCCGTGCCCACTTTAATAACCGCTTTTTGGTTATTCATTGTGGCGATTCTTGGACTGGATAAAACCTGGACATAACCCTGAGTGCCAAGCAGTTCAATCATTGCCTGAAAATCATTCAAGTCCAGAGCCAGAGCAAAAACACCACCAAAAGGACCTGCTAATTCACTACTCAGAGTATTAAATCCTCCTTGCTCCACTCCTGAATCCAAGCCCAGACGATTGACAATTCCATTGATGCCCACCTGTGCTCCAGTAATGGTTTTACCATCTCCAGGCTTACCCAATGCAGCCCAGCTTATGCCCGCCTGAAAGCCATCTGATAACTCCACTTCTACAATTTTAGCTTCCAGAAGTACTTGACGGCCGACTATCATTTGAGTGGCTTCTAAAAAGTCTTCAACTCTTAGGAGCTCATCAGGCATTGCTTTAACTAAGACAACACCTGTTTGTGGATTAACGACAATATCACGCCCAGCCTCATTACCAATAATAGTGCGTAATGATGTGGCCAGCTCAGTCCATAAATCCACTTTAAATTCTGTTTTTAACTGTGTGCCAAATTTTGTATTAGCTGCACCACTGTCTGAACTTGAAGAAGACGACGATGACGACGATGACGACGAGTTATCGTCAGATGAATCACTTTCAGATTTTGTAATTTGTCCCGAACTCACATCAATTGTCGATGAACCACTTCTGATTAAGTTAAGATAATTAATACGATATAAACGAGTTTGCATTGCATTGGGGTATATAAAATAGTTATTGCCCTTTCTCTTATAGTCAAAACCATAAATTTCTTTCACTATCATCAAGACATCGGCAATAGTGACATTTTTTAGAGTTAAGGTAATATGTCCACTCACTCCAGGATGAACGATAATATTAATTCGAGTATCTTCAACAAGTCCCAGGTAAAACTGCCTTGCAGGTAATTCACTGACAGACACATCAAAACGATTCTCTTTCTTCACAGCTCTTTTTTGTGCGGTGGGTGGTAATAAAGCATCCAGTACTCTTTTGTCATCACTAAGAGTACCAGAGGCTTGTTGATCCTTTTGAGTACGAGCAATTTCTCTATTTTTTTCCAAAGCCTGATTAAAAGCATCATCAATTTCACTGGTATCTCTCGCAGGAGGCAGTTCTTTTTCCAAAGAGCAGGCAGTCATACCCAATAAAAGGGTCAAACTGATAGCGCTCACCATGAGCAATTTTCGTATTGTTTTAAATTTTATTAACATAAATAGATTATCTTTTATTATTTCTTATACAGCTTGATGGAAGGCATGATACTAATTTTTTGAATACTGCCTGTAATAAGTAAATCCACACTGTCTGAATGAATGGCCAAGACTTCTGCTCCATCGACACGATCACCCATTTTTACGGTTTGATCGTTGACTATGGCCATTTGATTTTTTTTACTGATATAAATTTGTGATACTTTAAAAGCAATACTCGCTTGCTGATACTCTCCAGTCGCAGCAGGTTTTGAGCTTACAACTGCAGGCCGTGTCGGGTCCATCAAATCATGTTCAAGTTCCAAAGCCTGAACCGCACTCACACCAAATAAGATAATAAATATTACTCTGAAAGCCAGCATACCATTATTATGAAACCGAACAGGATTAAACACTTAGCCACCCATCTTTTAGACTAAAAGTATGTACTTTAATATGAACTTTAACTTTTGGGTATTGCATCACTTCTAAGTTAACTTGATCCCAAAATATTTTCCATTCCAGACTTTCAAGTGCTCTAAGGTAGCTTAACACTTCGAGGTAACTTCCCTCTAATTGAAGCTCAAGCGAATGCATAAAAATCCCAATTAACCTAGCATCCGTAGTTTCCAGTTTTTCATCACCACCGCTCTTTTTATCTTTATCTGTTGGACTCACAAATGGCACAGCTGGCATGTTACTGATACTGATTAACTCCAGATTCTGATTGTTTTGTAACACATCATTTAACATATTAGCCATATAATGAGGAGCTACACGACCCTGTAAACGCTCCAGAATTTTACCATCAAAATTTTTTATTTTTTTCTCAATAGTACTAATGTCACCCAAAATTATTTTTCGTTTTGAATTGTTTAACAAACCATTTGCCAGTATTCTTCGGGTTTCCAAACTGACCATTTGCTCTTGAATAGAAGCACGCTGGCTCAATAGGTTTTGTGTTGTACCTTGTATTGGAGTAATTAAAAAGGTATCCCATAAAATATAAATAATGGATAATACACCCAGTAATACCAGCCCTCTTTCTCTCGTGGAAAGATTGTTGATCATATTCTGTAGAAGGCTTAACTGTTTACTCATAATTTAATCAGGTCATTCACTCATTTCAGCATTTTTTGTTTGAAGAGTAAAATTGAGCGAGTGATTCTCCTCATCTTTTTGGACATTAAATAACTTAAAGCTGACTCCCTTAAATGCAGGTTCTGTATTTAAGGAGGATATAAAGACTGGAATATTTTTCGCATCTGAAGTCTTACCTTGCAAATTCATTTGCTTACCGCCTGAATAAATATCAATTTGTTCAAACCAAATAGATTCAATATTTTTTCTTGCCAAGGCAGAAAAATAAAATGATAAGCCATTATCATTACCTCTCACCATCGTAGAGAGTTCATTTAGAGCATTCTGCTTACTGGCAAAGACTTTATTCAAATGCTTAAGTCTTTCCTGATCACTTTTTGAGTCGGTCAATGTCGCTACCGTTGATTCCAACTTCTCTACTGTGCTGATGGTTTGTTCAAGCTGAGTATTAAGTGTGGCTAACTCTGTTTGCAGAGTATTTTTTTTCACATATAACATGCCATAAAAGGCCATCATCAAAACACAGGTCAACCCCACAAGCATCATCATAATCTGAGCAGAAAATGGTTCATTCCGAGACGTTGCAACAGGTTGGTATAGATTAATTTGCTGTTGCATAGCTTAGCCTGTTGCTCCTTGTAATGATTCATCACGTAATGCTAAACCGATTGCATCAAAACAATGTGCCTGTAATTCACGACTCAGTGGTTTGGCAATATCCAGATATTGATTAAAATCGAGTATTTCAACGTTAATGCCAAGCATGTCATTAATATATTCGAGAACACCAGGCACTTCCTTAGGGACTGGTGCAAAGACAATTTTTGCCACTGGACGCTGATTAAAGTGACTGACGTAATAATCCAGAGAACGTTGAATTTCAAGAATGACTTCATCAATAATGAGCTTCCCTTGCTCATTAAGCTCTATCTCTGCTTCTACTTCAATATCACTGTCTGGAGTAAGTGCGTTATTTTCAATGTCGACTTCAGAAAGGTCATCAATTGATAACTCAATTTCTTCACTTGTCTCAGCATCAAAACCTGAATCTAATACCTGAGTTAAGCGATTAATACCAAAATCAATTTTACGAGTGAGAAAAAGTGTAGAATTTCGAGTAATGGTTAATAAACCACTGTCTTCATTAAATCTCAGCATGACAATGCCATCTTTATCTTCAGGCAAAATAGAAGCAATATTTCGTTGAGCCAGCTCATAAATATCAATTGACTGAATATCAAGATTTGCTTGTTTCAATTGATCGGCTCGTGCTTCAATTTTTTGTTTTTGAGAAGCAACCACATACATTAACTGTGCTCTGCCTGATGGCTGTCCTGGAATATCAAAGACATCAATGATCGAGTCATCAATATGATAGGCCAACTGGTCTTTGATTCGCCAGCGAACCGCTTGTTTTAATTCAGATGATTCTACCGCTGGCGTATCAATCATAAGCAATTCATAGGCTGAGCTTTCAATTGAAGAATTACAATAATATTGGCTGGAAGAAAAGGTGTGTGCTAATTTTGACAAGGCCTGGCTCTGAGCACCACTTTCTGAGATTGTTTCAAAAGCACATTGCTTTAATTTGGGTTTGTCAGCAGGTCTAGCTGCAGACAGAATGTGCGCAATGGCAACACGACTCGATCGAAAATCAACACCAATCAAGCCCTTTTTATTTTTTTTTCGATTAAAAAAAGGGAATTGCATCATCAGCCTATCATAACTTTATTTTTTAAACTCTCTATTTTAAATAGTCTACTATTACAAGATTGCTCTAACTATGGCAAATAATTAAGAAAAATGCCAATAAAAATAAGCATTCCAAGCCAATGGTTGTTCAAAAAAGCCTGAAAACAGGATTTAGGGTCACGATTACGGATTAAATACTGCTGAAAAATAGAAAAAGCAATCGAGGCCGTAATGCCAAGGTAGAAAAAAATACCCCCCTGAACCATCCATGCAACACCATACATGCCCAGCGTAAAAATGACTTGCAGCAGTGCAATGATGAGTTTGTCATGGTCGGCAAAAATAATGGCCGTCGATTTAACCCCTATTTTTAAGTCATCTTCACGATCAGCCATTGCGTACATTGTGTCATAGCTAACGATCCAGAATATAGTTACCAAATACAAAATCCAGGCAACGTCAGGAATAGTATTTAATTGCGCAGCAAACCCCATGGGTATCGCCCAACTAAAAGCCATACCAAGAACAATTTGAGGATAATGAGTATAACGCTTCATAAAAGGATAAATAGAGGCGAGTAACAAAGCAATAACACTTAATATAACCGTGTACAGGTTTAAAAATAGTACCAAAAAAAATGCACTGCTAATGCAAAATGCAAATAATCCAAGCGCCTCTTTGGGTGATACTTTGCCTGACGTAATGGGACGGTGTTTGGTACGCTCAATGTGTTTATCAATATTTCGATCAGCATAGTCATTGATAACACAACCCGCTGAACGCATAATAAAAACACCTAAAGTAAAAATAGCCAAAACATCAAAGGCTGGAATGCCTTCTACTGCAATCCACAAAGCCCAAAAAGTCGGCCACAACAATAGCCATGTACCAATGGGTCGGTCCATTCTCATCAATAAGTAATATTGATATAAGTGCTCTTTATTAACAACCATCGTATCCGTCAAGCTCAGTAAATTCAGATATTTGTCTTAGATTTTAACATTGGTAAGCACTGGAGGGAATAAATGATTATGAGGATGAGTATTAACAGAAGCTGTTGATAAGATATCAGGTAGAAACACCTCAGCAACCAACAACGGTTTGTATCGCAAGCGAAAGATTGAACGCCTTGCCCATATTTTTTCAGGCAAGTTAAGAGATTGATCACTCACACTATTGATAGCATTATCAAATAATTGATGCCCATGCTTCAAAACTGCTATTTCCATTGCATCTCGCTGTAGATCTGGTTGGGCAAATAAAAATTCACCTAAAGGCTGATTTCCCAGATGGCTCAGTTGTCGTTGTGGGCCAGTCAAAGTCGTTATTGGAATAACTGTGCGAGCAAAAATAACAGGCGTATTTCCACAATAGAGTAATACTTCACGAATCAAAGCATACTGACGGCTTTTTAATTTCAGTCTCTGTACTTCATCATTGGATGGAATCCCCATTCCCTGTCGTAATAACCTGACAGAAAATTGCCCCAGGTTATTGGCCTGACAATGATGTTTAATGCGCAGTGTAAGAGAGGCACTATCCAATAACCATTCTCGGGTACTATCGGACATGTGCAAAATAGAAGCATAATCAACAGCAACCCAATGAGGGATCCGTTTAAACTGTCGAATAATGACTGGCATACCATAAACCTGATAGACAAAAACAAAAATGCGTTACTAGAATCTTGACACATTCGATTGGAAAGAGACTAGCAATTCAAAAACTGCCATTTTAACACAAAGCCTCAGTCTAGCGTTTAAAACTTATTGACTTTATCTCTGAGAGTGAATGGTCAAATACACCAGAACGGCTTTTGCCAACAACTCGGGTAAATGGCGGGGACATAACCTCCATTTTGATTTCTTTTGTTTTGAGTTCAACGGCAACCAGTAACTGATTTTTTGCCGTAGGACGAACCTTAATTGTTTTAATGGCATCATAGGGTATTTGTTCTTTATCGCTGACCCAAAAATGCTGCCCGCGGCTTTTTTTCCCTCCTTTTGAGCTACTTAAATCCAACTTATTTAAAATAGCTTGTTTTTGGCTTACAAAATCAACCAATATTGCAGAACTGGGAATATTGCTAATGGATTTATCCTTAACCACTTTCACTTGGGGATTTTTAACGGATTTTTTGCGCTCAGTCACAGGTATTTGATGCGATAAGTCCAGTTCAATAACAGGTGCTTCAGAGGGAGCCATCTTCACTGGCAATTGTTTCCTGGGCAAAGGTTTTTTGCTTGAAACTGACTGAGTTTTATCTGATTTGTTACCCATCGTGTTGAGTAATTTCTTGGAGTTAAAGAATTCAATTTTCTTAATATCTTCCAATGATTTACTAAAACTGCCTATTTTTGCTTCACCACTTATCTTGGGAAATGGTTTATTGATTGTTTTTTCTTCCTCATAGCCGTCATTCATCACAAAGCGTGCCTGAAGTTTACGGCTGCCTATTTTATAAGAAATAAACATTTTATCCACTTTTAATAGATTCACAGTAATTCCATCAGAGAGAACTAACTCTGGAGTATCCGTTGTTTCTCCATCAAGCGTACTTCTCAGAGAAGCGGTTTCCAATTCCAATTGAGTGGTCGTCAATAAAGAAAGTAGCACATAGGCTTCATTATTCTTTTTTGCTTTTTGAGCGGTCTTTTTTTCCTGAGTCGAGACAGAAGAACGGGACGTCTTCTGTTTTGCTTTTTTTGTAGAAGTGGTGCCATTTAACCAATTCAATCGCTTACCTGTTTCACTTTTAGAGCAAGGTTCATCAGAAAAATTTATTTCACCCGCAGCATTTTCACATCGATAAACCTGTGCCTCAGCTGAAAAACTGATCATCAAAAGAAAAATAAAATGGATAAACAGCTTATTCAACCTCTTATCCCACCTCTTATCCCACATAGTATTGAAGCTCCTGATTTCTTTTTTTGCACTTATGATCAAAGTTCTAAATGCTCAAAATATAAGTCCTTAGACATTCTGATAGTTCATTTTTTGTCCAATCCAGCGGTTAATAAGCGGATCAACCACTTCAGGATAATCATTAATGAGCATTTGAGCAACCCTGTTAATCTCTGGAATGAGATGTTGATCCCGAATTATATCTGCAATTCTCATTTCTGCTAATCCCGTTTGTCGTGTACCTAAGACCTCACCAGGTCCTCTAAGGGAGAGGTCTTTACGTGCCACTTCAAAACCATCATTGGTTTCACGCAAAGTCATTAACCGTGATTTACCATTTTTTGATAATGGACTGCCATACATTAATACACAAGCACTGGATTGACTACCACGCCCAACTCGACCCCGTAGTTGATGTAATTGTGATAGGCCCAGACGCTCTGCATTTTCAATGATCATTAAACTGGCGTTGGGCACATCAACACCCACTTCAATCACGGTAGTGGCAATTAACAATAGCAGCTCACCTTGTTTAAACGACTGCATGACAGCCTTCTTTTCATCTGCTTTCATACGGCCATGCACCAGACCAATGGGTAAATCAGGTAATTGCTGACACAGCAGTTCATAAGTTTGTTCAGCCGCCTGACACTGCAACACTTCGGACTCTTCGATTAAAGTGCAAACCCAATAGGCCTGACGTCCATTGAGGCAAGCCTGATGAACTCTTTGTAAAATATCATCTCGTCGCTGTTCACTTAAAACAACCGTTTCTACAGGTGTTCTACCAGGTGGTAATTCATCAATAATCGAACAATCCAGATCAGCATAAGCGGTCATAGCCAATGTCCGTGGGATGGGTGTTGCAGTCATAATCAATTGGTGAGGATAGTATTTTTTTATGGACTCAGTTTCTGGAAGTTCGTTATCGGTGAGCAGTTCTTCCCCTTTTTGCAGTAAAGACAATCGTTGATGCACACCAAAACGATGTTGTTCATCAATAATGACCAAGCCCAGGTGATTAAAAATAACTTCCGCCTGAAATAAGGCATGGGTACCAATGATCATTTGGGCAGAACCATCGACAATACTCTGCAAGGCTTCCCTACGTTGTTTGACTTTACTCTTACCACTTAGCCAGGCCACACTCAGTCCCATGGGTGCCAACCAGTGTTGAAAATTATCCCGGTGTTGCTCTGCTAATAATTCAGTCGGAGCCATTAATGCTGCCTGAAAACCATTTTCAATGGCGTATAGTGCAGCCATTGCTGCCACCACTGTTTTTCCTGAACCCACATCCCCTTGCACTAATCTCTGCATAGGATGAGAACACTTGACATCTGATGCAATGTCGGCAATTACCCGTAACTGTGCATTGGTGAGTTTAAATGGCAATTGCTTAAGAAATTGTTCGCTGTATTGCTGTATTGGTATTTGCGCTTCTATTCCCTGGCTCTTTTTATTATATGAAAAAGGGTAAGCATAATGCTGAGCCTGTCGCTGATAGGCACGTTTCATACTCAACTGATGTGCCAGCAACTCTTCAAAAACAAGACTTTGGCGATAAGGATCATTGCCTTCAATTAATTCAAAAACAGGACAATCGGGAGGGGGGGCATGCAGATACAATAATGCATCTAATAATGAGGGTAATTGCAATGTCTGACGTATTGATGCAGGTAAAAAATCATGCACAAGATCATTACCTGTTTGTCCATCTTGCTTGAATGGTTGCTCAAGCTGTTGCTTTAGATGCTCAATCACTTGCGCAATAGCATTGCGTATAGCCAATTGTGATAAACCTTCTGTGGTTGGGTAAATGGGCGTCAAGGCTTCATCAACTTGTATGGTATCATCTTGATCAATAATACGATATTCAGGATGAGTCATTTCCAGTGACTGTCGTCCCCTTTTAATGTCACCAAAGCATTTCAGCCACTTCCCCTGATCCAGAGCACGAGAAAGTCCTGCTACCTGCTGTTTATTAAAATGAAAAAAACGGAGACTGATCACACCACTGCCATCATTAATTTCACAGCTTAGTACCGATCGACGAGCATAATGAGTTTTACATTGAGTCAATTTTCCCCTGACCAAGACACTGTCACCGATGCGCAGGCTGGAAATCGAAACCACTCGAGTTTTATCCTGATATCGTATTGGAAGGTGAAAGAGTAAATCATTGAGAGAAAGCAAAGAGCGTTTAGCAAAACGTTCCAGCATCTTCTCCCCTACCCCCTTGAGAACGATAATAGACTGATCAAGCCAGGGGGTTTCTATGGAATTATTTTTCACATGAAATGACACTTTAAAATAACGATATCCTTAATATTTGAACAAGCAGACAGCCTGAATTTTCAAAGATAACGGGGATTTTTAGTAGTTGTGAATATTACCCTTGGCAAATGACTCATAAACCACTAACACCACCTTCTCACCTTTTTCAGTCACTTTAAATTTTTTGTAAACACCTTCCTGCAGCATCACAATGCGGCAGCTCATTTTATCTTTATAGCTGACACAAATTTCACCTTGTTCATTTATCTGCCATTTTGAATTAAATTTATGGCCATTCTGCATGCCTCTCATACTGCCATCAGGATCCACATAAACTGTCATTTTCAACTTTCTGGATGGAATGACAGCAACATAAGTATTACCAGAAAACAGCGTTAAGACTTCTTCTGCCGATAAGACACGCTCCGGACATGCACCAGACACATGTGAAACAACCGCTTTATTTGAACAGGCACTGCACGCATTTGAATAAGTCTTTACACTCTTATCCTGACTCATTCCACAAACGGGCTTGTAATCCATAGTACACATCATAGGACGGGTTTCAGGGCAGACAATATTGTGAATAGATTCAGGCAATCCATCGGCTGAACAATTTGAGAAAAAAGTCACTCCAGCAATTAATAAAATGATTATTTGTTTCATTTGTTATGCATCCTTTATTACCATCACAAAATAATTTGTCAAAGTTTTTATCATTATTTAATACTGTTTGGATTGTATCAGAAGCCCTTAGATTTGAACACATGAAGAGCATCAGCAAGCTGATACCACTCAAAAGTTTGTGATAATAAGATAAATCATAAAGGAACACCCGCTTGCCCTTTCATATAATAAAGTCGTTTTTGTTTTTCTTCAATTCTGACATCAAGTTCAATAATTTCTTGTTCATATTTCTTTATTTTGGAGGCACTCAATTTTGGTTTTTTTTTGTCGTACTCCAAAGTAGTATTGATAGTCAAGATTCTATCTTCATGCTTTCTAATTTCCTGTTGAAGATTATAGATGGCCTGACCTTGTTGGTATTTGTTCAAAAAATCAGGTTCAGAGTCTCCAGGGCAAACGCCTTGATAATAGTTTCCAGACAGACCTTCCTGTAGTGCATTATCAGCCGTACAATAGACCAACAATCCTCTTTGACGTCCTTCATTATACTGAGTTGGATCAGGTGTAATATGATATTCAGAACAGGCCTTTCGATGCTCAGACAATTTTGAACTATCATCTCCTGAACGACCATCTTTATAACCAATATCAGACCAGTTTCCAGACATGCACTCATCTTTTGATAAAGAAGCACAGGATGAAATGCAGATGCATAATGCAAATAAAAGGGTTAATTTAAAATTTATCATGAGTCTCTCTGTTCAATAATGAACGATTATTAAATGCATTTTTCGTTTTAAAGTGGAGGTAAAACTAATGAAAAGAAAAATTCAAATCTGAGCACTGTACATTAATTGCTTATTAACTTTTGATGCTCTTGCTTTCAGGAGCAGTAAAACAATCTATAATTTGTTTTACTATGGATTCATCCGTATCAAGATTATTTCTAATAAACCGATACTCTCCACATTGACTATTAACCGAAAATGATTTTCCCATATAATCAAAATCTATCCAAATTTCAGTCGCTTGAATATCCACTGTTTCAGTGATCAGAACATGATTCAGTGTTTTTAATACCGTTAAAAGTTCTGCCGTTGATACTATTTCTTTGAGCGTCAAAAAAACGCTTGAACCATCTTTTAATCGAAAATCATCCATAAATGATCGCCTTTATTTGAAGTGACATTGCAGCACTGAATGTGCCAAAGAATTAAAATGCTTTTTTTATCAATATTAGAAAGCAGTTCTATTTTGTCCTTTTCAAAAATAACCATAGCACCATTTTGTGCAATTCGACTCAACATCATAAATAAGCCTTAACTTACTCTCACTGATGAATCATAAAAGTAACTTCTTAAGCATAGGAAGTTAAGCATTATTTTTCAATCAACAGAACACTAAAATGACTCAAAATATAATAATTGTAAGCTGTTTTCTACAAACCTAGTTGTTTTTGTAAGCGTATCAACGTATCAACATCCCAATCTGGCTTCGACACATTTTCAGGTAACACCTCGCCTGGAGCAAAGCGGCCTGTGCGCACTAAAGCTGTTTGTATACCCAGTTGTTGTGCACCCAATATATCTGTGTCCGGACGATCACCAATCATCAAACACTCTTCTGCTTGAACCCGTAATTCTTGCATTGCTATTTCATACAATAAAGGTTTTGGTTTACCAATGGTAACAGGTTGTTTACCTGTTGCTGTAATAAAGGGTGCAACCAGCGCTCCCGCTCCAGGTAAAATGGCTCGTTTACCACGATAAAAAGCATCCACACTCGTATCAGGATTGGTACAGATCAATTGCGCCCCCTGTTTTAATATAAGATTAATACCTGTTGTCAATGAGGAATAGTCCAAGCCTTCACCTTCTCCAATCACCACATAATCCGCATTATCCTTATCTTCTGTACCATACTTTCTTAAACTATCATGTAATCCACTTGCACCAATAGCAAAGAAAGTGAACCCAGTTTTTTGTTGTGCCAACCAGGAGGCTGTCGCTTCACCTGCAGTAATAATAAGCTTTTCATCAGGTCGTTTAAATCCAATTTCAGCCATTTTATCAGCCATTGATTCAGGTAATCTGATAGGATTATTAGTGACAAAAACATGAGGAATATGCTCAATACTTTGCATAAAGTCAATGGCACCATCAATGGGGTTCATACCATGAAAAAGGACACCATCCATATCCAGTAAAATGGCAGAAAAAGG
>JADGEK010000063.1:0-4019 GCA_016744395.1 Gammaproteobacteria bacterium | reverse complement strand
CTGAATTTTTATTTCATTTGAGATGCTTTTACTTCCGCGGCTTTCATTTCTGCAGCTTTCATTTGTGCTGCTTTTATCTGAGCAGCCCTCACTTGAGCAGCTCTCACCTCAGCAGCTTTCATTTGAGCGGCCTGTTCCTGGGCGGCTCTTACCTGAGCGGCTGGATTGATAGGTGCTTGAGACCCATAACCATAAGGACGACCATAGCCATATCCCTGATTATCATATTGGTTGTTGCCATAACCCTGAAAATTATTAGTGTTATTGTTGTAACCACGCCCATAAGCATTTCCTGCAGCACTTCCAGAGCTTCGAGCATTTCCTCGGCCCCGACCACGTGACTTGATTGTGATTTGAATGTCTCCATCCATGTCAGCATCACCTGAGCCATCTCCCCAGGCATTGCCATAACTATTGGCATTCGCATTGTTTTGCATATTGCCATAACCTGAATTATTCCAGTTAGTATTGGTATTGCCATCGTCAAAAAATGCACTGGCAGACAGTGCAATTGCGCTAATAATAACTGCTGTACTAATTTGTAGTGATACTATTGTTTTTTTCATTTCAGGGCCTCTCCTTTTTAATAAAGTAAGTTTAGCTCAATTTCTGAATAAGTAAATAAATGAGTAAGCTCACAATCTTACCAGCGTAGCAACTATCCCTAGTAACCTTAAATTTCTCATAATGTCTGCCAGGTGGTTACGATCGCGAACGGATAGAGTAAAGTCCAGGGAATAAAGTTGATCTTCTCTATCCGCTGTCACAACATGTTCAATGTTTGCCTCGCTATCCGCAATAGCAGAAGCAATAGTTGCCAAAACCCCCTTGCGATGCTCAACGACAACACGTAAAGCGACACTGAATTCTGCGTTCACTTCACCGCTCCATTCAACATCAATCCATTTTTGCGCATGTTTTAAAGAGTCTTTGGCATTTTTACAAGACTTAGTATGAATAACAATGCCCCGTCCAGAACTAATATAACCCACAATGGGATCACCTGGAATCGGATGGCAGCAGCGTCCGTAGTGGACTACCATACCTTCTGTTCCTTGAATATTAAGCGACAGGCCACTTTCCTTACTTGCTTTCTCCAATGCATCGCTTTGTTCAGGGAACAAATGACGAACCACCAGTTGAGGGATACGATTGCCTAAGCCGACATCATTCAATATTTCATTAAATGAATCCATGTCATAGTCCTGAACCACTTTATCAATGCGACGTTGAGGTAAATCCTGTACCGTCATATTGATGTTGCCAAGGCACTTGTTCATCAAACGCAGACCCAGCGCAATGGATTCATCCCGCTGAAGATTTTTTAGCATATTTCGGATATTACCACGAGCTTTGGCAGTAAAAACAAAATTAAGCCAGGATGGATTTGGCGATGCACCTGGTGCCGTAATAATTTCAATGGTTTGACCATTTTTCAGCTGAGTGCTCAAGGGGGCATGCTGGTGATTTATTTTGCCTGCAATACAGGCACTGCCCACGTCGGTGTGCACAGCATAAGCAAAATCAACGATGGTTGCTCCTCTTGGGAGCTCCATAATTTGTCCTTTTGGAGTAAAGACATAGACTTCAGAGGGGAATAGATCCACTTTAACACTTTCTAAAAACTCAATAGAATCGCCTGCATTTTGCTGTAAGTCTAAGAGACTTTTTAGCCAATCCCTTACCTTAGCCTGGGCAATAATACCGCCATTATTCTCACCTTCTTTATAGCCCCAATGGGCTGCAATACCATTTTCTGCCACTCGATGCATGTCTATGGTCCGCAGCTGAACCTCAATTGGTACGCCAAAAGGACTGAATAAGATAGTGTGCAAAGATTGATAACCATTGAGCTTAGGTATTGCAATATAATCTTTAAATTTTCCTGGCACAGGCTTATACAAGGCATGTACGGCACCTAATGAGCGATAGCAACTGTCCACACTATCAACCACGACACGAAAAGCATACACATCATAAACTTCTGAAAAAGGCAGGTTCTTATTTTGCATTTTTCGATAAATACTGTATAGATGTTTCTCTCTCCCCAGAACATCACACTGTATACCTTCATGTGAGAGACGATTTTCAACGGCTTCCTGAATCTTTTGGACAATTGTTTTTCGATTCCCCCTGACTTTCATAATCGACTTTTTCAACACTCGATATCGCATGGGGTAATACGCTTTAAAGCCCAGGTCTTCCAGCTCATGACGCAAGACATTCATTCCCAGACGATTGGCAATGGGGGCATACACTTCCAGGGTTTCTGCAGCAATACGGCGGGCTTTTTCGGGCCTCATGATCCCCAAAGTACGCATGTTATGGAGACGATCAGCCAGTTTGATCATGATCACTCGAATATCCTTAACCATGGCCAAAATCATTTTTCGAAAACTTTCTGCTTTTGCTTCCTGCTTATTGTCAAAATGGATGTGATCCAATTTAGTCACACCATCGACAATTTCGGCAACTTCCTGACCAAATATACTCGATATTTGCTCTTTATGAGTTTCAGTATCTTCAATGACATCATGCAAAATAGCAGCAATCAGAGTTTTTTCATCCATACGCATTTCTGCAAGGATTCTGGCCACCGCAATAGGATGATAAATATAAGGTTCGCCCGTCATTCTCGTCTGCCCTTCATGAGCTTCGGCACCGAAAAGATAGGCATGGTAAACGGCACTGACCTGCTCTTCATCCAGGTAAGTGTTCAGCATTGCACAGAGATCACTGATTAAAAACAAGAGGAGAAGTCCTGGTCAGAATTTAACGAATGGGAATGATAATTCAGAAACATTCTTCATCTTAAAAATCTACGATGAAGAACTGACAGTTATTTGCAAGTCTACAGCTAAACAGCCTTAAGAGAGTATACAAGTTTAAGCCGTAGATAACTAAACCTAGATAGACTCTTCACTGGTCATTTCCTGACCTGCTTCTTCTACAGAAGTTAAAGAGGCACCCATATGAGCCATTGCAGAGATCTCACTTAGAATTTCAGGCCCTATTTTACCCTCAGCAATTTCTCTCAGTGCAATGACCGTGGGCTTGTCATTTTCAGCTTCAACCAAAGGCTCCTGGCCATTAGCAATTTGGCGAGCACGCTTAGTTGCAACCATTACTAATTCAAAACGATTTTCTACATTATCAAGACAATCTTCAACTGTCACTCGTGCCATTGGTGTTACCCCAGAATACTTATGTTTATAAGAATGTTTATAAGAACGCTAATAGATTTTTAAATATACATTAAAGAACCAGCCATTATACTCAACAGACTGGTTCTGTACAAGCATTATAAAATAGTGGCCTATGCACCTAAAAGACCATCAATCAGGTCATGATGTCTTCGGCATTGAGTGGTTTGACGCAGTCGAAATGCATACACCAGAGCTTTCAGCTCACCAAGTGCATGGGAAAACTGATCATTCACAATTAAGTATTCAAATTCATTGTAATGTGACATTTGCTCAATGGATTCGTTCATTCGTTTATTAATGACATCGCTTGAATCCTGACCTCGCTCCGTTAAACGAGACAGCAATTCCTCTCTTGAAGGCGGCAGTATAAAGACATTAGTGCAACTGTCAAACTGTGTTCTCACTTGCTGCGCACCCTGCCAGTCAATTTCAAGAATAATATCGATGCCAGCCTTAAGCTTTTCCTTTATTTGTCTCTTAGACGTCCCATAATAATTACCAAACACTTCAGCATGTTCAATAAATTGTTCTTCAGCAATCATTTGCTGAAAAGTGTCTTGATCCACATAGTGATAATCAACACCTTCTCTCTCTCCTGGACGTTTCACTCGGGTCGTATAAGATACAGAAACTTCAACCAGATCGACTTCTTCCAATAAAGCTTTAACCAGACTGGTTTTACCTGCACCCGATGGTGCGCTGATAATATACAACATGCCACAATTGAATTCTGGACTGTGGTTAAACATAATTATTCTCTTTTATTCAAGTTCATTTTTAAAAACAATTGCAATTTCTTGCCATTGATTAAAG
>JADGEK010000005.1:99733-101678 GCA_016744395.1 Gammaproteobacteria bacterium | reverse complement strand
GTCTCCTTTTGATACTTTCATCTTGCTAAGTGCTTCTTTTGGAAGCAAAATACCCATAGAGTTCCCAATTGAGGTAACTTTTACTTTTAACATAACTAATACCTTTCTGTTAGTACAAATGTTATTACACAGAATAGGTCAGTCTAATCAGAAAATCCATCGGAGGCGCAGTCGTTATGTCCCAAAACAAAACTCTATGTGAATCATTTTAAAAAGCCATGAAAAGTGTAAAAGAAATCTATTGTGCCAAATGCGAAAAACCAATCAAATATAAAAATGATTTAGTGATTTCACGTAAAATGCTACAACCTTATCATAATGCTTGTTTTATGAACCCTAATAAACTTGCTGGTAAAATGGATAAATTTAATGGTCCCTTTCCTCTGCAATCAAAGTTTTGGGTCTGGTTAATATCCGGAAATCTAATTTCGGGAATAATTTTTACCATTGAGACAAGCTCATCTACGCTTCTTTGTGTTTTTATCGTATTGTGTAATATCCTTTTTATTTCAGCACGTTTAGGCATTTACTACAGTTATGAAAAACATCTTATGTAAAGGCAGACACACTACGACAAGCCGTCAATTAGTTCGCTTAGAAAGTGGAGCTATGATAATAGATACTCCTGGAATGAGAGAGCTTGGGAGCATGTCCGTAGATGATAGTCTGGATGAGACCTTCTCAGAAATACTGAAGCTTTCTTACAACTGCCAGTTTAGTAACTGTTCCCATACCAATGAAAAAGGCTGTGCAATCTTAGCTGCTAT
Source organism: Gammaproteobacteria bacterium (assembly GCA_016744395.1). Taxonomy (GTDB): domain Bacteria; phylum Pseudomonadota; class Gammaproteobacteria; order GRL18; family GRL18; genus GRL18. The sequence goes on along the minus strand of JADGEK010000005.1, from coordinate 100,911 downwards.
AAAAGCTGATGATCTTCCTGAACAACGTTATCAAAACTATCTAAAGATGAAAAAAGAGTCTGAATTTAACCAAATGTCCTATATAGAAAAAAGCATGTTAGTGTTCAAGTTAATAAATAACGAGTTATTCTACACTCTCGTTAGATTTTAAAATAAATATGAAAATATTACGAAAAGTAAATTCGGCTAGAGAGGAATGATTTTGGAAATAGATAATCTGTATGCAACACCCAAAAGTGTATTGGATAAAAAATATTCAGAAGGGGAAGGCGTGTGGCGCAAGAAAAAACTTCTAGTCATGGATCGCACATCTACATTGCCTGATCGATGTATTAAATGCAATACACCAACAAAGGGTTTTTTTGTAGAAAAGAATCTCTATTACTATCCCCCAATATTAACAATAATTAGCTTTTTGCTTTTCTTTGTTATTGGAATTTTAATCATCATTCCACTTCTTATTTTTCGTAAACGTGCCAAGATTATGGTTGGTCTTTGTGAGCATCATCGTAAACGTAGAATAAATTTTCTCTGGATATTTGGTGGTTTCTTCATATTGGCAATTATCAGTTTTTTAGTTTCAGGTTTTGTTCCCAACTCGACCATCGAAAGTGCTATACCACTTTCTGTCGGGGGTGGGGCATTACTCATTTCTTTAATTTTTGTTACGGCTTCTAACATTAGTCTGTTTGCAAAAAAAATCGATGATCAGCATCTCTGGATAAGAGGAGTTAAGCCCATTTATTTGCAGGAATTTCCAGAACTTCCTGAATAATGGATTTAACAAGAAAGCAAAAATTGAACTAATCCGAAAAACACTTGATGAACAAAGATGGTCAGAAATTATTGAAACTCTTGATTCTAAAAATCTTGCAAGTCAATTAATGATTTAATACGCCCAAAACAAATTACTATCTTACACATATGGCATCATACTTTATCCATTAAACAAATATAAGTTATTTAAGTATGTAAGCCTATTCCCAATAATATTGGTACTTTTTAGTGTAAAATGGCATTGGATCTTCTCCTTTTTAAAATTTCTACACTGGTAGCTCCACTGCAAATTGAAACGAACATTGAGGCTATAATAACTCCATATCAGTGATTTTTGATTAAAATCATAATAGTTACACCTGTTTATGGCGTATGGACGAATATATTTACAGTCTATATAT
>JADGEK010000005.1:24145-99633 GCA_016744395.1 Gammaproteobacteria bacterium | reverse complement strand
TACTGGTGACTGGGTATATACCGATTATTACGATGATGACACCCATGCAATTATATATGGTGTATTTCCAAGAAAGACTCTTCTGAAGAGAAAGACAGCTGGTAAGCTTGTTGATTTTCAGTTGATAGCAGCAAATATTGACGTTGCTTTCATTGTTCAATCTTTGAATGATAATTTTAACCTACGAAGGTTAGAGCGCTATTTAGTTATGGTCAATGAATGTGGAATTGAACCTGTTATTCTGCTGAGTAAGTGCGACCTTCTACCTGATGAAGAAGTTAACGAAATCAAGAAAAAAGTTCTGGGTATTGCTCCTCAAACTGCCGTGATGGAGTTTAGCAATTTAAGCCAGGAGAATATTGATTTAATTATTAGCTCGTTAAAGTGCAAACATTCCTATTGCTTGTTAGGCTCATCTGGTGTTGGTAAAACCACCTTACTAAACAGCATAATAGGCAGTGATGAATTTGACACCCAGCCAGTAAGTAAAATACAAAGTAAGGGCAGACATACTACGACAAGCCGTCAATTAGTTCGCTTAGAAAGTGGAGCTATGATAATAGATACTCCTGGAATGAGAGAGCTTGGGAACATGTCCGTAAATAATGGCCTGGATGAGACCTTCTCAGAAATACTGAAGCTTTCTTACAACTGCAAGTTTGGTAACTGTTCCCATACCAATGAAAAAGGCTGTGCAATTTTAGCAGCTATAAAGGCTGGTGATCTTCCTGAACAACGTTATCAAAACTATCTAAAGATGAAAAAAGAGTCTGAATTTAACCAAATGTCCTATATAGAAAAAAGAAAGAAAGATAAGAGTTTTGGGAAGCTTATTAAATCAACCATGAAGAACAAGCAGAGATAATGCACCTAACTAGGCAAATCTACTCGGACAGCTAAAAGCATTGCTTGGTTTGTGAAACCAGTGTTGAGCACTTGCAATACCTTATTGATAACTGGAATGCTAACAGATTTGAACATCTCAAGTCTTTGTTTACGAAAAGAGCTTATTTAAATGTTTTAGAGAGTTGGATAAGAAAACTGTCAAAACATAAAATTTGTCTGCTCTGATATGTGGTAACCTTATCTCAAAGTGATAAGACCTGTCAGAAGACATCAGGAACTACGATATACTTAAAATTGCTTTGTTTCATACGATGGGAAAGCTTCCTGATCTAGAAAGGGCCCGCTCATTTCTTTGAAAAGACATAAAAATTTTCTATAATATTGTCTACAACGGTGGTTAATTACTTAATGATGAAATTTACAATTAGTACAGAAGAAATCCAAAAACGCAGTAAAAATATCAAAATTGGTGTTTTTTTTGCAAGCCTGTTAACGATCTTTATTTTTTATAATAATGCCCAATATCCAGAAAAATATAATGATGTATTGTTCTGGTCGATCATGGGTTTTATCATTCTGGCAAACATGATTGGTTATTATCGTTATCGTCGCTATCTTCGCATGACTAAAGAACATTGGCTTGAAGTATATCCGCAGCAACTTCAGTTTCATACTCAGGGTGAAGTATCAGAGCTGGATATTAATGATGTTGCCGCACTCAATCTTTATCATAAAAAAGGACTGCTCCAACATATTCAGCTCAAACTCAAAAATAATCGGGGGATCAGGCTGGAGGGTTACGGCAATCTTGATGAACTGGCCAATTTACTTTCTGAACAGATTCCAAAAGCTCATATTAACGGCAACTAAATGACTTTTTCGATCTATCATCAGATAAATTTTAAATTAGAACAAAAAAATAATGGTTCAAGGAAGTTTTGAAAGTGCCTGAAACAGGCCTTCATTCCCTTCTTGATCCACATTGTCCCATTCATCAAAACAAATCAAATCCTCAACAGGCAAACGCTTACGCCAACCTGCCGATTTTAATTCGGGTTCCACAAAAAAATGTTCCACATAGCCAATACATAAATAGGCAACAGGGGTGACTGACTTGGGCAGTTTTAAGGCCTGCTTTAAGGCTTTTTTATTAAAGATACTGACCCAGCCGACTCCAACGCCTTCAGCTCTGGCAGCCAGCCAAAGATTTTGTACCGCACACACACTACTGAACAGATCCATTGATTTATCATGAGTGCGCCCAAGTACCACAGGGCCTGAACGTTCTCGATCACAGGTGACGACAAGGTTGATGGGTGATTCTAATATGCCTTCCAGTTTCAGTTTTTTATAGATGGCACTTTCTTCTGGCTCAAACATATCTGATGCTTCATCGTTGGCTTTAAGAAAAATATCATGGACCGATTGTTTAACCTGAGGATTTTTAATGAGAAGAAAATTCCACGGCTGCATAAACCCAACGGAGGGGGCATGGTGGGCGGCTTTAATAATTCGAGCCAATACATCATCAGGCACTGGATCTGGCTTAAATTGACCTCGGACATCCCTTCGTGAATAGATACTCTTATAAACTGCATCACGCTCTTCATCTGTGAAATAGTGATCCGTTTGATGCTCAGGCTCAGAAATTCCCATGTCGTTCCTTTTTCAGCTGGAAAAAAGGTGATTCTACACGCTTATTTGATGGAGGTACAATCATTAAGTTTTAACTGCTAAGCGATGCATTTATACCTCAACAACATCCAGATAGCCTCTTTCAATTGCAATTTCCAATGCCTTGGAACCTGCCATTAATTCCTCATAGGTTTCACGCATTATTTTAAGTTTGTTAATTTGTTCAGGTGTTGGTAAGTCACCTTCCAGAACATTGGATAGATCAAATAAGCCTTTTAAATATCGGGCTCTTGCTTTGGCAACCATTTTTACAATGGGGTTTAATTCGTTTAGTTTCAGTTCCGTTATTCGTGGGTTTATCTCTTCTCGATTAATTTCACGCACTGCTTTCTCAAATTGCAGCAATAGTCGATTGATATCCAGTTCACTCATGTAGACCTCAGACAATAAAATAGTTTCAGTTAATTACAAGTATAGTCGGCAGTAAATTATTATCAATTAGCCTATGGTGTACTCTGGACATTTTCAGCCGTTTTATCAGTACTCGCCTCTTTATTATCATTAATTATTGATGCACCATCTTCATGGGTTTCTTCTTCTGATTTCTCTCTCATCATTTTCTTAGCATTATCACTGAACATTTTATTGGTTTGAGACAACATGAAGTCTGCTTGCTCTGTTAATTCAATAATTCTGGGATGGGAATTAATGCCTGAACCTTTTAAAGCATGTAAAATATAATAATAATGCTCCTTAGCAATCATGAGCTTTTCTTGCTCAGTCTCTACTCTGGCCTTGTCAGAATAAAATTGAAAAATTTGCTCACATCTCAGCAATTTAATTTCTTTGATATGATCCTTAACCTGTTCCGACTTGACACGTGAATACCAATTATGTGAATTTAAAACTCGAATCAATCGACCCAGTTTGATCATTTTTTTCTTAAACCCAGTTTCATCTTTACTATTAAGATCAGCATTGATAGGGCTGCTGTTCTCATGATCAGCTCTGGCTTCATCGATGAGTACCTGGATCCCTCTAAAATGTCGATCCAGGCTTTGAATGGTTTGTAAACGGGCCATAATTTCATTGGCTAATAAATTTCGAATGGCATCACTGACATTGCAGCTTTTTAAGCCATCAAGTAATTCACTTATCTCTTCCAGACCCTGCTTGATTTTGAGGATTTTAATGCGCTTCTCACGCTGTTTTTGCTCATAGGCCTCCGCCACACTATTGACAAAGAGTGTCAGAAGCAATAGTCCTCCAATTGCAAAAAAAATCAGGTTTTCTTCCATTAGGGCCTCGAAAATAAATAATGGATGCCTATGACTTTTTAGAATTTTTTTCAATTGCGGATAAAATTCCGCGCAGGATATTTAACTCTTTTTGGTCTGGCCGAGCTCGATTAAATAAGCGTCTGAGTCGTTCCAGCATTTGTCCTGGATGCTGTGGAATTATAAAATGGACATCTGTGAGTACTTTTTCCAAATGTTCATAAAAATATTCCATATCTTTGTTTTCAGGATAATCATAAACATCATTTTTCGGCTGTGTTCGTGTCGCTTCTGCTGCTTGAAAAATTTCATAACAGAATGTTTGCACTGCCGCTGCCAGGTTAAGAGATGAATAATCAGGGTTGGCAGGAATATAACCGTGAAAATTGCATTTATTCAGATCTTCACTCTGTAAACCACAACTTTCCTGACCAAAAATGACTGCAACCTGAGCATTGATAGCCTCTGCAGCCACTTGTTCTCCACTTTCCCTGGCACTCAACAAAGGTAAGCTCATCCCCCTGTCTCGCGTACTGGTACCCACGACCAACTGACAATCACTGATAACGTCACTTAAGGTATCGGCAATGATGGTATTTTCTAAAATATTTGTTGCACTAGTCGCTCGAATATAGGCCTCTTTATCCAGAGTGCAGCCAGGATTAACTAAATAAAGACGTGATAAGCCCATATTTTTCATCGCCCGTGCCACTGCACCAATATTGCCTGGGAACTGAGTATTGATTAAGACAATACGGATATTATCCAGTGAGTTGTTTACTTGTTCAGGAGTGCTTTGAGTCATTTTTTCATAAAGCCTTATTTTAAGCTCAGTTCTAATGATTGCTCGATCTTTTTCTGTAATTCAGAATTGATAATGCCTTTTAGCTCCAGTTTTGGTTCATCTGAAGAGATATTACTACCATTAATAATCAATGCATCAATGTTATTAATACGTGCCAGTTGTTGAATATCATAAAGAAACTCAGGCGGCGTATTACCAATATTCTGAGTCACTTTCGCTTGCTCAACAATTACTTTAAAACTGTCTTTTTTCTTTTTTCTAAGATGATGAATAAGAAAAGCATCAAATATCAGTAGAGCGGTCACACCGATAATGATGACGGTGAGTGTATTCATTTTAGAGTCTCTCTTTTGTTCAAAGAAGCCGTTATTTAAGTCCTAACAACTTATGTGTCTGTAATGAAATTCGCCACACAGGATGCTCTAAGCAATACTGAATCACTGCCTGAAGGTGGTTGACTTCACCCTCTTCATCAACAGCCTGTAAGAAAAAATGCTGAAAATCCAATGATTCAAATTTTTCAGGTGGTAAATCCTGTCGTGGAAAGAGCAACTTAAGTTCATTGCCGCTGATTTGTTTCAGGTTATCTATCTGCTTAGGGCTCACACAAAGCCAATCAATACCTTGTGGTGCTTCGATTGTGCCATTGGTTTCAACCCCCACTTCAAAGCCAGCAGCATGTAATTGTGCTATGAGTTCACTGTCTAACTGTAGTAGTGGCTCTCCGCCTGTGAACACCACATAGGGTATCCCTTTTTGTGAGTCTGGCCAGGTCTTAATAATCGCTTGGGCAAGCTGATGAGCATCAAAAAATTTGCCACCACCTTCGCCATCTACACCCACAAAGTCTGTATCACAAAAAGGGCAAACTGTTTTATGACGATCTTTTTCCAAACCACTCCACAGGTTACAGCCCGTAAAACGACAAAAAACAGAAGCGCGCCCTGTCTGTGCCCCTTCACCCTGAAGTGTATAAAAAAGTTCTTTAACCGAATAAGACATATTAATTTCGAATGTTCTCCTAGTCTGGTAGTGCGGGACCTTCTTCGCCCCAGCATAAAACAGCACCGCAGCCTGGGGTTTCAAAGAGATCAATTCTATCCAGTTGAGGCAGTGAATCGGCCATTTTATCTTTGATCCAATAAAGTAAGCTCGTGACATCAGCATCGGCTATGCCGTCCAATAAATCCAGCTGATTATGATCAAGCTGTTCATAAATGGGTTTAAACAGTGATTTCACGTCACCATAATCAACCGTCCATCCCATGACTTCATCCAGTGCTGCTGTCAGATGCAGACGAATTAGATAACTGTGCCCATGAAGTTGCCGACGTTTATCATCCTGCGCCACACGGGTCAGTCGAAGTGCACTTTCAAAGCGTTGTTCTTTCCAAATGCGGTAGTGATCGCCATTATAGTGACAGCCTGAGGTATGTGTTTCATAGACGGTGACCCATGATAATTGCTCAAACTCAGGTTTTAACTGTTCCCAAATCCAGTGAGCCAGCACTTCTGAGGTTGGATTTTCCAGACCTTCAATATCATTAAGGCAGGTATAGTCAAGTTGTTGATGAAGTGGTTTCCAAAACCGATCAATTTGTTCAAAGTCAACGCCCATATCCGCTTTTTCTGTCACATTTGATTGAGCATTATCCAAATCCTGATTGGCGTGTAAAATCACTTCAAAACCATGGCCGTGCATTCGTCCGCATTGGTGTCCTTCTGGCACGTTAGGCAGTTTATGCGCTGCTTCAAATCGAAAACGCTTCCAGATATGCGCATGACCATTATTATCCAGATCAACACCGCAGTCATGGGTACTCTGGATAGCCACTCGATCAATGCCTTTAAGATCAGTCTCTTTATGAATCCAACGAGCCAGATTCTCATCGGTTGGAATCTCCAGGTGTTGATTCAAAAAAGTATAATTAAGTGGCTCAATGGTTGCCTGGAGATGCTCTTTTAGATAGCTGACAGGCTCATATTTTTCCTCTGTCATATCTGATATCGCAAGCGAAGGCACCCTGACCGAAGCCGTATAGCTATGGCCGTGTAATTGTGCTGCAGGATGAGTTTCTGGCAATATTTTAATTTGACAGGCAGACTCAAATGGAACGGTGGCCAGGTAATAAATTTGATCGGTCATAGGTTGGTCTGTTTATCTATTAATCGACACTTAAGAGCGTCTATTTTTGAGTAAAAAATTGGAACCGTTCAATCAACGGATCGACTCTTCCCGCCTCAGCAAATCCTTTTGCTCTCAAAAGACAGGCTTGACAATGCCCACAGGGCGGCTGCTCACCATTATAGCAAGTGTGAGTATAGGCCATTGCATCCATGGCACCTAGTTTTTCCGACAGTGCTACTGTATCGGACTTATTCAAATTCATCAGAGGCGTATGGATGGTCACATCGTATTCCATACCCAGCCGAAGTGTTTGTTCCAATGAACTCAGGGTATTTTCCCGACAATCGGGATAACCGCTATAGTCCGTTTGGGCAACTCCCGTGATCAAATGTTTGATTGAGCGCTGATAAGCATAAGCTGCCGCAAACGTCAAAAAGATCAGGTTTCGACCTGGCACAAAGGTGTTTGGTAAGACACTGTCAACATCATCATCGTCTTGCACATCAATGTCATCGGTTAGTGCGTTTCCGCCTAATGCCGAAAAGGTATCGATGGGCAAGATTTCATGGGCAACTGCCGCAATTTCTGATATTTTTTTGGCCGCTTCCAATTCAATTTTATGCCTTTGACCGTAATCAAAACTCAGACTACTGACGTTTTCTCTGCCAAACTGTTTAATGGCCCAATACAGACAGGTTGTTGAGTCCTGGCCACCCGAAAGGACGACTAAAGCCTTGCTCATAAGCTCACCTTAGTTACATTTTTATTATAATAGTCATTATTCCAGGACTATTACTAGGATAAGAACCTCGTTTAAAGACCCTCTAATTATACTTCAATCAAACCTAATCACCTAAATTTTCAGATTTTACTTAAAGACTCTTAACTTTAACCACTACTTGAAATACTATAGCAAAGACAAAATCAATCACAGTGAGAGAACATGAGTACTGATAAAGTAAAACGACATAATGAACGAATGAAACGCCACAAGAAAGTTGTGGATGAAAAAATTGAGAAAGCAACTATCGAACAAGGTGTACTCATTGTTATTACTGGCAACGGCAAAGGTAAAACCACCTCAGCATTGGGTACTCTGCTCAGGAGCCTCGGTCATGGTCACCAGTGTGCACTGGTTCAATACATTAAAGGCCAGTGGGACTGTGGCGAAACGGCTTTCTTTAAAAACAAAGAGACTTCTAAAGATACTCAGCTTGTTACTTATACGATGGATACAGGCTTTACCTGGAACACTCAGGATTTTGAAAAAGATAAACAAGCCGCACAAGATATCTGGAAACAGTCATTGCCATTATTTAGCAACCCTAACTGCAATTTGATTGTCCTTGATGAGATTACGTATATGTTTAAATACAAATATCTCGACATTGATGACGTTATCTCAGTTTTGAAAAACCGACCCAAACATCAAAATGTTATTATTACTGGACGAGGCGCACCTCAGGAGTTAATTGATCTCGCAGATACAGTCAGCGAAATACGTCCCATTAAACATGCCTTTAATGAAGGAATAAAAGCACAAGAGGGAATTGAGTGGTAGTCTTCACTCATAAGCTCAAATAGAAAGGAATAAACATTGGCTTGTGAGTGATAACGTACGAGTGACAGTGTTAGATGTGTTTTACTTAGGACTCATACTCATAGTGTAATGAGCTTAAGTATTATTAATAGTGTCCAAAACGGTGTGTAAATGTTCAGCCATTTCACGACCACTATCGGTCAGATAACCACCATCATTCTGAGTGATGATGCCCTTGTTAAAAAGAGATTTTGCCGATTCGATTAATACAGGATCGGCATCATGGTGAATTTTTAAACCTTCCATATGAGATTCTTCAGGAAATTTAGACAGTAATTTGATTTCTTCAAATAGCTTTTCTGGATACGCTTTAATCATAGTTCAATAACCATACCTTCTTTGGCAAAAAATGACTCCATTTCTCCACAACAATCTTCATTGCAGAATGTTTCAGTTAATTCATCCAATTGATCATCTGTACGGAGCGGATCATGGTGAAATAATGCCAATTTTTTAACCTGTTTACGTTGAGCAGCCTGGCAGACATATTCAACATAACCATGTCCCCAGCCAATATACTTTTGTTCATATTCTTCCTGAGTGTACTGGCTGTCGTGCACCAGTAAGTCAGCACCTTCATAGAACTGCTCAATCATACCATTTTGTTCGCTGGCAACCAAGTCACCTTCCGTTGCCATATCTTCATCGTAGTCAGGATCGCTGGGATCTGTGATGAAAACATTGCGAAAAATTTCAGTATCGTATGCCGTACAAAAAACTTTGCCTTGGTATTCAATGCGATATCCAAGGCAAAGTACGGGGTGGTTCAGATATTTGGTTTTAACAATGATACCATCACCCAAATCAATGACTTCTTCTTTGAGACTAAAGTATTGAATATTTGCCGCTAATTCTGCCTCTCTGATGGGAAAATAGCGATAGGTCATTTGACCTCCTACTACTTTTTCTAGCGTATCTTCTTCATACGTCACAGGGCCATAAACACGAATATGGGTTCCTGGGATATAGGCAGGCACAAAAAAAGGAAACCCCATAATGTGATCCCAATGGGTATGGGTTAGAAATAAATGGGCCTCAACAGGTTGTTGTCGAGTCATCAAATCATTACCTAACTCTCGCAAACCTGAGCCTGCATCAATGATGATCAGCCGATTAATCTCAGGAAAGGTGATTTCGATGCAGGGAGTATTCCCTCCATATCTGACTGTAGTGGTTCCAGGGCAAGGGATAGAGCCTCTAACCCCCCAAAACTTAATTAACATTTTCACATTGTAGACCTAACAGACTTGTGCTGCTTTTAATAAATAGTAATTTGAATGCCAACATTCCCTATGAGGCTTTCAGGACAACAGTTTAACAGTTGTTAAACAGAAATACAGCCCTGCACGCCTCTTAAACAACAGTCCTGAGCATCTCTTAAACAGTACTTACCTTGAGAAAAATAGAGGCTTTTTCTATTGATTCCTGAATGCTCTCATGCCGTTGAGTCAAAGCCAGCCAGGATAATTTACTTTCGGCAAAAAGCGCTTCAACTTGTTCTTCTGCCACAAAATGATTACCCGCTGAACCCATTTCAAAAATATTAGCATAAAGATCAGCAATTGCCACACTGGAAATTAAAAGTCTGTGATCTTCGTCTGTTTTTTCTGGCTCATGATGGTGTTTCATGGCACTGATAATATTATCATTTAATTTCCACTTACTGGCGATGATGTCACCACAATGTTGGTGGTTAAATCCAAAGACACTCATTTCAACCTCATGAAGCGGTATTTTACGCTCTTTAGCAGACGAAAGGCATTGGGAGTATTCTTCAGGAAAACAATGTGCCATTGGTATTTTACCCAAATCATGTAACAAACCTGCCAGAAAAAACTCCTCTCTCTGATTCACAGGAATCTTATGTTCTGTGGCAATGGCTTTTGCAGTCACTCCAACACAAATCGAATGCATCCAAAAATCATCCATAAAAAAGCTCGATTGAGTACTTTCTTTCATATGCCCTAAAACCGCAGTACTTAAAGCTAGATTTTTAACGGTATTGATACCTAAAATGATAATCGCACGGGTCAATGATGTGATGTGATTGGGCAGTGCATAATATGCTGAATTAATCAGTTTAAGCACATTACCCGTCAAAACAGGATCCAGTGAAATGATTTTATTCAAATCATTTGGAGCAACATTGGGTTGATTGCAAACCTCCAACACTTTAGTCACGGTTGTTGATAAACTGGGCATTTTATTCACATAGTGTTGAATGGTCTGCAAATATTCTTCTGACACAAAAATCCTTAATATGATGTTTAAATCGTCACATTAACTATAGCTGTTTATTAGCGATTTACTACCTAAATCAGGAACAATCAAGTGAACTTATTACGATTCAATTAATTATTCCAAGCTTAAGGGGTTAATTATTAATAGTCAGGAATGTGCTATGATAATTCTATATAAAACTTAAAAAAAGTGGCGGCTTATGACAATAATCAAGCAAGACGATCTCATTCAAAGCATTGCTGATGCCTTACAGTTCATTTCTTATTACCATCCTAAGGACTATATTCAAGCACTTGGCAACGCCTATGAAATGGAGCAATCTGCAGCAGCAAAAGATGCAATTGCTCAAATTTTATTCAATTCCCGGCTTTGTGCTGAAGGACATCGTCCCATTTGCCAGGATACGGGTATTGCTGTTGTCTTTCTTGACGTGGGCATGGAGGTCCAATGGGACAGTCAAATGAGTCTCGATGAAATGGTCAATGAAGGCGTACGTCGTGCTTATTTACACCCTGATAATATACTAAGAGCTTCTGTATTAGCCGATCCTGCTGGCGCACGAATCAATACCAAAGACAATACGCCAGCTGTTGTCCACACGCGACTGGTTCCAGGCAATACCGTTGAGGTTAAGCTGGCCGCTAAAGGCGGAGGGTCTGAAAATAAAGCCAAATTTGTCGCCTTGAACCCCAGTGATGACTTGGTCGAGTGGATACTAAAGTCTGTAACCTCAATGGGTGCAGGTTGGTGCCCTCCAGGAATTATGGGTGTCGGTATTGGCGGTACACCTGAAAAAGCAATGCTGCTTGCTAAAGAATCTTTACTGGAGCCCGTTAATATTCAAGAGCTGATAAACAAAGCGAAGCAAGGCGAGACATTAAGTCGGCCTGAAGAACTTCGCCTTGAACTCTATGAGAAAATCAACGCATTGGGCATAGGTGCTCAAGGTCTGGGTGGACTCACAACAGTCGTTGATGTCAAAGTACTGGATTATCCAACCCACGCAGCATCTCTGCCTGTTGCCATAATTCCTAATTGCGCTGCCACACGACATACTCATTTCACCTTAGATGGTTCAGGTCCCGCTGTTTTAATACCTCCGAAACTGGAAGACTGGCCTGAAGTGACTTGGTCAGCATCACCTAAAGCACGTCAGGTCAATTTAGACAGTATTACTCACGAGGACATTCAGAGCTGGAAGCCTGGCGAACAATTATTACTTAACGGTAAATTATTGACAGGTCGTGATGCTGCTCACAAGCGAATTGTTGACACTCTGGCCAAAGGAGAAGCACTGCCTGATGGTGTAAACTTTAAAAACCGGTTTATTTATTATGTCGGCCCTGTGGATGCGACTGAAAATGAGTCAGTGGGACCTGCAGGACCAACGACTTCAACTCGGATGGACAAATATACAGAAACCATGTTGGCTGAAACAGGTCTTATTGGCATGGTCGGTAAAGCAGAGCGTGGTCCAATTGCAATTGAAGCCATCAAAAAGCATAAAGCAGTGTATCTCACCGCGGTTGGTGGTGCGGCTTACTTAATATCTAAAGCCATTGAAAAATCAACGGTTATCGCCTATGAAGAATTAGGGATGGAAGCCATTTATGAGTTTGAAGTCAAGGATATGCCTGTCACTGTTGGCGTTGATGTACTGGGTGAATCGGTGCACCAGACTGGACCAGAAAAATGGTCCAAATTGATTAAAAAATAAGGTGTTAGTAGTAGCACCAAGCCTGAGACGTTGCATGCAACGTCTCTAAGCTATTTAGCCACGCATTATTTTTAATGATGCCTTACCAATTCCCTTCAAAGCCAAAATCTCTTTATCACTGGCTTTATCGATAAGCGCCTTAGTTGTAAAACCTGCTGCTTCCAGCACCTTAATATAATTAGCCTTTAAACCTGGTAACTCTTCACTGAGAGATTTAGCAGTCGATTCTGGTTCTGGTTCTGGTTCTGGTTCTGGTTCTGGTTCTGGTTCTGGTTCTGGTTCTGGTTCTGGTTCTGGTTCTGGTTCTGGTTCTGGTTCTGGTTCTGGTGAAGTTTCAGCCACTTCTGGTGTTGATTCCATTACTTTTTTAGTCTCTGGTTCTTTTTCCACAGGTTCCGCAGCGGGTTGAACAGCAGGGGGCACTGTTTCACTCTCAGTGTTAGTACTTGTATCCAGATAAGAATTTGCTGACGCAGAAGGTCTATCTTCGTCAATTCCCAATAATTTTAAAAACCAGCTAAACATGATTCCATCCTATTTAATGATAGTGATTATAAGGGTTACGACATCATTATATTCTGTCTTTTTTGTTGAAAATATTCCTTGACGGAAGTCAATAAATCGCCTATTAATTAAGCATAAACAACACTTTGTGTTCAACGTATTCAAGCATAAACAGGAAACAAGTAAAAAATTTCGATGAATGCATTCAATTTAACACAAAAACTGCCACTTTTTATATTAATAGCATTGATATCATTCTGTTTGAATGCTTGTACTAAAGACAAGCATAATCACCAGAATTTAAGCACTGGTGAAGAATATTACAATGAACATTGTACCGCATGTCATAACAAAGAGGGTTCAGGCACCTTTCTTAAAGGGATTCCTGCAAATATTGCCACCAATAAAAATAAAACCGAAATCATTTTGCACATCAAGCGAGGCAGTCAGGACAAACATTCACAAATGCCCATATTTCCCAATATGCCTGATGATGAAGCAAAAAAAATTGCAAACTATTTACTGCATTTAAAAAATAAATACTTCAACAATCCTGACAATAAAGGCAAGGTACTTTTAAAAAGATAAACCTAATCTCATCTATATTTAATTAAATCAGGGCAATTGATGAAGAAACAGTCGACTTCTATTGGTAAAAATCTAGTTATCTGGTTTTTATTATTGTCAATATTACCACTATTACTGGTCTCATGGATCAGTTATCAACAGGCAAAAAGCAGTCTGACCCAGGCCGCATCTGAAAAACTGGAACAATCAGCACGCCTCAATGTCAGCTTTATTCAAAACTGGTTTGAATATCGTTTTGTGGACATCAATTCACTCGCTGAAGAAATTGATAGCCAAAAACTGCTTATGGAACTCATCCAAGGACTGCAAACCAGCAAGACACCTTTAAATCAATACGTCAAAAGTAACGATTGGGCTCAACGCATCGATATAATGCAACATAAGTTTATCAGTGCCACTCATCACTATGATTATATTTATGACATATTTTTAATTGATACACAGAGCAATATACTCTTCAGCGTAGTCCATGAATCAGATTTAGGTACAAACTTAAAGCATGGTCCCTACGCACAAACTCGCTTTGCCAAAAGCGTCCAATTCACTCAGGCAACAGGTAAAGCTAATTTTTCTGATTTAGAACGTTATGAGCCCTCTAATAATAACATCACAGGATTTCTTACCGCTCCCATTTTAGATGGACAGGGTGAAAAAGCAGGTGTTCTGGCGATACAGCTCAGGTTTGATCGCATTTTTTCTGTCATGAATCTGGGCAATATAAAGCATGATAAAACATCCTTAACTCATTATTTAGTAGGTGAAGACAGTATATTGCGCAGCTCCTTAAACTCTACCGAAAAGAATAATATGGCCGATGTTCTTAAGCAACCCATCCAGAGTGAACAGTTTAAGCTATGGAAGTCAGAACATTCGACACTTAAATCTAAAGCTCATAGCCAACACCTGGTAAACATGGAGGAGACTTCTTTTATATATCCAAACACCATGGGCAATTCCGTTATCGGTATTCATCACGAAGTAAGAGCACCAGGCATCAATTGGCTATTAATCAGTGAAATTGATCTTGACGAAGCATTAGCTGCTGCAACCTGGTTAGCGAACGTCACTTTTTCCTTAGTGACTCTAACGATTGTACTGGTTTTTATACTCGCCTTTTATCAGGCAAAACGTATTACCCAACCCATTATTAAACTGTCACAATATGTGATGAAAGTCTCCTCTGGAGAAGCTGATCATGATTTCAAAATCAGTAAAGAATTTTCTGAAAAAAATGAAATCCGTCAGTTAGCTGAAGCATTTGAACACATGTTACATGTACGCCAAATGCATGAACAGGCTCTATTAGACAGTTCAAAAGAGGCTCAAAAAGCGTTAGCTGAATTAGCTGAGCAAAAGTATGCTCTGGATCAGCATTCAATCGTCGCCACTACAGATATTGATGGGACAATTACATATGTCAATGATCTTTTTGTCCAAATTAGTGGTTACTCAAAAGAAGAGCTCATTGGTCAGAATCATAGCCTACTCAGTTCTGGGGTTCATAATAAAAAATTCTGGAAAAAAATGTACGACACCGTGTCTCATGGCGAAGTTTGGCATAATGAAGTTTGTAATAAAGCAAAAAGCGGTTCACTCTATTGGGTCGATACCACGATTATTATGATTAAGGATGCTGATGGCAAGCCACAAAGTTACATTGCCATTCGTGCAGATATCACCCAACGTAAACAGATAGAACTTGCCACAACAGAGGCCATGTCCTTATTAGAAGCCATATTAGATTCCACAGATAACGGTATTCTCGTCACCAGTGAATACGGTCATACCATAAGAAGTAATCGACGTTTTACTGAATTGTGGAATATTTCTGAAGAAATGATGACCAGCGGCAATGAAAAAGCCATGCAGGAACATATCATGAGCCAGTTGCTTAAGCCAAAAAGATTTATATCCGATGTTGAAGACTTTCACCTCAATGAAAATGGGCAAGCATTTGATATTCTAAATTTTTCAGATGGCCGCATTTATGAACGTCTCTCAATGCCAATAAACATTTCAGGTAAGCAAACAGGACGGGTTTGGAATTATAGAGATATTACTCAAAGAAGCCTGGCTGAAAAATCACTGATTAGAGCAAAAGAGCTTGCTGAAGAAGCCGTACGTGCTAAAAGTGAATTTTTGGCCCGTATGAGTCATGAAATTCGCACTCCAATGAATGGTGTCCTTGGTATGTTGGGTTTATTATTAAACACTTCCTTAAACGATGAACAACGTCATCGTGTTAACGTCGCGCAAGGCAGTGCAAATGCCCTGTTAACACTGATAAATGATATTTTGGATTTCTCAAAAGTCGAAGCTGGTAAACTTGATTTAGAACAAATCGATTTCAACTTACGCAATATGCTGGGTGATTTTGCTGAAGGCATGGCACTTCAAGCTCAGGACAAAGGACTGGAAGTCATTCTTGACACCCGAGAAATTGAGCATTCTATGGTCAAAGGTGATCCTGGTCGCTTACGTCAAATTATGACCAACTTAGTCAGTAATGCCATTAAATTCACCAATGAGGGAGAAGTGCTTATATCGGTCTCTCTTAAACCTTTTGAATCACTGCCAAAGCAAAAACAGAACCCACTTCAATTAATTTGTAAAGTCCGTGATACGGGAATTGGCATCCCAAAAGAAAAACAAGCACAGTTATTCAATTCTTTTAGTCAGGTTGATGCTTCAACCACTCGAAAATATGGTGGCACGGGTCTGGGTTTAGCCATTGCAAAAAAACTGTGTGAATTAATGCAGGGTGGTATCAAACTCAATAACCATGATGGCCAGGGCAGTTGCTTTGAGTTTCACTTATTACTTGAACCCAGTGAAGCATCACAACAAGTCATGCCAACATCCGATATTAGTGCACTGCGTATACTCATCGTTGATGATAACAAAACCAATAGAAAAGTCATCAAGAGGCAGCTGGAGCATTGGGGAGCCACTGTACTGGAAGCGGATAGCGGTGCCTGTGCATTACAATTATGTCATGATGCTCAGGCCGAACAGGATTTATTTCACATAGCACTCTTGGATATGCAAATGTCAGAAATGAATGGCATTGAATTAAGTAAAAAAATACGCTTTGATAAACACTTTGATGAGATGAAATTAATCATGATGACCTCAATGAGCCAGCGTTATAATGGCCAATTTTTTGCTGATTTAGGAGTCAGCGCTTATTTTCCTAAACCCGCAACCACCTCCGACCTTTTTGATGCGCTATTGGTCGTGATTGATAAAGGTCAAGCTTTAAAACAGACCAGCTCTTCGAGCACTCATCCTTATTTAAAAACACTGAAAAGAAATAATTCTCATAATGACAATAGCCCAACCCCTAATAAAATCGATTTAAGAAAACACTGTTCAACAAACTGGCCCAAAGAGACACGCTTATTACTGGTCGAGGATAACCGCGTCAATCAACTGGTTGCCAGCGGCATTTTAAAAGAGCTTGGCTTGCAAACAGATATTTCTGCTAATGGCATTGAAGCACTTTCATCATTGAATAATAGCCCTGATGACGCACCCTATACATTAGTTTTTATGGATTGTCAGATGCCTGAGATGGATGGCTATGAAACCAGTCAAAATATTCGTGCAGGCAATGCAGGAGAACGTTATAAAAACATCCCAATTATTGCAATGACAGCCAATGCCATGCAGGGAGATAAAGAAAAATGTTTGGCTGCTGGGATGAGTGACTACTTAAGCAAACCAATTGATTCAAAACATATCCATAATAAATTATGTGATTGGCTCTCGGTTGACAATTCATTAATACCTGAAGAAATCAATAAGCACACTGGTGATAACCACACTGACAATCCTCAGCAGCCAGATAAAACCATCGACTGGGATGAAAAAGCAGCATTAAAGCGTGTCACAGGTGAAACAAAACAACTCTTAGCACTCATTGAAGTCTTTCTTGAGGATATGCCCATACGATTAGAGGAATTACAACAGGCAATTGAAGCACAGGATAATAAAGTTGCCCAGCAGGCTGCCCATACCATTAAAGGAGTTGCTGCCAATCTCAGTGGCTTAAAGGTATGCGCTTTAGCAACTGAAATAGAGGCAGCTGTCAAATTAAATAAAAGCGAATTCTTGGCAAAACAAATGCCTGCTCTGGTTGCAGCCTATCATTGTTTATCTCAACAAATGACTGAATATCACAATAAATCCTCAGCTCTTCAGAAAGATAACACCACAGAAACAAAATTAACAATAGAAATGAGTCATGAGCAGTTAAAAATGATGCTCCATGAGCTCGCAGAAAAGATACATCAAGGTGACTATATTAATTCAGATGAGCTCTTATTTTTAAAAACCGATCATTTCAAAATACTTTCAGGTATGAAAATACAGGCACTGACAGAACGATTGCTATCCCAACTCTCTCAGTTTGATTCAAACAATGCGCAAATCACACTCAATGAAATAATAAGTGAACTTGAGAATACATAAAATAAATACCTTGTTCAGTATCAAGAGCCTGCATTTTAGAAAAAAGTCTTGATATGAAATAATGCAAACTCACTCAAGCTACTGTAATCTGTTGATATTAAAATACACAGTCCTTTGTATCGTTTAAATATCTACCCAACCATTACATCAATATTTGCATCTCAAGTCACCTTTAACTATGAATCAAGCTGAGCAAAAAATACCTGAAAAATTATTACTCAATGCAATCACCAATGTGCTTTCACATTATATTACAGAAACTGATCCCTATATTTTATTTAATGGTCTTCTGGAAGTATTACTTGAAATCACAGACAGCGAGTATGGATTCATTGGTGAAGTTTTTTATACGGATGAAAAGACCCCCTATATTAAAAGTTATGCAACAACCAATATTGCCTGGAGTCAACAAACAAAAAGCCTTTATGAAAAAACAAAACGCAAAGGCATGATCTTTTCTAAAATTGATTCACTCTATGGCTCTGTCTTAAAAACGGGGCAGCTCGTTATTTCAAACACACCTTCGATAGACCCTCGCCGCTATGGGTTACCCAAAGGCCACCCACCACTCAATGCTTTTATGGGCATCCCCTTTTATGGTGGTGGAAAATTATTGGGTATGGTTGGCCTGGCAAATAAAAAAAATGCATACCATAAATCTCTGGCTGAATCATTGCAGCCCTTTCTAATCAGCTGTGGTAATTTAATACAAGCTTACCAAAACAATATTAAACACGAGCAAATTGAAAAAGAACTGTGCCGATATAAGGAGCGCTTATTAGTCCTGGATAAAAATAGTTTGTTGGGTTCAAATTATGAGTTTAATCACTCTCTTCTCACCCTGACTCAAAATGGTAAACCCATTTTATTAACTAAGAAAGAATTACAACTTTTAGAAATATTAATCATTAACCGTGACAAGCCCACGCAATATGTCACGATTGAAAAACACATATGGGAAAATGTCATTGTAGGGGAATCCTCTTTACGCTCATTATTACGCCGCCTTCGGAATAAGCTCCCCAATATAAATATAAAAACAATCTCTGGTATTGGCTACATGCTCATCAGTCCCAAATGACTATCGTCTTGTCACAAAAATATCACAAATAAACCACTCTCCTATCACAACGATATTTCTCTTGAACGTTATACTGTTGCCCAGTATTCAAAACAACATTTCTGGAGCCCATCATGACAACGAACAATACTCTTTATTCTCGCCTGGGTGGATATGATGCCATTTCAGCGGTGGTCAATGAGCTCATATCACGCCTTATGTCTGATAAACAGCTGAGTCGATTTTGGGACAATCGAGGCGAAGATGGCATCAATCGAGAAAAACAGCTTCTTATCGATTATCTTTGTGCCAATGCGGGCGGTCCAATGCCCTATACGGGCCGAGATAATAAGACATCTCATCGTGGAATGGGGATCACTCACAGTGATTGGTTAGTTTTTATTGGCCATATACAAGAGACATTAAATTTTTTCAAGGTACCCGATACAGAGCAAGGTGATGTTTTGGCATTCATTGAAAGCACTCGCTCAGATATTGTTGATTAAAGAATCTTGATTTAAAATAATGCAAGTCTGAACATTATAAACTAGTCTTATATACGTTAGATCCTATTAATAAAATGATAAATATTACTCTTATACAGATTTGCCTTTTTACTTGTTCATAATTTAAATAACAATTATTGATATCAATAAAGCACTAAAAAAACGACTCTGAATGATAAACGCTCAACCTAAACCCAGACGTGAAAAAATTCGAATGCTGACTCGCACCAGCTTTTTTTTACTGTTTATTTTTGCTCCTTTTCTGGATATTTTTCGACTTGATCTCACACTGGGACATTTTATAATTTTTGGCCAGCCCTGGACTTTAGGACTGGAATCCTTTCAACAAGGACAAGGCGATGCCACATCTGCTGCAATCACTCTGCTCACACACGCTTTTCTTCCCGTGCTCAGTTTTATTGTGATTATTGCCATTATTATCTGGAAAATGGGGCGTATTTACTGCGGCTGGCTTTGCCCTCATTTTTCAATTGTTGAAATCTTTAATGACATGATGCTTAAGTATCTCAATCGTGTCACCATTTGGGAAAAAGCCAGCAAGAAAACCCGGGGAGTCTTACCCTGGATGCTGGTCTTTTTTTCATGTGCATTAATGGCCTTCGTCTGGGCTTTTAGTTTGCTCAGTTACTTACTGCCCCCCAAAGAACTGATCCCTGACTTGCTGCATTTTGAACTGGGCGCTGGCTCAACTCGATTTTTATTGGTTGCAACGACAATCTTTACTCTGGATTTCTTTTTTGCCCGTCATCTATTTTGTAAGTTTGGCTGTGCCGTTGGCGTCTTTCAAAGCTTGATCTGGATGGGCAATAGTAAAGCAATGGTGGTCAGCTTTGATAAGTCCCGAGCACATTCCTGTCAGTCCTGTGATCGGGAATGTGACCGAGCCTGTCCCATGCGCCTGCACACTCGCAGCATTAAGCGTGCAAAATTTACCTGCACACAATGTGGTCAATGTCTCAATACCTGCGATCAGGTTCAAGCTGACAACCCAGATGGCCGTATCATTAATTGGGTGACAGACAAAAAAGCACAAGATGTGGATAGAAACGCACCCGCTTTTGATAAAAAACTATTGAAAAAAGATAAGTAATTACCGTAACTTAGAGCTGTAGTAATACCGCTATATTTCATCCATAATAGTCGTTAAAATTCTCTGCAACAATAAAAATTATCATTCAGGCCGCCTTGCTATAACCTGAAACGAGAAAAAACGACATGCCCTTAAAGAAAGCTTCTCTTCAAAAATTAGTAGTCCTTGCTCTGATTGCATCTGCCATCATTACTTTTTTTGCTTTTGATTTATCCCAATATCTCAGTTTTTCATATTTAAAAGAAAACCAGCTCTTGCTTAATAATTACTATCAAGCGAACCCTGTAGCTGCTTCTCTGGGATTTTTTATTCTTTATGTCATTTCAGTTGCCTTGTCTGTACCTGGTGCCACCTTGCTCACTTTAATGGGCGGTGCCGTTTTTGGTTTTGTTTGGGGACTGATTCTGATTTCCTTCGCCAGCACTATTGGCGCCACACTGGCCTTTCTCGCTTCTCGGTTTTTACTGCGGGATAGTGTGCAAAACCGCTTTGGTAGCCATCTTGAACGAATCAATGCTGGTGTTGAAAAAGAAGGGGCTTTTTATTTATTCACTTTACGATTAGTACCTGCCTTCCCATTTTTTATGATCAACCTGGTAATGGCACTCACGCCAATTAAGACACGGACATTCTATTGGGTCAGTCAGTTAGGTATGCTGGCAGGCACTGCAGTTTATGTTAACGCAGGTACTCAACTTGGGCAGTTAGAATCAGTTTCAGGCATTTTATCTCTGCCATTAATCATTTCTTTTACTTTATTAGGCATTTTTCCTCTGATTGCCAAAAAAATCCTCACACTATTAAAGGCCAATCAGGTATACAAAGGCTACAAAAAACCCCAATCATTTGACCGAAATATGGTGGTCATTGGAGCAGGTGCTGCTGGCCTGGTGACCTCTTACATTGCCGCCGCAGTTAAGGCTCAAGTCACCTTAATTGAAAAACATAAAATGGGTGGAGACTGTCTCAATACAGGCTGTGTCCCATCGAAGGCTTTGATCCGCTCTGCTAAGTTTAAATCTCACATTGCTCGTGCTAAAGAATTTGGGTTTCAAGAAACCGAGACCCAGTTTGAGTTTAAAGAAATCATGCAACGCATCCAACGAGTCATTCATCAGGTTGAACCTCATGACTCTGTTGAACGCTACACAAAACTCGGTGTTGAGTGTCTTCAGGGAGAAGCCAGAATTACTTCTCCCTTTACCGTTAACATCAATGGCAAAACACTAACCACTAAAAACATTGTGATTGCAACGGGTGCCCGACCATTTATTCCCCCCTTAGAAGGATTGGAAGAAGTCGGTTATTTAAGCTCTGATACTCTTTGGGATTTAGACTATTTACCGCCTCGCTTCTTAGTTCTCGGTGGTGGTGCCATTGGTTGTGAACTGGCTCAAAGCTTTGCTCGTCTGGGCAGTCAAGTCACTCAGGTTGAACGTAATGGGCGCTTAATGAAGCGTGAAGATCCTGAGGTTTCAGAAATTGTTCAAAACAAATTCAGACAAGGAGGTATTGACGTCTGTTTAAATCATCAGGCACAACGATTTGAAATCATTGATGGTAATAAAACACTGATTTGCACCAACAAAGATGGTGAAACAGTTTCAATTGTTTTTGATGAAGTACTCATTGCTTTAGGTCGCTCAGCCAATGTCAGCGGCTTTGGCTTAGAAAATCTGGATATTCCATTGACTGCGAAAAAAACCATTGAAGTCAATGAATACTTACAAACTAAGTACCCCAATATTTATGCCTGTGGCGATGTTGCTGGCCCTTATCAGTTTACCCATACGGCGGCTCATCAGGCCTGGTATGCTTCTGTTAATGGTCTTTTTAGAGGATTTAAAGCATTCAAAGTGGATTATTCTGTCATTCCATGGGCGACGTTTACTGATCCTGAAGTCGCTCGTGTGGGCTTAAATGAACTGGAAGCAAAGGAACAGAATATTGCCTATGAAGTCAGTCAGTTTGATATTGATGATCTGGACAGAGCCATTGCTGACGAAGAAGCACATGGGTTTATTAAAGTATTAACCGTACCAGGTAAAGATAAGATCCTGGGCGTGACCATTGTTGGCGAGCATGCAGGTGATTTAATTGCAGAATACGTCATGGCCATGCGCCATGGCATTGGCCTCAACAAAATTCTGGGCACCATCCACATTTACCCGACTCTTGCCGAAGCTAATAAATATGTCGCGGGTCAATGGAAACAAGCCCATAAACCAGAAAAAATCCTTCAATGGTTAAAAAAATTCCATCAATGGAGAAGGAGTTAGGCTTAAGGTTGAATTTTTAATGATTGTGACTGATTAATAAAGTCTTTAACTGGACAATAAAGTTCTTTACTAGAATGGAGGTTATTATATATTTTTGTAATTTTGATGTGTTTTTCTAAGTTTGAAATTTAAAAAAACAGTCATTTATTACCTATGATCATTAATATTTTTCGTCCCGTAAAATGGGTGGATTGTACAAATAACGACCATTTTGGATTGATGTAAAGATAGTTAAAAAATGGCTTCTTTAGATGGGAAGAATCATTTCGCTCGGTACACTTTGACATACCTGCTATTAAAGACAATTCACCTTTTGAGTTAAATCCTCTAAAGCGGAAATATCTAACATATAAAGATTCTTGTTTTTCTAGTGTGATATTTGCCATTGTTTACCAATAATTCGTTTTAATATCAAATAAATACCATCGTATTAGTGTTATTTTTATTGTAATAGGCAATAATGTTAAAAAAAGAAATACGGAAGCTTGTTTTTCTAATCATCATGTTTCCGTTGAAATCCCCCCCAGTGAAAAACGAAGACTCACACACGATTTAACTATAAAATCAGTAAAAATCGAGATAGGTGTCTTAGATTTACTTAAAAAGACTTTGACAATAGACGTAAGCGACAAGCTTGGGGCTTCAAAAAAGCCAAAGATGCTGGTAAATATCGGTGGCGTCCTATAAACCAAAATTACATGATGATATTGAAGGGCTTCTATGTGATGGAAAAAGCTATAACTATATAAAAAGTCTGCTAGGTTTTTCTGAGCATACAATTTCCAAAATTAAAAAGAAGCTGACAATTAATCATTTCGTTAAGTAGTAGTATTTACATACAGTGAGGTTACTAATGGATAAAACAATAGAAGAGCTGACAAATGACCTTGCATCTTCAAATAGTGATGCAAGGAGAGTTGAGCTTAGAGGACAAATAGAGTCTTTTAAGGAAAAGGCTGAAAGTGCTATTAGAAAGCATCAACGAGAGGTAAGTTACGATACAAAGGAATTTACCGTAGAGATGGTCGTTGACAAATACCATGAGGGAAAGGATACCGATGAAAATGAATTATTTGTTCCAGATTATCAGCGTGACTTTGTTTGGCTAATTGAAAATCAAAGCAGATTAATCGAATCTTTAATGATTGGCCTTCCTATACCTTATATATTTATCGCTGATGTCAAATCTGACGATCCCGATCATGATGGAAGAATTGAAATTGTCGATGGTTCTCAAAGAATAAGAACACTACATGCATTCGTAAAAAATGAACTAAGATTAAAAGGATTAAAATTAGTTCCTGAAATAAATGGATTTATGTTTAGCGATCTTCCTAGTTCTCGACAACGGAGATTTAAACGAATTTCAATTAGAATAATTGAATTGAGTGACTGCACAGAATCTACTAGACGAGATCTTTGGGGGCGTATTAATACAGGGAGTGATGAGCTTAAAGATATGGAAAAAAGGAAAGGATCGAAACATGGTAATTCTCCTTTGTATAAGCAAGTCTTAGAAGTATGTGCTGATATTCGTGCCTTTACAGAAGCTGCGCCTTTAGGTCTTACTAAAGCAAAACGTGGTGAGGCAATGGAGTTCGTATTGAGATTCTTTGCATATCTAGAAAATTATGAAACATTTGATCATTCAGTTCGGGATTTCCTAGACTCGTATCTTGAACAAAATTCAGAGCTACAAAACAATCCACATCAAGATATGGTTGATGAATTCACAGCGGTAATGAGCTTTGTTCAAGATAATTTTCCTTTTGGATTTAGAAAGTCAAAAGGATCGAAAACCACACCTCGAGTTCGGTTTGAAGCCATTTCCGTCGGTGTTGCGTTGGCACTTAGAGAAAATCCTGACTTAGTTGTGAAAGGTATTGATGACTGGCTATTTTCGGAAGAATTTAAAATATTAACAACTGGTGATGGAGCTAATAGTCGAGTTAAAGTTAAAAATCGAATTGAATATGTGAGAGATAAGTTGTTAGGTGAGGAATAACTAATGGATGACTTGCTTGATGATTTAGGAAATCGAGAAAAAGAAATAGAAGAATATTTTAAATTAATTAATTTTGTTGAGGGCGAAACACTATCAAATAGTAATGGTGAACAATTTGATGTGAGTCCATTATTAATAAAAACTCTTAAAGGGACGGTTTTTCTTCTCTTATATAATCTTATTGAATCTACAATGAGAGAAGCAATTTCTGCTATACATGACTCTATTTCTTCGTCTAATCAAGGCTACGATGATGTTAGAACTGAATTACAAAAAGAGCTATGGCGACGAGCGCGAAATAATAATATCACTCTGGACGATATTGTTTCTGAGACGGCTGGAGGGGTATCTATAAACTTTCATATCGCTACATTCAATGCAAAAAATCTATTTTCTGGAAACATTACTCGAGCCGAAATAAAAAAAATTGCAAAAATCTACGGGTTTACGGAAAGAACTGACGCAAGAAAAACCGCAAAAGGAGAACGATTAGAAGAGGTGAAAAATAATAGAAATGATTTAGCTCACGGAAACAAAACATTTTCAGGTGTAGGTTCTGTTAATACTATTTCCGAGCTAGAAGATTTGTATAGTACAATTATTCACTACATATATGAAATAGTAGATAATATTATGGATTGCGTAGATAACAAAAAATATCAATAATTGATTTGTAACTCTGTTAAATGTTTTGAAAAGCTTCGGCCGATTACTTCACCTAAACGAACGGGAACCGCGTTTCCAATCATTCTTGATATATCTGTAATGGAAAAACTACTTTCATCGGTAAACTGATAGTCTGCTGGAAATGATTGCAGTAGCGCAGCCTCCCTTAAGCTAATTGCTCTTGATTGAGTCGGGTGCCCGTGTCTTCCACTACCATAGTTATAAAATTGCGTAGTAATTGTTGGGCTTGGCTTATCCCACTGCATTCTTCCATAAATTGCTGTATATTTTTTGCCGCTTTCTTTTTTGTGACAGGCAGTTAATAGCTCATTTGGCCAGTCTTTCCATGATCCGCCTTGTTTGGATACTTTTATTCTTCTCATATTTATATCTGATAGTCCTGCTGAACGGTGTAGCGGGTCAGACTTGTGGGATTTTCCTGCTCTTAATTGAGGTAAATTTCCAATGGTATGTTTTAGTGTTACATATTCATTTGGTTGGTGTGTTGGCTCTATCAGTGCAAGCTTTCCAAATTTTGACGCCAGCAGTACAAGTCGTTTTCTGCTTTGAGGAATACCGTAATCAGGACAATAGACAATAGAGTGTGATACATAATATCCATTTTTTTCTAATGTTTTCACAAAATCTGTGAATACTGTATGCCTATATAAATCTGGAACGTTCTCCATTGTAATAAGTTCGGGGTTTACCTCTTTTGCGAGACGACCAAATTCTTCTAATAAGCTCCAGCGACTATCTTTTGGTTGAGCTTGTGTGTATTTTGAAAAGGGTTGGCAAGGTGCGCAGCCCGCAAGAATTTTTAAACTCTTGTTTGGGTATTTTGATGCCAATTCTTTTGATGTTAAATCCGTAATGCTTCGGTTTATAAATTTCGCACTATTATTGCGTTCATACGGAATGCGACATTTTTCATCAATGTCATAACCAGCAATAACATCAATCCCGCTTTGCTCAAGGCCATGAGTTAAGCCTCCAACACCACAGAATAGATCAACTGCAAAAATATTCAAAATTTGCCTCTTCTATTATAATCAGTCAGGTCAATGATTTTATCATGTAGGTATGCATTACTCGAGCATTTTTGATACAAAAAGATGTATTGTTCATTTTTGACACTCAAGTTGCTTATGTAGTATCTTGTTTAGCATAGCAAAAAATGAACAAAAAACGAAGACTGGGGCGTTAGAACTAAATAGTTACGAATTTAACTTGTATATTTTTAGGACATATAGTATAAGTTTTTCTAAGGGGCAACCTGCCTCAATGGTTGCCCCTCTGAGCCATGATATGAATGAAGTTGCCCTAATTTGATATTATCATATTAGGGTTTTAGATTGCAGTGATTAGTATGCCCTGAAAAAACGTGAGCCTGCAAAGATTTTGTTTTTTAGCGGTTTTTTTATGTCTAAATAAAGCTCATCAAGAAATTGATGGGCTTTTTTTTGGAAAAAATTTATGATGCACAAGTTATTTGAGATGTTTGGAAAATTGCTCGGCAAAACAATGCTGTG
Source organism: Gammaproteobacteria bacterium (assembly GCA_016744395.1). Taxonomy (GTDB): domain Bacteria; phylum Pseudomonadota; class Gammaproteobacteria; order GRL18; family GRL18; genus GRL18. The sequence continues at coordinate 72,660 of JADGEK010000005.1, read as the reverse complement.
AGCTGGAATTGAAATGGGAAGAAAAGGAAAACCTGCATGGCAGGTATAGAAAGAGAAAAAAATGAAGGTGATGGAGAGAATGGTATTGGATTAGGTGCTATTTGAGTATACTGTTAATATATTTAAACAAATAAAAGATAATTCTAACCAGAACTTCCACTGAAATTTTTTATCTTTAGCTGAAAAAGCAAGCTAAAGTCAAAAAAAACCTGTGAAGTTATTGTTCCTGAATTTCGGCTTTTTACTGTTGGACGTTAGTATCTAAAAAATACCGACTGGCTGCAATGGGACGAAAGTACTAGGTCACAGACACATAGAATGACAGCTCTAAATCGGTAAGCTGTCACTTTATAAAAAGGGACTAATTGTCTCTTATATGTTGAATTGGGACAATTTACTCCATCAAATTATTAGCTATTTGAAATGGCTACTACGGAAAATTTAGTAAAAATTTTTATTATCATCCTTTTTGTGAATTTGTACTTATAAGCAATTAATTCGCGGATTTTATATCCATTGAGTTAAAAACTTTATTCTGCAATGACAATGATAAGGTTTACTTTTTTCATTAAACTGTGATTGTTCATGACATTTTTTTTATTAACGGATATTGATTACATGGCAAATCGTAGTCAATACTATCAAGAACCGTCTCCAGTCGACACCATTGCTTTTCATTCGAGGGCAGGCCGAAACGTATTCCCTTATGTTGTTCTTTAATGGTTTTAAATTGTGAAGTACAAGATGGACAGGTACAACTTTTATCCAACAAACGCACTAAAACACCCTGCTTTGCCAACTGTTTAAATAAATATTCTGAACTATTGAAATAAATTGTTTTAAATAATACGGTTCCTGAAATCGAGAACTCGATTCGCTTCTTCTTCAAGTGTTTTTTCAACAACTTTTCTAATCGCATTGAAGCCTGATTCAGATAGACTTTGTTATCAATGATCCATTGCTTATCCCGAAATGCTTTTTTCATCATCCAACGTGTTGGACCACTGACAGACCAGGGGCCTTGATGATATTCAATCAAAGATAATACGGAAGGGTGAGCAATCACAAAACCACAACGAATGCCTGCCAGACCAAAAAACTTTCCAACGGAGCGTAAGACAATCAGGTTTTGCATGTTATTGTTGCATGGCATGTTATTTTCAGGTGTCGCATCCATAAAAGCTTCATCAACAATTAAATAGCCTTTACTTTTTCTTCTGTCATCATTAAGTTGTGCTTGCCAGCCTTTAATAATGCTGGGTTCAATCACTTCTCCTGTTGGATTATTGGGATTAATTAATACCAGAACATCCAGCTCATCAATGACCATATCGACGGTTGCTGTCGTCAAATGAACAACTGAAAAATTATTTTTTTTCCATTGAAATTCATGCTCAGAATAACAGGGAGTGATAATGCCCACTTTGGCTTGTTTTTTCGATTGAGTATTTGCTTGATTGTTCTTTTGAAATAAGGAGTACTGCTGAAAAATCATAGGCAGCAATTGTATTGCTTCCTGGGAACCTGCAACAGGAAGGATATTGCTTGCCCTATAATAAGTTTGTGCTATTTCAATCAGCCCATCCTCTTTCTCTGGCAGTCGATTATAAACACTGGCTGGTATTTCAGGAACAGGCCAGCTCTTTGGATTAACCCCTGTTGACAAATCAAGCCAGAATTCTTTTTCAAGGCACGGTAAGTCATTGCCATATTGTTTTATAGCATCGTTTAAACCACCACCATGCTGAGGCAACTGTTCTGTGGGCTGTTTTTGAAAAGATGAATTTTTTATTTTATGACTGTCCATCAGATGTTAAATTTTTCGTATAAGCCAACAATATCTGCTTATTATAGCCAGCCAGGAACAGTGAGTAAGCCAATAACAATCACCCAGAGAATGGTTGAACGATTCAGCAGCTCACAAGCCTGATGAATGATTTCAGGTTTTGCTTTTTGGCCACAGCCTAATTCAGAACGGTCTTTATACTCTCCATGATATCGGTCTGCACCCCCTAATTGCACATCCAAAGCACCTGCACCTGCAGCCATAACAACACCTGAATTTGGACTCTCCCATAATGCCCCCTGAAGAGACCAACATTGCATTGCATTTTTCCAATTGCCCATCAGCGCATAAGTTAATGCCGTCAAGCGTGCAGGTATAAAGTTAAGACCATCATCCAGTTTTGCAGCAAAGAAACCAAAGCTGTTAAAGCGTTCGGTTTTATAACCCCACATAGCATCAAGAGTATTGGCTAATCGATAAATAACAACACCTGGTGCTCCAGCGATAATAAACCAGAAAATGGTCGCAAAAACAGCATCATTACCATTTTCTAAAACGGATTCTGTCGTGGCTCTGCAAATACCCTCTTCATCCATATCTTGTATATCACGACTCACTATCATGGACAGTGCATGGCGAGATTGTTCAAGTTGATGTTTCAGCAAGGGGCTTAATACTTCCTGAGCGTGTTGCTTCAAACTGCTCAGTCCAATTGCAAAATAGAGGATAATCACCTCGAAAATTGACCCCAAAATGCCATCAGGAATAATTGAATACGTCAGCCAAGCTGCAGGAATAAGACAAATCAAAGTAGCAATAAAGCCATTGAGTCGATTCTGCTGAGAATCATTTGAAGTCAGTGATTCTGGATTAAACGAGTCAGAAGCTTCAGAAATAAATTCTGAACTGAGCTCAAAATTATTTTCTGAACGAATTTTTAACAAACTTTCATTAAGTCGTTCTTCAAGCCAGCTCGCAATGAGCCCAAAACCTATCAGTGGATGGTATTTATTGGGTTCACCATAATAATGATCGAGAAGCAGGGCGCATAATAGTACAATAAGCATTTTGAACCTCTTAATATCAAACTCTAAAGAAATCAGCTTTTCTTTTTACTTTTTATTTATTCTGAGCACTTTTTTATTCATAGTGCTATTTCTAAGCACTTTGATTTCTAAGCACTTTGATTTCTAAGTACTTTGATTTCTAAGTACTTTGATTTCTAGGTGCTATGATTTCTAAGTGCTATGAAAAATGACGGATCCATTCTACCATGCAAAACAATAAGAAACAGGCTATCACCCTGATGATTCAGGGTACCACATCGGATGCAGGTAAAAGTGTCCTTGTTGCTGGTTTGTGCCGCCTTTTTTACCGCATGGGGTATCGTGTAGCACCGTTTAAACCACAGAATATGGCACTCAATAGTGCCGTTACCCCTGATGGTGGAGAAATAGGCAGAGCCCAGGCAGTACAAGCTCAGGCTTGTCATCTTGAGCCTCACACAGATATGAATCCTATTTTGCTTAAGCCCAATTCAGATACGGGTGCTCAAGTAATTATCCATGGCAAAGCAACGACAGAAATGGACGCAACGTCCTATCATGCCTATAAAAAAGAAGCGATGTCTTATGTTCTGCAATCCCATCAGCGTCTTTGTCAACAATATGATTTAATTATTGTTGAAGGGGCAGGCAGCCCCGCTGAAATTAATTTGCGTGAACATGATATTGCCAATATGGGATTTGCCGAAGCGGTTGATTGCCCTGTCTTAATTGTTTCTGATATTGATAAGGGTGGCGTTTTTGCACATCTTTACGGTACTTTAAAATTATTATCACCATCAGAACAGCAACGCATTAAAGGGTTTATTATCAATAAATTTCGTGGTGATGTCACTCTATTGGAACCCGGTAATCAATGGTTGGAAGACACCACAGAAATACCTGTTATAGGGGTCTTGCCTTATTTACACAACCTGCACATTGAAGCTGAAGATGCCATTTCATACCAGGCTCACTTTAAGAATGAAGCTTCCAGTATGGATAAAATTATCATCGTAGTCCCTGTGCTGCCACGTATATCAAATCATACGGATTTTGATGCTTTACGATTGCACCCTCAGGTTGAACTGCATTTTATTCGAGAAGGGCAAGTCATTCCCAGTGCTGATTTAATTATTATTCCAGGCACTAAAAGTGTGCGTCCTGATCTCCATTGGCTCAGAGAAAATGGTTGGGATGGTGCCATAAATAAACACCTGCGTTATGGTGGCAAACTCTTGGGTATCTGTGGAGGATTACAGATGCTGGGCAGTCAAATTCATGATCCACTTGGCCTTGAGGGTACACCTGGCAGCAGTCATGGGTTGGGATATTTCAAGTATGAAACAACCTTAGAAACTGAAAAACAACTTAAGCAGGTTCAGGGTTGTTTTCAGGCAGATCCTTCCGTTCAGATAACAGGCTATGAAATTCATGCGGGTGTTACAAAAGGCATCAACCAACAGTCCGCCCTTCTATTGTTGACAGGAGATAAAATTCAAAACCAGTTCGATGGTAGCCTCTCTGAGGATGGCCAAATAATGGCCACATATTTACATGGCCTCTTCGACCATCCCCAGGCCTGCCGGCATTTTCTTAAATGGGCAGGTTTAAGCATTCAACACCAATATGATTATCGAGAACTTCAAGAGCAGGGAATTGATTTATTGGCAGACACATTAGAAAAACACCTCGATAAATCAGTTCTCACACAGCTTATCCCCCTTATCGCTTAACAAAATGACTAAAGTGACTCTTAGCTTATGGAATAATGGTCACTTTCTACTATACTCGTTTAACAGTCACATTATATTGACAAACTAAATAAATTTATCCCATTGCCGATATAAAAATTAATGCAAGTGAGATTTAATCACTTAAATGCCCTATTAATTGTCTTTTTAATCACGAATTTCGAGTAAATTATGACCAATTTTATTCAATCTGTTGATGAGCGAACCAATCTTGCAGGCACCAATCGTCTGGAATTATTATTGTTCAGTCTGGGCCACGATTCCAATACGGGTCGAGAAGAAGTGTTCGGTATCAATGTCTTCAAAGTACGAGAAGTGATGTCCATACCCGACATCACTCAGGCACCTGACATGCCTCCGTCTGTTGAGGGTATGATCAGTCTACGGGGACACCTGATTCCTGTCGTCAATTTAGCCAAATTTTGTGGTCTACAAATTGATGAGCCGCCACAAATCATGATTGTGACTGAATATAACAATATGATGCAAGGCTACATGGTTCATTCTGTTGATACTATTCTGCGTCTTGACTGGAATGTGGTCAAAACACCGCCTGAAATGTTATCTGAGCAAATGGGAGGCGTTGTCACTGCTGTCACAGAGCTGGAAGATAATCGCATCGTGATGATAATGGATGTTGAAAAAGTATTGGCAGACACAACTCAGGACGTCACAAAAGACTCCTGGTTTCATGACAATGAAGCTTCTGAAAACCGCGAAGTCACCATTTTCTTTGCTGATGATTCTCTGGTGGCCAGAAAACAAATTTCACGCACCTTAGATCACATGGGTTTTACCCATGTCAGTGCCAATAATGGCCTCGAAGCATGGGAAAAACTCAAAGAGATCGCTCAACGTGCAGAAACAAGCCAAAAGCCTGTTTCCCATTTCATACAACTCATTTTAACGGATGTTGAAATGCCTGAAATGGATGGCTTTGTATTAACCAAAAAAATCAAAGCCGACATTCGCTTTAATGGAATACCTGTCATCATGCATTCATCTCTATCCGCTGACTCAAATCAAAACCTGGGTAGAAATGTCGGTGCTGATGACTATGTACCCAAATTTGATCCGACTAATTTATCAGCCACGATTGAAAAAAATATTTCAAACGCACAAGATAAACTGAAACAATTGGAACAAAAGTAGATCTTCATGGATTAAACCCACTTTATTTACCCAGCTGCACTTCTAATTTTGAACAGAATGCCATGATGTTTTATGACAAACATCAAGACATAAATCATAAGACGATGGTAATATAGTCGTTTCGTTATTTGTTCAAGGAAAATTTATGAAGGCTGGCCCAAAAGAAATTATCACCCCGTTTCGTCCTATTCCACTGGATGTTCCCGAAGGCATGAAGCCTAATGAGTTTTTTAATAGCACTGAAAATCTCCAGGATTTAACACAAAATAACGGCCTCTTGCGCAATCCTGAACACCTATTAATGTACCGAAAAGCATTAGGGCATAGTAATGAATTTGATACTTCAATTATTTTCAATTCCTCGGAGTGTATTCTTAATCCTCTAGGTCGCCCTGTTCGTCGAACCCAATTACCTGAACAGACCAAAACGGTCTGGAACCGCATGAATCAAATCATGATTGAATACATGCTGGAAAAATACCCTGATCCTGAAGATGCACTGGTTTTAGCTGGAGAAGCCAGTCTGGATGCCACCTGGCCACTAACCGCTCCTGGTGTGCCCAGTATTCGCATGCTGCATAACCATTTTATTGTCTTTAATATGGATCAGTTACGCGATGCTGAAAATGCTGATCCGAAGAACCCCAACTTAACCGATGGTGGCCAAAATAGTTTATTTCAGGCTCATATGCGCCATGTTTACCGCCTGTTTTTTGAATCTCTGGATTTACAGATCCTCAAGCCAATTGAAGGAAAAGCCTCACAATTATCTCTAACAGGCTATCCCCAAGGCTTGCCCAGTTGGGAAATTCAGGGTGGTGTTGATATGCTTAAAAGCACCCACTTCTGGAAAGAATATGATTTAATTCTAAAAGGTTTTCTGGATTTTTATCGGACCTTTTTCAGTCAGGTTTCAACACGCAATGCACCTATTCCACCAAAAACTTATTTCCCAGATCAGATTGAAGATACTTTATTATTCAACAATGACTTCCTGGCCAGTGCTAAAAAAGTACGTGATATGTGTGTTCATGATGCAAAATATGCAAACTCTATTCGCTGGCAGCCTGCGTTTAAACAACTAATTTATCGCAATGAGCAAGGCAAACTCATTGTGACCATCAGCCAAAATTCAATTGGTAATGCAATTACTGAATTATTAGGTGTGGTGGTACGAAGAGTGCCTGATGCTGAGGCTTATGAAAAATCTGAGCCTGCTTTAATTGAAAGACTATTAGAGGTAAGACAGCGTCTTATTAATGCAGATTTGGGCGATCCAATTAAGACCGAGTACTGGTAGGGCGGGTCATTTGTCTTTGATGCACTAAGCACTGGCTGTATGAAGCACTGGTGGTATGCAAGCACGCTTGTATGAAATCAGTGTGCTTTGAAATATGAGCTTATAATTATTTCTCAAAGGCATCCATCTTATCTGCCAGTGAAGACCAGTTTAACTCACGCATCACTTTTGCCATCTGGTGCATACCACCTGTTTTTATCATTTTTCGCCGTTCTGTTTTATTTTTAACGCCATAAAAAGGCAGCATAATATTAAAGGCTTCATCATTGTATTTTTTTATGGGTGTCAACACATCCTCACGTCGAGAATAGTAGGCATCTTCACCTTCGGCACATTGTTTATTAAATACGTTAAAACTACGGCAGGCCATGGGTCTGACAGCATGTATAGAGCAGGCATTATCAATTAAAAAAGGGCATGATTGAAAAGTGTCCAAATTTCTTAATTGTGTTTTTAGCTTTTCTCGAAGTTCTCCATCAATAATCTCAGTCGCATACCATGACATCCCCATTAATTCCAGAGGATAAACAGGAATTGTCTCATGAGATTTGCAACAGCTGGCACACCCTCGGGCACAGGCTAATTTTTTGCCTTGTTTTTCTTCACGTTTGATAGATTCAGTAATGCCTTGGTCAGTCACCATATAGGCATCCATAAGCGTGCTTAACCAAGGCAGGCGTTCTTCATGTTCAGCAAAACTGACACGCCGTGGAGCCGGGTAAGCCTCTTCTTCTTTACTCATAACCACATCCCTTGCTTTTTAGCCGCTTAAAATAGGGACATATTTTACCTCAGACAAATTTTAATCGCTAATACTGTGCCTGAAACTTACTTAATCTTTATTGATCAATGATTTCAGATCAGCAAATGGATTATGAGTTGCTGCTTCCGTTTGTGCATCTGCATCTGCATTTACGTCGCCATAGGCCTCAAACTCATTCATTTTCTGGTGTTCATTATCATGGCAATAGATGCATAGATTTTCCCAATTGCTGCCGTCAGGGGGATTATTATTATGATTATGATCAATATGATGCACCGTCAATAATTGTAGGTTTTCTCTGGTGAATGCTTTACCACAGCGCCCACAAACCCATGGGTGTATTTTCAATGATTGTTCACGATAACCTTTTTCTCGTTCACCCACATCGGTGTGAGCTTTTTTAACAAGAGCATCCAACTTACCTGTATCCATTTTTTTCTTTTTATCTTTACGCCTGCCGACCATCTTTATTTCCCATGGTTTTATATCAGTTTCTATGAAAGTTACCTATAATACTTCTATATTATCCATAATCACAAGGTGTGAGTCTTTAAGTGAAAATAAAGCGTCCAGTAGAAGAGATAAATAATGCTATGAATAAACCAGCCCCAGTTTCTATTTCACCGAATGAAGCCTCTCAAATGATGAGCGATCATCCTAATTGTCTTTTAATTGATGTCCGATCTTCTATGGAGTTCCTATTTGTGGGTCATCCTCAAGGGGCTATACATATTGCCTGGATTGATGAGCCAGATTGGGATATCAATCCTAACTTTGTCACTGAAATACGCAAGCTGGTCCTGGGAGGAGTGTGTGGAGAAGATGCCCAACACCCCAATATCGTTTTAATCTGTCGCAGTGGTAATCGCTCATTGGAAGCAGGTCAACTGCTTCTTGATTCTGGCCTGAGCAATGTCTTTAATATTGATGAAGGTTTTGAAGGTGAGTTAGATGAAAAGCATCAACGCAGCACTCAAGGTGGCTGGCGTTACCATAATTTGCCCTGGGAACAATGCTAATGAAAGTCATTTTATTTTTAGTCATTTCTGGCATTAGCAATGGTTCTGACACTGAGTTTCAACACCTGATGGAAAAAGAATACACAAGTATTGAAGAATGTGTGCAAACCAGTATTGTGATGCGCAAGGTACTCAAAGCAGAAGATAATTTACAAGCCAGACAAACCGATGTTTATGCCCATTGTGAAGTCAGCAAAGAAAACCTGAGTCCTGAAGCGTATGCAGAAGCAAGCGGCAAAATTCGTCGTCTGGAAAAATTTTATACCACTGCTAAGTGGTAGAAACAAAGCATGCCTTGCCTCTACTGGGTTAATATGAAGAAACCATCAAAGTAACTGGATTTTATCGAAGTAGCGCCCCCGATACAGTAATCTTGGCTTATGTTTGTCATCTATAAAAGCCGTTCGAGTATGCAAAGTATTGTTACAAAGCAAGCCTTGTCCTGCTTTCAGAGCCCCTTGAAATTTATAACTGGATTCGCTATTCAATATCTCACGTAGGGTTTTCTGGGCTTTTTGCGTCAGCTCATCCTCCTTCCAAATCACATTTCGTGCTCTGGCAGTATAACGCATGTGCAACCGCCCTTCTTCGGTGATCATAAAAACAGGTCCACTGCGATCAGGCCGGACAAGCTCACCATTAAGAACATTTTTTGGAATTGTCATCGCATCAGCGGCCATCAATGCCCGTATATAATCCACATTTTCATCTCTGAGCATCATATAAATAATATCAGGATCCCAAAGCTGATTTTCACCACCTTCCTGGGAGGGGCGAATACAATGCAAAATCATACTATAAATCTGTTCTGACAGGCGATTATAGTAACCATCAGTATGCCAGTTGATCCCTTTTTCACTATAAGGAATGTAAATAGCATGCAGGCCATCATCAACGACCTGGATTGAGGTAAAGCCGTCTTCATCAGCACATTCATTTTTATCCAGTGATTGAATGCCTAATTGCAAACCGATTTGTTCAGGAATGGATTTATCCTCAACGGCCTCACCATCAATCGCATAAATGACCATATTTGTTTTTAATAAAAGTCCCTTTAATTGCTGGACTTCATGTGCACTCAGGTTTTTTGGATCATTCAACGGAACCATTAAATCTTCAATGCACTGAGGATAGTTGGAGAGTTTATTTTCTTTCCATTGCCGATAAGCAGTCTCATTGTCACAATGAAAAGGACTTTGTTTAAAAGCAGAATTCGAATCGAAATTGGATTCAGAGTGTATTGTTTTAAATGGCATTAACTTCGTATCTCTTTTATTGATACTGAATAGAAAAGGGGATTATTTTCCTGCATGAGCACTGCTTCACACATTTAAAATCAATTCATCATGAGCGAGCAATGCATTTGTATTTATTCAATATTTTCAATATGATAGGCAAACAACAGTAACAATGCAATAGAATTTACAGGGCATGTCCTAGAATAAGTTCTCAGCCTAACGAGGTAATTGTAAGTAGTTACCTACACTTAAAGTCATATAAATCCTATTTATGGACAGTCATTATGTCGATATAGTACAGCCAGCCTTTTTTAATGCGGTCAATGCTACAATATTACCGCAACCATAATTGTTTCAATTAGAACAATCATAAGCATTAATCCAATCTTCTACGATACTGAGAACGTTATGAAAGTACTTGTCGTTGAGAGCTCACGCTTCCATCAAATAATGGTTTCGCAAATCTTCAATAATGAAGGTCTGGTTGTTCGCATCGCCAGCAATTGCGATGAAGCAATTGAAGCACTTGATAATGAGACAATGGACTTTGTATGTACAGCCTACCACCTGCCATGCGGTCTGGATGGCATTAAGCTGGCGCAATTGATTCGAACCACTCCCAAAACAAAAGATGTGCCTGTTATTTTATTGACCTCAAATCAGATTGATCATTCATTTGATCATGCCTACTATGCCGGTGTCACAGAAATTTACAACCGCTCAGACATCAATGCACTTTCTAAAGATTTGAAACACTCCATTCAAACAAAGAAAAATGAAATTAATGCCCAAGTGTTATTTATTGAAGACAGTAAAACGGTCGCCACAATGATGAAGCGACAGATGGAATCAATGAAAATGACGGTTGAACACTTTTTCAGTGCTTCTGAAGCGTTAGAGAAATTTAAAGAGTCCCATATTGAATTTGATATTGTCATCACAGACTTATTGGTTGAGGGTACTCTGAGCGGTATGGGCTTTGTTCGTGAAATACGAAAAATCATTCCTGATCGTTCCAAACTGCCTATTTTGGTTATTTCAGGCTTTGATGATGTCACTCGCCGCATTGAATTATTAAACATGGGCGCTAATGACTACATTGTAAAGCCCATTGTTAAAGAAGAATTAGTTGCACGACTCAGTAATCTGGTCACCACAAAACAATTATTTGATCAGGTAAAAATGCAGCAAGAACAATTGTTTCAACTTGCCATGACTGACCAACTCACAGGACTCTATAATCGCCATTCACTGGTGCAACTATTACCTAAATATTTCAGCCATTCCATGAGACATTCAACGCCATTAAGCTTGCTGGTTCTGGATATTGATCATTTTAAACACATTAACGATAATTATGGTCATAGTAAAGGAGATGATGTCCTCAGAAAGTTTGGCCAGCTGATCACCACTAACTTTCGTTCAGAAGATTTAATCGCACGCTATGGTGGCGAAGAGTTTGTTGTCATTATGGCTAACTCAACCAATAAAGATGCCATTGAGAAAGCAGAGCTGCTTAGAACTCATATTGAGCAACATTTAATTGAAGGATTGAAAGTAACGATCAGTATTGGTGTTGCTTGCGCCGATAGTCATTCTAACTTTGAACACATGTTCAATCAGGCTGATACTGCTTTATATCATGCCAAAGAAAGCGGCCGTAATCAGACAATTACCTATTCTTCTTCTGAAGCCGTGACTCAGTAGAAAAATTGCATGCATCATCTCTACATACAATATAAAAATAATCTAACAACTCAGGAAGTAAATCATGTCAATTGAATCAGTAACGCTTGGCGGCGGATGTTTTTGGTGTGTCGAGGCAACACTTAATAAGCTCAATGGTGTCAGTGACGTGGTTTCAGGCTATGCCGATGGTGACATTAAAAACCCTACTTATGAACAAATTTGTACTGGAACCACTGGTCATGCCGAAGTCATTCAAATCACTTTTGACGCGGATATTATCAGTTTTGCTGAATTATTAAAGGTATTTTTCACCATCCATGATCCAACTACTCTCAATCGACAAGGTGCCGACACAGGGACACAATACCGTTCAACAATCCTCTATCACACACCGAGCCAACAATTAGAAGCAGAAAAATACATCCAGGAACTGAACACCAGCGGCGAATGGCCCAATCCAATTGTCACAGAGCTCAAACCACTGGATATATTCTATAAAGCCGAGGATTACCACCAGAATTATTTCCAGCTCAACCCAGGCAACCGCTATTGTCAGGCAGTCATCTCTCCCAAACTGGAAAAACTTGAAAACAAATACAGAAACTACCTGAAGAGATAACTTATCATTCAACATTACCTTTTACAGGTCCTTTGCACATCATGTAGGCAAAGACCCAAGTCGCGAAGAAAGGTAAGACTGAAATATACAAATTTAATTTAATCGAACAAAATAGAGACTTTTCAATGCAATTATAAGCATTACTGGCTGCTGACATCCAGGCAAATGACGGTAATGGAATGCCTGCATGTTCACCATAGAGCAATAAGCCCGGGGCTAAAAAGAGGGCTAGAAACAGGCTTCTCCAGACGCATGGCACTTCTTGTTTAATCATCCATTTTCTAACATACCAGATAAACACAAAGTAAAAAACGATTGAGACTAATAGGACTGCAACTGATGTAATACCACTATCCAAAATATACCTTACCTTCTTTGTTTAATCGATCAAGCGGCCGAAACCACCGAGTACGGAACCTTCACCTTGCGAACTGCCACCATGAGAAGGTGCTTGTTCTATAATTCTATCGGCAAGCCGTGAAAAGGGCAAACTTTGAATCCACACGGTCCCAGTGCCCTTGAGAGTTGCCAAGAACAGGCCTTCGCCACCAAAGAACATGCTTTTCAAACCCTTGGCCATTTCTATATCATAATCAATGCCACTGCTGAAAGCCACAAGACAGCCTGTATCCAGGCGCAAAGTTTCATTATTCAGCCGTTTTTCAACCACGGTACCACCTGCATGGATAAAGGCCATGCCATCACCTTGTAGCTTTTCCAAAATAAAACCTTCACCGCCAAAAAAGCCTCTGCCCAGTTTTTTGCTGAAGGCAATATCAATTTTTGTGCCCAGAGCAGCCGCTAAAAAGGAGTCTTTCTGGCAAATGATTTCCCCTCCTTTTTGATTCATGTCAACAGCAATAATACTGCCTGGAAATGGCGCAGAAAAAGCAACATGTTTCTTACCAGCACCTTGATTCGTAAAATGCGTCATAAACAGTGATTCACCCGTAATCATACGCTTGCCTGCACTAAAAAGCTGCCCCATAAAACCTGAATCTGGTTCTGAACCATCTCCCATTTTGGTATCAAAACTGATCCCATCTTCCATGTAATTCATAGCACCTGCTTCTGCTATGACGGTTTCATCGGGATCAAGTTCGACTTCAACCATCTGCATATCGTGACCAATAATTTTGTAATCTACTTCATGACAACGCATTTAATGTTTTCCTTTTTTTGTTATTTTCAGGATTTAAGGACTAGTCGTCTTTCTTATGAAAGAAGAAGAAAATATAATACCAAGACTCACACAATAATATTCTAATTTTTGAGGAAAGAGTACATGAAACATCATTTTTTCAGCTTTTTATTGCTTGCTTTAGTCATCAGCACTTTTACATCAAAGGCATTTTCAAACTCTGTTGAAGTGGTCGATGTCAGCATAAAAGCTCAGGGAAAGAATCAATATCGTTTTGATGTCACATTGCGACACGATGATGCGGGCTGGGAACACTATGCAAATCGGTGGGAGGTTTTAGATCTTGAAGGCAACTTATTAGCAACCCGGACGCTGCATCACCCTCATGTTAATGAACAGCCATTTACACGCTCATTGAGTGTCACCCTGCCAGGCCACTTAAAACACGTTATTGTAAGGGGACATGACAGTGTACATCAATATGGCAATAAGGAAATAAAAGTACCACTTCCCTAATCGCTTATCCAATTTCAGTTTAAGAATCTGCGGATTTTTTTGATAATAAATTATCAATGGATAAAGGACTTGGTCCATAAAGCACATAAACCAGAATCATTGCGCCCCATAAGATGTGATCGAGCATGCCTGTAAAATTATAGAAATCAGTCAGTGCATATGCGTAAGCAGCAACTGCATTCAGGATAAATAAACCAATGGCTGCAGGGCGAGTCATCAAACCAAATAAAATCAAAACAGGTAAAATTAATTCACCCGCAGTAGCCATATAAGCTGCGACTTCTGGTGGTAATAAAGGGACTGAGTACTCATATGCAAATAAGTCGATTGTGGATTGCCACGATTGAATTTTAGTCAGGCCTGATTGAAAAAAAACTTTTAGCAAATATAAACGAACCACTAAATCAAAACCATGGACCATAATGTCGCTTCGTGAAAACAAAAATTTCTTAATCATTTTATTATATCTTGTTATTTAGAATTATTAGTAACGACACTACTTGATAGTAGCAGTTAAACTAGAAATGAAGGTGTAAGCTATGGTATTTATCAATTACTTTATTTCACAACCAAGCATAAAAATAAAGGGTAGAAGAGAAGAGAATCAGGCATTGTTCTGGCTCTCTTCTCAAGCAACCAATAAGATGTGACTCTTATTTCTTAGCTATTATTTTTTACCTTGATTACCAGCAATCTTGGCACATGTACCTTCTGGAACATAAACCCACTCTTCTGGATCAGCATCAGTCTTAGCCATACCAGCACAAGCATGCTTGCTGGTACCACAGTCATTCATACCTGCTTTAGCAATACCCTGGCATTTTTCAAAGCCTGGCTTACCTGCGTGAGCAGTTGCACCTAGAGCTGCAAAAGCTAAAGCGAATAAACCAACGATAGCTGTTTTTTTAGTGTTTCCCATTTTAATTTCCTTGTATGATTGGATGGAAAAGAAGAAAACCAAAATTGGCTCTCTTCATAATACATTCAGGTAAATCTCCATTGATACGATAGTTTCATTGAAGCCTTCATTGAATCCTTCTTTAAAACCATAGCGCTCAAATAGAAAAAACCTAAGTAAAATTTACCAGTGACTGGCTTAATTTACTAGACCTGCGAAGAAATAAAAAAATTTCATTTTTATTCATTTTTAAATTATATTCACTTTAAAGTGAATAAATAGGACAATGTTCACCCCTTATTCAGGTCAAGCTGAGATAATTAATGAGTACAATAACTGTAAAATCTTTAAATAAATAGTAGGTATTTTCCGAAATATCAATACATAGGTGTTTATTTTAAACTGAAGCTATTACTTAAATAGCATTCATCTTTAATCAAAGCCTTACATTAAATCTATGGATTTGAATATGTTCAGTATAAAAAAAACAGCAATTGGGAAGAAAATAGTCAAACCCACGGTCTATGAAGAGGTAAGTAGACAAAAACGTTTTGAAACACTGGTCAAAGCCTATTCCAGCGATCTTTACCGCTTTGCATATTGGCTTTGCAGTAATCATTCAATTGCCGATGATCTCGTTCAGGAAACCTTTCTAAGGGCATGGAAAGCCTTAGACAAACTGGAAGATGAGAAAAAAGCAAAAAGCTGGCTGATCACCATTTTACGCCGAGAAAATGCACGTCGTTTTGAACGAAAAAGGTTTGAACTGGTTGATATAGAAGAGGTTGTTGTTGAGGATAAAATAAGCCTCAGCCCTGAGCAATCATTGGAACAGCAACAACTTCACCAGGCAATTCTTGCACTGGATGTTGATTATCGTGAGCCTTTGATTCTGCAAACCATTGGTGGTTTTAAAACCAGTGAAATTGCAAAAACATTAAATTTAAATCTGAATACAGTCAATACTCGTTTATTCAGAGCCAGAGAGCAACTCAGACATAAGTTGTGTAAAGAGTTAGAACAAGTAAGTGGGATAAGCACCTAAACAGAATATAGGTGCCTCAAGCGACTGGAAATGCACTCATTTATTAACAGAAGAATTGCATCAATCATTAATTTTCAGAGTCGTGTTAGGGGGATTTGTAGAGTGGACGATCTTGAGTTTCGAAAAAAAGCGGTTATTGATCCAAACAGTCAAGATCCAAAGTTTCTTAAAAAGACCCGACAAAGCCAAAACAATCGTCGATTTGTTGAGCAGCAACAGTCTTTCAATCAACAAATTCAGAATACCCTCAAACTTTCAACACCTGAGAACTTAAGTGATCGAATTATTCTTAACCAGCAGCTTTTCCAACATAAACACCATACGACTCAAAAACGACACCATCAATGGCGAAACTGGTTAGTTGGTAGTGTTGCAGCGTCATTAATTTTGGCATTCAGCTTAAACCTGATTTTCCCTGGAACACAGAACAGTGCTTTGCTTGCCCGGCAGGTTGTTGAGCATGTGAAAAATGATACCCATGCCTTAAATGTACAGATGAGTGTGCCGAAATCCCGCATAGACACTATGCTGGCTTCTTATGGTGGTAAACTTAATGGTCCTATTGGCCAGGTTTCTTTTCTTGGTCATTGTATTGTGGGAGGTCATACGGGCGTTCACATGGTACTGCAAACATCTAATGGTGTTGTTACCGTCTTACTTTTACCAAGCCAGAGAATTAGTCATGAATTCATGCTGAATGACAAGCAACTCAGTGGTATTATTTACCCGTCTAAAAAGGGCAGTATCGCTGTTGCATCAGAGCAGATAGAGGCCATCGAAAAGACCCGCCAAAACATTGATCAACATTTAAACTGGATAATTTAAACTAAACTCGCTAATCTATGCGCACCCTTTTTATCAGTAATTCATGAACAGTAACGGTGCCTAAGGATAAACTATGAGCGAGATATTATTGGATGATGCCTGGAAAATACGGCTGCAAAATACTTTTGAATCAGAGTCAATGGCGAAGTTAAAATCTTTTTTGCGCAGTGAAAAAAATTCAGGTAAAGCCATTTTACCCCATTCCAGCCTCTGGTTTAATGCCCTCAATAGCACACCACCCGATGCGGTCAAAGTTGTTATTTTAGGCCAGGATCCTTATCCAACACCAGGCCATGCCCATGGCTTATGTTTTTCAGTGCTACCTGATGTGAAGCCCATCCCTAAATCATTAATTAATATCTATAAAGAATTATATGATGATTTAGGCATCACAAATCACAGCGGTCATTTGCAATCCTGGGCTGAACAGGGAGTACTTTTACTGAACAGTGTGTTAACCGTTGAAAGTGGTCAGGCAAACTCTCATCAGGCTAAAGGTTGGGAAACCTTTACTGATGCAATCATTAATGAGTTGAATAATCAATCTCGCCCAATTGCCTTTGTTCTATGGGGCGCTTATGCACAAAAAAAAGGTGCGATCATTGATACTAATCGCCATTTTGTTCTACGCTCCCCACACCCATCACCACTTTCCGCCTATCGCGGTTTTTTTGGTAGTAAGCCCTTTTCTCAAATTAACCAGTTTTTAAAGCAACAAAATCAGCCTGTGATTAACTGGCAAATAGCAGATTAACTCGGTTTTCCCAGACTTAAGTATTTTATTTACAATACAAGCTTATTTTTTACGCTTGATTTTTTTTGGAGTTATTGTAGAAGCAAGGCATGTCTTGCCTCTACCTGAAATAAGCCCAAAGCGCGCCTATTCCGCCAGCACCCGCCACAATCTGTGCCTCAAATACCATATTACCCGAATAAAGGATAGCCCCCCCAATCAACAATGACGCACTGATAATAGCCTGAATATTATTCTTGCTCTGATGCTCAATTTTTTGCTCAATTCGATTCAGGGTTTCACTTTGGTAATTAATGCGCAGCTTACCATGGCGTGCTTGATGAACCACATCAAAGAGCTGCCCTGGAAATTCAGGTAATTGCTCCAGCCAGAGTGGCGCATGATGCTTAACCTGTTTAGCAAAAGAACGAACCCCTAATTGTTCTTTCATCCAGTTTTCCAGAAACGGTTTAGCAGTGTCCCAGAGATCTAATTGAGGATATAACTGACGCCCAAGTCCCTCTATATTTAATAATGTCTTTTGCAGTAACACGAGCTGTGGTTGTACTTCCATATTAAAACGTCGTGCCGTTTGAAATAAACGCAGCAAGAGTTGTCCGAATGAAATCTCATGCAATGGCTTTTCAAAAATAGGCTCACAGACTGAACGAATGGCCGACTCAAAGTCATCGACTCGGGTATCAGGTGGGACCCAACCTGATTCCACATGCAGTTCCGCAACTCGATAATAGTCACGATTAAAAAAGGCCAGAAAGTTTTCTGCCAGATAACGTTGATCGTCCGTACTCAGACTGCCCATAATTCCAAAATCAATCGCTATGTATTGTCCAGTATTGGAGACAAAAATATTACCCGGATGCATATCGGCATGAAAGAAGTTATCACGAAACACCTGAGTAAAAAAGATTTCGACGCCCATTTCTGCCAGACGTTTAAAATCAATATCAAGTGCTTTTAGTTCATTCATATTGGTTACAGGCATACCATGAATGCGCTCCATAACCATGACTTTCTTACGGCAATGATCCCAGTCTACTTCTGGGATATACAGCAAAGGTGAATCTTTAAAATTACGTCTTAATTCGGAGGCATTGGCTGCTTCTCTAAGTAAATCCAACTCATCAATAATATTTTTATCAAATTCTTCAACCACTTCATGAGGACGTAGACGTTTGCCTTCTGACCAGAACTGTTCTACTTTATCAGCAATCGCATACAGTAAGGCCAAATCGCGGCGAATGACTTTTTCGATGTCAGGCCGAACCACTTTAACCACCATTTCTCTACCATCAAGCAAAGTGGCCTTGTGCACCTGTGCAATGGAGGCTGATGCCAATGGTGTTTTATCAAATTCTTTGAAAATTTTATCAATGGGTAATTTAAATGACTCTTCAATGATCGCCACGGCTTTATCCCCAGGAAAAGGGGGCACCTGATCTTGTAATTTGGCGAGTTCTTCAGCCAGGTCATCTGGAAGCAGATCTCTTCGAGTTGAGAGAATTTGACCAAATTTAACAAAAATGGGCCCCAAATCTTCCAATGCCATGCGAATTCTTTCACCACGGGGACGGCGCGTTCGGTGTCTTAACCAAAAAGAAGGGGAGAAAAATCGAATTAAACGCATGGGTCTAAAAAGGTGTGTACTCAGAAGCAGTTCATCTAATCCATGGCGTAGCAGCACTCGACTGATAAACATGAGATGAAAAAAATGGGTAATACTTTTCACTCGGCGGACTTCTTCTTGGCTAAAGTTTCAAAAAGACGGTTAATTCGCGCTTCTGCTCGATCAACATCACTGCGGATTTGATCAATCTGGCGGTTAAAATGATTCACTTCAGGCCCCGATGCCACATCACGTGTTTCATATTGCACATATTCGCTGGCATCCATCGTCAATGAATTCAGGGTATCTTTACCCCAGCCTAAAAAACCTCGTGCCATATTACCCAGAGAGTGAGCAATCACATCACCTGTAATATGTGACAAATGTTCTTCCCAATCAATATCCAACTGTTTGAATAAAGATTGAAAGTGTTGGCCTAAAGCAATGTCTCCAGCAATGCTAATGTCACCCTTAAAAACAGCACTTGTTTTCGCTTTCTCATCTGCCATCGCCATACGAGCAAAAGCCATCATGGATCCGCTGATCACCGTATCGGCATCCCCTTCATAATGACCGACAATCTGAATGCCTTGCTGATCAGGAAAAAAATAAAGAGTCTGCTCCATATCGGTAATATGAAAAGCAATAATTCGACCTTTAAAACGTACCAGCCGTTCAAAGGTTTCAGGGTCCATGGTAAATAACTGATTTAAGGCGGTTTCCATGACCGCCAATAACGGTATCAGAAGAGGATTGATGTCTTCAGCGTATTTTTTTTGATTCATAAATTCATTTTTTACTTAAAAAGTTAAAGCTCAGAATTTAAAGCCACGATGCAGAGCAACAATTCCACCCGTCAGATTATTGTATTCACAGCGTTCAAAACCTGCATTACCCATCATCTCTTTTAATGTTTCCTGATCAGGGTGCATACGAATGGATTCTGCCAGATAACGATAGCTTTCAGAATCATTGGCGATCATTTTGCCCATAAAAGGCAAAATGTTGAATGAATAAAAATCATAAAGAGGGCTGAGCCCCGGGGCAATGGGTTTCGAGAATTCTAAAATCAGCAAGCGCCCACCTGGCTTTAATACGCGAAATATGGATGCCAGTGCCGCATCTTTATCCGTCACATTGCGTAAGCCAAAGGCAATTGTTATACAATCAAAGCTATTATCAGGAAAAGGCAAACATTCTGCATTGCCCTGAACATATTCGACATTACCGACAATGCCTTTATCCAGTAAACGGGCACGGCCCACTTTTAACATCGAATCATTAATATCACTTAAAATAACCTGACCCGTCTCCCCCACCATTTTGGAAAATTTTATGGTCAAATCACCCGTACCACCCGCTAAATCCAGCACATGGTGGCCACGTCGAACGCCACTTTTTTCAATCGTTAAACGCTTCCATATCCGATGAACGCCCATGGACATCACATCATTCATCATGTCGTATTTATTTGCCACCGAGTGAAACACTTCTGCAACTTTTTCAACTTTGTCACCCGTTTTAACGGTTTTATAGCCAAAATGGGTGGTTTCTTCTGAATGCTTCTGATTTTCCATGATTTTCCTACTTAGTAGCCATAAGGCTATAAAAACTCGATATGATCTGAAGATTATACGATGAATTGGCAAAAAAATCACACCAGGATGCTTTCCTGTTAGCTTCCATCCTTAATAATAAAGTCCGCTTTACAGCATAGGTAATATCATTCTGTTAATTTAACATTCAAAATTCATCACTAAAAATTGCTTTAGCCATCTCACTCTGCTTTGGAAACCATTTCTCGCTCACAATAAATTGTGTGCTGAAAATTCATATTTTCAGGGAATGACTGGGCAATGATCCAAATTTGCGGCAGGTCATCGCTTAGTTCAGGCAAAACAGATAATGAGCGCTCTGTACGTTCTTCATCAAAAAATGCAAAGGGTTCATCCAGTATGAGAAACTGTTTACTATGAACTTTCCGACTCACCATTTCCTGTGAAAGAGCTAAACGGACTGCCAGCATGATTTGACGCTGTGTACCACTGGAAATTTCATCCAAATCCATAAAGTCATGCTTTTCATTGGAAAAAACTCTCACCGTGAGGTCATCATCAATCTGCAGGTGTTCATAACGATTTTCAGTAAAAAGTGGCAAGGTTTTACCCACATGATCACGAATGATGTGATTAAAGCGTTTTGAAAGGTGTCGAGTCGCACCACTTAGCAATTCAGTTGCCAAAGTTCTGGTTTGATTTCTGGATTCCTTGTCTGTAATCTGAGATTGCAAACCATCAATTTTTTCCTGCAAGTCACCCGCACGTTTCACTCGTTCACGTTCAACCACTAATTCAGCCGATAATTTACCGATATTCTCAGCTTGTTGATCCTGCTGTTCAGTGAGCCCATCGATGTCCAACTGAGTCACTTCAGATAATTGTTTCTCTTTCATTTGAGAGCTTGCGACTAATGTAATTTGGTGTTTTCTGGCTTCGTTTAAGACGCCTTCAGCAGATGGAGACTCTTCGCTTAGCGCCTCCATTTTTTCTGCAAGGTCCTGACCTGCCATGCTCAAACGAGCAATATTACCTTTATGGCTAATAATGGCTGCCCATAAGAAAAGAAAGAAGAGAGTGGCCGCACCACCGATATAAAGTAAGTAGGGATAATACTCAGCCGTGACCTGAGGTAGATTGGTCTGCAGCAACTCAGTCACTTGACTATGAATCGATTCACCAGGCATTTTCATTAAAATCCACCACAAGCCAAATGAAGCCCCTGCAATGATAAAATAAATAAAGCGCCAAAATGAACCTCTACCTTTTTTACTCACATAGCGACTGAGCTTAGGGGCTGTCTCAATATATTCATCAATTGAATTTTGGTAGTCAGCACGAGTCTCATCCGTTTTTGCTTTTTCTTCAAGAACTTTATCATGTTGGGTCGTCAGTGAATCCAGATGACCCGCCTCCATTTCTAATTCATCAATTTCTTCTGCCACTTGCTCAATTCGACCACTGAGTTCCTCGGCAACTTCAATATCTTGCTGAATGTCTTCATGGATGCCGCTGTCACAATATTCCATGGTGGCAATGCCAGCCATCGTTTTGAGAGCATAACTGTGAGGATGTGGTGTAGTGATTTCTCTTTGCGCCAGATAGAAAGACTCAATAAATTCATCAAATTCAACCGACGTGAGTTCATAGAGTGCTTCTTCTACTCGTTCAATTCCACGGGCAATAGGGTTTTCTTCATTATAAACTTTATAAAGCTTCGCTGAATGGTTACCATCACAATCCAGCATTCGAGTAATCGCAAACAGTTCATCACTTGTGCTATCAGACTTATGATTACTAAAACGTATCGTGACGCTGCAGTCACTTTCACCCCAGCGTATGATTTTATCCAAATCATCTTCATTAATGGAAAATGTACGGCCAAACAAGGCAAAACAAATAGTTTCACCAATTGTACTTTTGCCTGATTCATTAAAACCACTGATGGCAATCACACCCTCTTGTGGTACATCCTGTAAAGAAAGGGATTCATACTTAAGGATGTTTTTTGCTTCAATACTATGAATAATCATACCCAGCCCTCATCTTCTAGAACTTGTAGCTTACGTAATGTCAGCTCTTTCGCTTCTTCAAAGGCTTGCTCATCAAAATTTTCACCCGAATTCATTTGGCGCTCTTTTTCTTCACGACAAAAATGAGTAAATTCCTCAATAGTGGTTTGACGCTCAGTCATATTCAGAGGTTTGGTATCCACAGAATCCGACATGACACTCTCCTTTAAAAAGTGATAAATTATTGATGAAACCCTCAGGAAGCGCATGCTATTCTAAGAATTCAGTGACCTGTTACAACTCAACCGATCATACATAAGCATTTTAAGATACACTATTACTGACATTACTTACAATCAGTATTACAAAAAAGATAAATTTTCTTGATCAATGACAGTACGCACTGCAATTTAGAGCAAAAAATTGCTCACTAACACCTTATGTTTTGAATATTTAATTAACAACCACAGAAATGTATGATGAAAAATGTCAACGTTAATAGACAATGGTGAAGTCGTTGAGATTATAGCCACTGAACTGGTGACTGGGAAAGAACTGCTTCAGGTGCAAAAAATTTATACGCCTGATAAACTGCCTAAACAGCGTTATCACATTATTGATGAATTTTTGTGTACGAATGTGATGTGACTGCAGTAGACATTGAAAAAAATAAGTCTATTGGATCATAGCCAGATTGTCGCCTGAAGCAACACCCTGGACTAATAGGCCTAGTATCTCGACTCATGAGTTGAGGTGCTAGTTTAATTGACGCTCATGGCCTGCATCTTTTAGCTTTTGTAAGTAATCCTGCCACATTTTTTCCTGCTTATGACCGTACTCATGAAAAAGATCCCATGAGAAAATACCACTGTCATGACCATCGGTAAAAACAATCTTAACCGCATAATTCCCTACAGGTTCTAATGTTTTAATATTCACATTTTCTTTGCCAAGCTGAAGTGTTTCTTCACCAGGAGCATGGCCTCTGACTTCCGCAGAAGGTGAGTGAACTCTTAGAAATTCACTGGAAAAGTGAAATCGACTGCCATCATCAAAGGCGATTTCCAATTCGTGTGATTTCTGATGTAAATTAATTTCTGTGGGTGTCGGCTTATTTTTTTCAGACATATCTTATTCTCTAATTTTTTTACTCGTATCATGGGTATAATTCATCTTACAAAGTAGCAAGCAGACTATAGTATATAACGAGATAAATCTTCATTAATCGCTAATTCACCTAGCTGCTCATCTACGTATTGACCATCAATAACCAGACTTTCTCCTGGTTTATCTGATGCTTCATAGGAAATGGACTCCAATAAACGCTCCATAATGGTATGCAGACGTCTGGCACCAATATTTTCAGTGGATTCATTCACAGTAAAAGCCACTTCTGCAATTCGCTCAACAGCGCTGGTTTCAAAGGTCAAATCCAGTGACTCTGTTTTCATCAGTGCCGTATATTGTTCTGTCAGCGACGCATCAGGCTCAACCAGAATACGGCTAAAATCTTTTACGTCCAGTGCATTAAGCTCAACTCGAATCGGTAATCGCCCCTGCAATTCAGGAATCAAGTCAGAAGGCTTGGACACATGAAAAGCACCTGAACAGATAAATAATATGTGATCGGTTTTAATCATACCATGCTTGGTAGATACCGTACTGCCCTCGACTAAAGGTAGTAAATCACGCTGTACACCTTCACGGGAAACTTCTGGACCACCTCCGCCACTACTGCGTGTCGCAATTTTGTCGATTTCATCAAGAAACACAATACCGTTTTGTTCAACACTGTGCACCGCTTGCTGCTTAATATCATCATCATTAACCAATTTGGCAGCTTCTTCTTCGGTTAAAACCTTCAGAGCATCTTTAACAGGCGTTTGACGACGTTTTGTTTTGCCGCTGCTACCCAAGTTCTGAAACATCCCCTGGAGCTGATTGGTCATTTCTTCCATGCCTGGAGGAGCCATAATTTCAACACCAACACTGGGGGCACTGACTTCAATTTCGATTTCTTTGTCGTCCAGCTTACCTTCACGTAACATTTTACGGAATTTTTGACGTGTTGATGAGCCATCTTCTTGAGCAGCATCTTTTTGCCAGTCATCGCCCTCATTGCCTCGTGCAGGTGGCAATAAAATGTCCAAAACACGTTCCTCTGCGGCATCCATGGCACGATTTTGAACTTTTTCCATGGCCTGTTCACGAGTCATTTTTATGGACACATCAAGCAAGTCACGAATAATCGATTCAACATCGCGACCCACATAACCCACTTCTGTGAATTTGGTGGCCTCAATTTTAATGAAAGGGGCATTGGCCAATCTCGCTAATCGCCGGGCAATTTCTGTTTTACCAACGCCTGTTGGGCCAATCATTAATATATTTTTAGGTGTAATTTCACTGCATAAAGGCTCTTCCACCTGGCTTCTACGCCAGCGATTACGCAGTGCAATAGCGACTGCCCGTTTGGCATCGGCCTGACCGATGATGTGTTTATCCAGTTCCTGAACAATTTCTCTTGGTGTCATTTGAGACATTGACTCTATCAACTCCTGTTTAGGCTATTTTGTTCTGTGTATGACCCTTGAGACAATCAACTCGTCGGGCTATCTAAATCCAACACTTCAATGGTGTGGTTATGATTGGTGTAAATACATATATCACCCGCAATGGTGAGGCCTTTTTTTACAATTTCTTCAGCACTGAGCTCAGTATTATCAAGCAAAGCTCGGGCGGCAGATTGAGCATAGGGACCGCCTGAACCGATAGCCATAAGACCTTCCTCTGGCTCAATGACATCACCATTACCCGTAATGATAAGCGATGCATTTTGATCAGCCACTGCCAATAATGCTTCTAATTTTCTTAATGATTGCTCGGTACGCCAATCTTTGGCTAATTCAACTGCAGCACGTACCAGTTGGCCACGGTGTTTTTCCAGCTTAGCCTCAAAGCGTTCAAAAAGTGTGAACGCGTCTGCAGTTCCGCCAGCAAAACCCGCAATGACTTTATCGTGAAACAATCGACGAACTTTACGGGCATTTCCTTTCATGACCGTGTTACTCAACGATACCTGACCATCTCCGCCAATCACCACCTGGTTGCCACGTCGTACTGAAAGGATTGTTGTCCCTCTATATTGATCCAATGTCTTTTTCCTGCTCATTCTATTAAGTCTTCAGTCAAAACACATTATGGTCACTTGTGACTATTTAGGGCGTTTATCCCTAATGCACGGCAGTAGACCCTTTTATGTTCCATAAGAATTCTTTGAAATAGGGCTTATTTATACTAAAATCAAGGTTACACTGGATATTTTGTTGCCAATTCCACTCTTTTTACTATCAGGAAGGCTTGTCTATAATGGCAATTCGAAATATTAAATCTTTATGTAAGGAGCACAATGCAAAAAGTTAGTTTTCCATTTGCTCATAAACTTGCACTTTCCATGATTGCACTCATCGTGTCAGGTATGTTAATTCTTGGAGGCATGGTCATTCATGATCAAAATAAATTACTTGAAAAGCAAATGCATTCTTATGCCAAAATTTTAATTCATCAACTGTCTGCATCAGCCACTGAAGGTTTCTTAACATCAGACACTCTGGATCTGGATGTATTAGTTAAGAATATTGCCCAGCACTCAGAAATCTTAGGAATTGCCTTTTATTCCGATGAAAAACAAGCACGAAGTTCTCATGGCTTAATTCCAACCGTTCTGAATTTCCCTAAATCAGTCAACGAAATTTCAACCCTGGCCTGGCTGCCAAGCCCCTCTGATGCAGAAATATCAAAACCAATCAATCAGACTTTTATATTCAGTTCAAATTTACCCTATTTATCCTATATTGGCAGTGTCAATTATCAGGAGGTTACTATTGGCTATGTGTTACTCACCTTCGATCAATCCTTGTTTATTCAGGCTCGAAATAAAACACTCTATACCATTATTTTTACAACCATTGTCTTAATGGCTCTGAGTGTTATTTTTGCCATTATGCTGGGTGAACGTTTATCTCGTCCCATCAATGAGCTGGTGAGTGCCAGCAAGGCCATTTCAAAAGGAGATTATAAATTTCGTTTCAACGAACGTAGAAATGATGAGTTTGGCTTGTTAATGAAATCCCTTAACATTATGGCCGATGGTTTATTACACAAAGAATCTGTTGAGAAAGCCTTTTCTCGATATCTATCACCCACCGTTGCGCAGGAAATTCTTGGTAATTTAGAAAGCATTGATTTAGGTGGAGAGCAAGTTGAAGCCAGTGTCTTATTTGTTGACATTATTGGTTTTACAGAACTATCCCAAACGATGGAACCCGAAAAAACAAATCAATTATTAAATCATTATTTTTCATATTTATCTCAGGCGGCTGGTATTTATGGGGGACATGTTGATAAATTTATGGGAGATTGTATTATGTTAGTTTTTGGAGTACCTAACAAAGACGAGCATCATTCTTATCAAGCCATTTCATGTGCTTTATTGATACAAAAAATCATTTCCAACATCAACAGCAAACGCATATCCCAAAAAATGACCCCTGTCAACTTCCATATTGCAGCCAATAGCGGTCTAGTACTCGCAGGCAATATGGGCTCAACACAAAGAATGGAATATACCGTGATTGGTGATGCAGTCAACCTGGCATCGCGCATTGCCAGCCATGCAAAAGATAATGAAGTTATCATACCTGAAACGATGTTAGCCTATAGAGGCGTTAAAGAATATTTTGAACTTGAGAGAAAAGACAGTATAAAAATTCGAGGCCATGAAAAAGAAGTCATTCTCTATCGAGTCAAGACATGCACCAATAAAAGTCAGTTGAATTTAACTAAAAACATGGATAAATTAATCAATTATGATAGTAATGAAAAATAAAGAGTCACCTATTTTTGATGCCATTATCAACTATAAAAAACTCACACACAAGATTCCATTAAACACTTCTTTTATTGCCATTATTTTAATTATCTCTTTTTTGTCAGGCTGTGGTACCGCTTTTGTTGCATCAAAGCAAGATGATCTGCTGACTCAAATTGACGTCTGGTCTGCTGAAAATGAATATGGAAAAGCCTTTAACACAATGACTTATGTTAAAGAATCTCATCCACAATACAAAGCACTTCAAATACGTAAAAAGTCTTTAGTCATACAGGCGAATGAATACGAACAGTCCATAGATAAACAAATCAAATCCTTCATTAAAGCAAATCAGTGGGCAGAAGCTCTGGACTTAATCGATCAAGCTAAAGAAAAATATCCTCTTGGTGACTCTAAAAATCGAGACTTGATAAAAACAGAAAAAAACCTTCTTTCAGAGCAACAACAATTACTCACATCCATCAATCAAAAGCTCATGATCAAACGCAGTCAATGGATGATAGAGACCTTGCCCGTTTATCATGAAAAATTAAAGACTGATCCAAGGAATGAATCATTACAACATCAAATAAACAGTTTAGATAAAGAAGCAAAACAATTATCTCAAGAGCTTACCCTGCTTGCGAGACAAGCCATTGATAAAAAACATTACAAAACGGCAAAAATAAGAATCAAGCAGGCCATTACATTAGAGTCAAACAAAGAACGTGAAGACATTGCAGCTCAACTAAAAGGGCGTTCCAGACAATATTACAAAAAGAAAAAAATAAAGAAACAAAAATCTCAAGAAAAAACCCGAAAAGAACAACAAACTATTCTTCTGCAGGAAATTGAAAAGAGCTATAACACGGGCGATTTCTTAAGGACACGACAGTTAATTTCAAGACTTGATGAAAATGGTCAAAACGATATTCAACTTATCCAAATAAAGCAAGAACTGAATCGTTCCATTAATTATACTGTTAAGAAATTAATGTCCAAAGCCAACAAAAATTATACTGACGGTGAGTTTCAGGATGCAATAAACCTGTGGCAGCAAGTGCTGATGTTTGAGCCTGATAATTTGATAGCAAAAAAGAACATTCGTCGCTCTGAAAAAGTAATTGAGAAGCTAAGCAGTTTGCGGGAAAAGCAAAGTAACTGATATGAAAGGATATCCTCCCTTTCATATACTCTCATTTTAAGAATGTTTCTTTTTTCTCGCTCTGGGATGGGCTTTATCATAGACCTCAGCAAGATGTTGAAAGTCCAGGTGAGTGTATATTTGTGTGGTGGAAATATCGGCATGCCCCAAAAGCTCTTGCACTGCTCGTAAATCACCACTGGATTCTAGCAAGTGGCTGGCAAAAGCATGGCGTAGCATATGAGGGTGCAAATGAATTGGCAAGTCCTGATCAATGGCCATTTTTTCCAACCGTTGCTGCACGCCTCGTTGAGTGATTCGGGTACCAAAACGGGACACAAAAGCGGCCTGTTCACCTGGTTTAGCCAGCTCACTTCTAACTTTTAACCAAGTCTTCAGTGCCTCAATGGCTTTTTCCCCAATAGGCAATTCCCGCTCTTTATTGCCTTTTCCTAAGACTCTGAGTTGATGGTCAGCTAATTTAAGATCGAAACAATCAATATTGGTTAATTCAGATAAACGTAAGCCTGAAGAATAAAACAGTTCAAACATCGCCCTGTCTCTCTGAAGCAGAGGCTCATTGTCATCGTCATGAAGAAGTTGTTCGAGCTGTTCTATATCGGGTGCTTTAGGCAGTTTTCGCCCACTTTTAGGTGCTGTAACACCCTTAAGCGGATTATGGCTAACCCGTTGTTCTTTAATCAGGTATTCGTATAAACGCCGTAATGAGGATAATTGTCGCTGAATGGTTTTACCCGACAAATTTTTTCGATGCTGCCGAGCAACATAGGCACGGTATTGATGGCTGTTAATTTGTTGCCAGGTCATTTTTTCAACATTAGAATTTTCAGCTAATTCGCTAAAATAGTCAATAAACTGAGTTAAATCACGCTGGTAACTGGAGAGGGTATTTGCAGAAAGTTGACGTTCGACTTTAAGATAATGAATGAATGAATCAACGATTGTTTTCATTGTTTACCCTAATTTATAGCCATTCGTATGCAATGGTAGAGACATTGCACGCAACGTCGCTATTCTTTATACCCGTTATATGAATTGAATGAAACTCATACTATTTAATAGAAAGGTTTAATTTATAGCTCAAAGTTTCACCCAGTCTTTCTAAAAAGAGTGTCCCCATTTCCGCATTAAAACGACGAACATTATGGCTACCTAAAACTAAAGCACCAAAGCAATTATTCTTCTCAATAAACAGCGGTATCACTGCCAATGAAGAAATGGATTGTGATTTTTCTTCAAACAATTCATCCAGAGGTAACTTTTTGAAAAAACCGCACATGGGCTTACGAGTATTAAGGAGTTTGTCTAATTCATGACCTAAAATAGAATCTGTTTTTACGAAAAGGTGTTCAGGTTGATCCTCTATTGGCTCAACAAATAGTTTCAGAGCAATGGCATCCACAGAGAAATCATCACATAAAACTTCATCCAGGGCAACTTCACAGGCATCGACACCCCCGCAGCTCATCAAAGACAAAGTTAACTTATGCATTCTTTGATTAGATTGCTCATTATCTTTTGCAATTTCAACCAATTCAACCAGTTGAGATTTATGTTGGGCATTTTGTTCTCTAAGAATGCTCACCTGTCGTTCAATCAAAGAGACAGCCGAACCACTATCATGGGCAACCTCTAGAGACGCTAACAGGGCGGAATGCTGATTAAAAAAATCAGGATGTGCCGATAAATAGTCAGCCGTGATTTGTTCTTCATTTTTTGCTGCTTCGGCTGCTTTTCCATGTTTTAAAGCATCTTCTTTTTCATCTAATTTAATTGCATCTTTTTCTAATTCACTGCTTGAATTCATAGTATTATTTGACCTTCATAAACAAAACTGGCTGGGCCAGTCATCATCAGAGAGTGCTCTCCCTTATGCCATTGTATGTGTAAGCTGCCTGCAGGTAAAACCACTTCAACCTGTTCGGCCAGCCAACCCTGTGAAATACCATTGGCAACAGCTGCACAAGCCCCTGTGCCACAGGCCAGAGTTTCCCCTGAACCTCTTTCATAAACCCGAAGTCTTATGTGCTCCCGATCAACGATCTGCATAAAGCCGACATTCACTCGATTTGGGAAGCTGGGGTGTGACTCCAGTATGTTTCCAATTTGTTGGACGGGGTAAGTGTCCACATCATCCACTTTAATCGTAATATGTGGATTCCCCATAGAAGCCGCAGAAAATTCAACTGAATTGATTTCTTTCACCGCTGGCTCTATTTCTAAAGTATAACGATTATTAGTTTGAGAATCACCTGCTGTAGGCACAAATGGTAGTTGTTCTGGTTCAAAAGCAGGTTTGCCCATATCAACAGTAACCATTTCCTCAGCGTTGATCATCAAACGAATAGTTCCGCCATTAGTTTCAACAATGATAGAATTTTTAGTGGTTAGATTTTTTCCCCGCACAAAGCGCGCAAAACAGCGTGCACCATTTCCACATTGCTCAACTTCACTGCCATCGGCATTAAAAATACAGTATTTAAAATCAACACTTTGAGTCTCTGAGCGTTCAACAATTAAGACTTGATCACAGCCTATACCAAAACGTCGATCAGCAATAAATTGCACTTGTTCAGGCGTCAGTTCAACGTGTTGAGAGATGGCATCAATAACAACAAAGTCATTACCCAAGCCATGCATTTTTGTAAAATCTAATTGCATGTTTGTCTATCCGATATCACTATAACCATTATCTTAGAAAATGCAGGCTTCCTTCTCTATGTTAAGAGCTTTTACTAAAAGCAATAATAGGGTGTGAGTATAACGATTCACTCTATTGAAAATTGTGCGACAAATCTAATTCTAACTGTTGCATTGCTCTTTTTGCTGAGCCATTTTCATCTAAATGCTCAGTAAAAGAGGAAACACTCACACCCAAGAGCCTGACTTTTCTGTCACCTGCCTCGGTCTTTGTCAGCAACATTCTACACAGTGAATAGATAGTATCATAGTCATTAATTTTACGCTCAATGGTTTTACTTCGAGTCACTTGCACAAAATCATCAAATTTGACTTTAAGAGTAATGGTTTTACCTCTTATATTTTTTTTAAGTAAGTCCTCACTTACCTCCTTTGATAACTGAGATAAATATTTTAGTAATTCATCCCGATTTAATATATCCTTTGCAAAGGTCGTTTCACTGCCTAAAGACTTTCGAATTCGGGTACTGTTCACTTCACGTTCATCAATACCGCGAGCAATTTGATGGTAAAAAGAACCTGCTTTGCCAAAATTTTGCAGTAAAAAATCCAGTGATTTTTCTCTTAATTGAGCGCCATTTTCAATGTTCAAATCTTGCATTTTCTTCTCAGTTGCCCGACCAATACCATAAAACTGACCAATGGCCAATTTGGCCACAAACGCTTCACCTTCCTCAGGTAGAACGACCTTGATGCCGTTGGGTTTGTTAATATCCGATGCTATTTTGGCAATAAACTTGTTGTAGGACACACCTGCAGATGCAGTTAAGTCCGTAGCTTGATGTATTTTCTGACAAATCGCTTGGGCAATACGAGTCGCTGATGGATTGCTTACTTTGTTGTGAGTAACATCTAAATAGGCTTCATCTAATGATAAAGGTTCAATTACATCACTGTATTGTGCAAAAATGATATGAATTTGTTGCGATACTTCACGATACGCTTCAAACCTGGGCCGAACAAAAACAGCCTGCGGACATTTTCGATACGCTTGTGAACAGGGCATAGCAGAATGCACGCCAAATTGTCTGGCCTCATAGCTGGCTGCGGCCACCACGCCTCGACTATTTGGGTTGCCACCCACAACCACGGGCCTGTGGCGCAGAGCAGGATTATCTCTTTGCTCAACAGAAGCAAAGAAGGCATCCATATCGATGTGAATGATTTTTCTGGTCATTTAGCCTGATCAAATAGAAATGTTTTCTGGGTTTAAATCTATAGTAGAATGAACGGATGCTAAACTTTACCACATTACCGCCATTATCACTCTATATTCACTACCCCTGGTGCGCCCAAAAATGTCCCTATTGTGACTTTAATTCTCATACTGTATCTAAAATAAACAAACAGACTGACAAGCAAAGAGATGAACAATACGTTAGGGCTTTAATTAGGGATCTCGAACAGGAAATACCTGGCATCTGGGGGCGGACCATACAGAGTATTTTTATTGGTGGAGGCACACCCAGTTTAATCCAACCAGAATCGATGCAATACTTATTGAGCCAGCTCAATGCATTACTCAATATCTCTCCTATGGCTGAAATCACAATGGAGGCCAATCCAGGGACAGTTGATCAAGTTAAGTTTTCTGAGTTTCATTCCGCTGGAATTAACCGTCTCTCTATGGGCATTCAAAGCTTTGACGATCAGTTATTGCAAAAAATTGGCCGTATACATGATGGTCAGCAAGCTTGTCAGGCAATACATCGTGCGCAACAGGCTGGATTTGATAATATCAATCTGGATTTAATGTATGCACTGCCAGGACAAACCCTACAAGGCGCAATCGATGATGTGCAACAAGCCATTGACTTTGAAACCAACCACCTGTCACACTATCAATTAACGCTTGAGCCGAATACTTTATTTGCGAATCAACCACCTCAATTACCTGATGATGATCTCAGTTATGAGATGCAAATTCAATGTCAACATTTATTAGCCCATTCAGGCTTTAATCATTATGAAGTCTCAGCCTATGCCAAAACAGGTAAGCAGTGCGCTCATAACCTTAACTATTGGCAGTTTGGTGATTATGTCGGTATTGGTGCCGGGGCACATGGGAAAATCAGTGATGCTGCCCAACAAAGCATCACACGACACTGGAAAATTAAGCATCCCCAGAGCTATTTGAACTCTTTGCTGGCTGAAGATTTTTTGCCAGCAGAAGGCTCTCTGTTAGCAGAAGGCTCACTGCCAACTAAAGACTCTTTACTGGCTAAAGGCTCTACATCAAATAAAAAATCGTCTATGATTGGAGGTGAGGCATTACTTTCTCGCAACGATATTGGTTTTGAGTTTATGCTAAATGCCAGCCGCTTAACCGAAGGGTTTTCGAGTCAGTTATTTTACCAGCATACAGGTCTGCCCATTACTCAGATTGAGAAAGGGCTAAAGAAGGCTGTTCAACTGGAATTGATTGAGTGGCATCGAGACCACATTAAACCAACCAAACGGGGGCTTCAGTATCTCAATGAATTACAAGAACTCTTCTTATAAGCAAACTGCCCGAAAAAATTGTCATCACTCAGATTCTGAAACGACTCAAACAGATGACCGTTATGGCTATGTTCATTACTGCTATGCCCGTGAGGCGGTGCATAATATGGATTACCTTATGGTTGAACAGGGCTTTGTTGACAATAGTTATGAGTTAATGAACCGCGCAGCCCAAGCCCTTTTAAATTTCATCAACAGAAATTATTCTCACATTGAACACATAACGATTATCTGCGGTGCAGGTAATAATGCAGGCGATGGCTATGTTCTGGCACGACTGGCCAAGCTACAGGAAAAAGAACCTAAGCTAAAAGTCCATGTGATTTCCATTGCCGATCCGGAAATACTCTCTGGGGATGCCCTCCAATCCTATAATGATTGGCTCGAATGTGATGGCATTGTTGACACCATGGACAA
Source organism: Gammaproteobacteria bacterium (assembly GCA_016744395.1). Lineage (GTDB taxonomy): Bacteria > Pseudomonadota > Gammaproteobacteria > GRL18 > GRL18 > GRL18. The sequence goes on along the minus strand of JADGEK010000005.1, from coordinate 38,293 downwards.
TGCCCATTTTCCTGCCACTGATTTAATTATTGATGCCCTCATTGGCACAGGCTTAAACCGGTCATTAGAAGATGAGTGGTATGACGCTGTTGAAGCCATGAATGCCAGCCTTAAACCTATATTAGCCGTTGATATACCCTCTGGTTTGGATGCCAATACAGGCGCGATTCATGGCATTGCAGTCAATGCTGAACACACTCTGACATTCATTGGTCAAAAGATGGGGATGTATACAGCACTTGCCCGTCACCATTGCGGAGAAATTCATTTCGCCTCATTAGGCGTGGCAGATACGCTTTATAATCAAATTGAGCACAGTGCTACTTTGATGGAATGGAATACACTGGCGAATAAATTACCCTGTCGCAGCCCAACCAGCCACAAAGGTGATCACGGTCATTTGTTAATTATTGGTGGTGACTATGGCATGTCAGGTGCCTGTCGCATCGCAGGTGAAGCCGCTTTAAGATCAGGAGCAGGACTGGTCAGTGTTGCCACTCGAAAAGAAAACATTAATGCTGTGAATAGTGCGCGTCCTGAACTCATGGTACATGGTGTCGAAACCGCTCAGGATCTGGAGCCCTTATTAAAAAAAGCCACCGCCATTGCTATTGGACCAGGGCTTGGAACCAATCAATGGGGTATGGCATTACTGGATAAAGTCATAAAATTATTGAAAAACCAGAGCAACACTGATGAAAAAAAAGTAGCGTGTGTTATTGATGCTGATGCCTTAAATATTATGGCTCAACATAACCTGGTGATTCAAAATCCTGATATTATTTATACACCACACTTTGGTGAAGCCGCACGCTTACTTAAACACACCTCTGAAAACCCTACCGTGGAAACCGATCGATTTTCCATGATTCGAAACCTGAAACAAAAGTATTATGGTACTTTTATTTTAAAAGGTGCTGGCACTTTGGTCAATTTGGACGATGAGATTTATATTTGTCCCTATGGTAATGAAGGTATGGCCAGTGCAGGTATGGGGGATTGTCTCACTGGAATCATTGGTGCTTTATTAGCACAAAAATTATCGACACCAGATGCCACACAATTAGGTGTTTGTCTTCATGCCAAAGCAGGTGATCTTGCTGCACTTGAGGGTAAAAATGGTATGATTGTCAGCGATTTACTACCCAAAATACGACAATTAATGAATGAGTAACAATTAAAAACATGCCAGACAATCAATCAATGTCAATGACAAATTTTGCTGTGACCTATCCCTGGATAAGAACACTGATTAATATCGCTGGGCTAATGACTTTGGCATTATTCATCACCAGTTTATTCTCTCCATTATTTACCTTAGAAAAGTTTTATTTTTTTTCAAATACAGTATCCGTTTTATCCGCGCTAATAAGCTTACTGAATGAGGGACATATCTTTCTTTTCTTTATTATTTTTATTTTCAGTATTGCATTTCCTCTCTTTAAACTCATCGTCATGCTGTATATCTGGAACTCTGAGGCAGGTGCCATCATACAAAAATTATTAACCTTAATACATCATTTAGGCAAATGGTCTATGCTGGATGTTTTTGTAGTTGCTTTACTGGTTGTTAGTATTAAATTTGACCAAATGGCTGAGATGAAAATTCACTATGGCCTGTATTTATTTTTAGGTGCGGTGCTACTTTCGATGTTAATTTCTGCAGTTTCTACTCGTTTTCTTGAAAAACACCATGCCTTTCAACCCTAAATCAATCCGCAAGTATCTCCGCTGAAAAATCAAATATCATCTTACAGGTTTATAGCTTATTTTTTGCACATAGACTCTATTAGCACACTGACGATAATAGTTAATAGCAGTCATTATTAACTTAGCTTTTGTCATCAAGCTGACATAAAAAAAACTTATATTGTTCCTACTAAAAAGAAAAGAGAACAAATAATGATGGATAAAATCAATCCAATAGATGAAAAATTAAAAAATATATATTCGTATTATAAACCTCATCTGGAAGTTAAAATTACCAAAGAACCTGAAGAGCTAAAAAGAGCAAAACATCTACGACAAAAATATTATCAGTCATTTCAAGCAAAAGTTTGCCCAACCCAAAAGGAACACATCAATGGTTCACTGACTCCAATACAGCTTGGACAAAAATCAGCTGTTGATGATGGATATGATCGTTTCGCTGAACATTTAATAGTCATTGATCATAAACAAAATAAAATCATTGCTTATATGCGCTTAATTGATGCGAATGTCGCCTATAAAATAGGCGGCTATTATAGTGAAACCCAATTTAATTTAAATAAACTATTCAGTCAGAACACTTATTCTTACTCACTGGAAATGAGTCGAGTGGTCATTGATCCCGAATATAATGGTCAAGAAACAGCCCAGCTAATTTGGTCTGCGTTAGTGGGTTATTGTCAGATTAATGGCCTTGACTCATTAATTGGCACATTTACCTTACCAGTGATTGAGCCTGTAGAAACGGGCTCAATTATTAACCATTTAAAAGAAAAATACAGTAGTAAGCATCAATATCAAGTGTCTCCCTATCAAATATTGCTCGCAGAGAAAGCAGAAAAAAACATCAAGTTTTGCAATCCTCTCATTGAATTATTTTTTGAAAAAGGCTGTAAACTTTGTGGCGATGCTCATTGGAATCATGACTCTAATTGTGCAGAGATTTTTATTCACTACCCATTGCAAAATAAACCTGTAATCCCTGATTATTTCTACATGGATGAAGTCGATTCAGGCGTAAATTATATCAATTAAGCTTCAATTGAAAAGACTGTTTTATATCTATCAAAAATAATATCCAAGTATAGGATAAAAGATTTATTTCATAACCTTACCAATTAGCCTGAATAATCTCCACAAATTTAACCTTTCCCTTTAAGCAGTTATTCATCCTTTCTATATATGTCTTAAAACTAAAATCCAACTTTAGCTGGTAAAATGGAAAAAGCCCTTTCCCTGATGTACAAAGGGAAAGGACTTATCAAAAATCAAATATTTGAGAATACTGATTTAAGAGCCAATCACACCGCCATCCTTTTTCGTTATCACAATGGTCGCATCACGAGGTATGCTTACTCCATCAACTGGCGCAGGAAAATTTGTCAGGGATGGATCACCATTGCCAGGATGTTGAGTATTGATGAACATTGTCCGACGATCAGGAGTCATAGTAATTCCTGTGATTTCATCCTTTGTTACGCCAGTAAATAAACGACGAATTTCACCTGTTAAAGTATCAGCGACCAACATCTGATTATTCAGGCCGTCTTTTTGTCCTCCATCTGTCTGGATAAACAGACGTCCATCAGGATCAGCCAAAATGCCATCGGGTGAACTTAAAGTATCTTCTGTTCCATGTGTATCTTCTGAAAGTAAAAAGATCTCCCACTCGAATTGAGTGCCCGTATGTTTACGCGTATCGTGCCACTTAATAATATGGCCGTCAGGATTCGGTATTAAAGGATTAGCCGCATTTGATGCAATACGTTTACTATTATTGGTCAGCGTACAATAAACATCGCCATTGGGTGCAACAGTTGTCCATTCCGGTCTATCCATTGGGGTTGCACCTAGCAGATCCGCTGCAATACGAGTATAAGTTAATAACTCAGCCTGATCAGAAAATCTTGCAGCCAGAACGGGATTATCTATGCTGAGCTCAAGCCAGTTACCACTGCCATCATCGTTAAACTTAGCAACATAGAGGGTGCCTTCATCAAGAGGATTAATGCCTTGAGCACGCATACGGCGCCAGTTACCCGAGGATACAAATTTATAGATGTAATCGAAGCGTTGGTCATCTCCCATATAGGCCACAACCCGTCCGCCTTTTCCAACCGTTATTGCGACACCTTCATGCTTCACTCGACCCAATGCTGTTCGTTTTGTCGGTACACTATCAGGATTCATGGGGTCAATTTCAACGACCCAACCAAAGCGATTTTCTTCATTTTTAAAGTTGGGATTAGAAAGATCAAAACGAGTATCAAATTTTTCCCAGCCATATCCAAAACCAGATGAAGAAAAACCATAGCGCTCTTGTTCTTCCGTCGCAGTCCATGCTCCAGTTGCACCAAAATAGCCATTAAAATTTTCTTCACAGGTCAAATAGGTTCCCCATGGCGTTTGACCATTAGAGCAGTTGTTAACAGTACCAAGAGGAATATTGCCATCAGGCGTTTGCAACAATTCATGATCAGCCACCGGACCACTAAATGCAACGGGTGTATTCACATGAATACGTCGATTCATATCACTTTGAACGCGCATCCAACTGCCGCCACAGTTTTTAATCTCAATGACAGAAACACCATGGGCATGTTGTGATACCAGAACATCTTCCAGGCTACCAGGTTGAGACTTACCAAGCACATGATTATTTTGTCCAAATTCATGATTTATGGCTAACAAGCCATGACTGTTTTGTGCACGGTGACCACGTTTTTTATCTATCCCATATCCTTTTTTTCCTTTTTTAATTGGAAAAAAAGTCATACCATCATGGCCAATACCTATTTGCTGTTCCTGATGACTTGAAATAGGCGGCCAAGTAAATGAAGGGCCATAAGGTTGAATCGGTTCACCCCATGGGATCAAAACCTGATATTCATAATCTTCTGAAATCGTTGGCATTGCCCCATTACCATCAGCGACAGAAACAGCCTTAAAACCGATTAGACCACCTTTTTTTCTCTTAAAAAAAGAGTCGCCTTTATCACCAAAATGGTTACGCGCAAGAACAGTACCTGCTCCAGTAGCAAAGAATGTTGTGGCTGCAGCAGCAAGACCGCCTTTTAATACGGTACGGCGCGAGGTGTTTTTTTCAAGTATTTTATGGAAAGGTTGATTGTTAGATTTGTTAGAAATTTGATCATCTACACTCATGTGTGCTTCCTTTTATAAAGTTGAGAATATTGAAGTAGATGAGCATATCAACACACTATTAAAATAAGATTGCTAAAAAATGACTGTTTCATTACAAAGCAATTTTATCATTTAAAAATAAAGGGTGCTTCAGGTACCTATGACCAAAATGGTCAAAAATTCAACGGGAACATAATCATTGAGCCAGGCTACAAGCATAATGATAGTTTTTTATATTGAGAGTGACTATGTCACTTGTAAACTGTGCTTAAATTTCCTATTCTTAATTTAATTTATTAAGAGCGAAGCCATAATATAATATGAAACAAGTGACTTATAAAGATCTGGTGGCAAAAATTGCACCTCAGATTAAAGAATACTTCCCGTGGGATATTGAAGAAAAGATGAATAATGATGATGATCTCTTATTCCTCGATGTCAGAGAAAATCAGGAATACGATACCATGTACATTGAAAATTCATTGCATGTACCACGCGGTATTCTGGAAACAGCCGTGGAATGGGATCATGAAGAAACAGAACCCGAACTGGTTGAAGCACGTAATAGAGAAATAGTAGTTGTGTGCCGCTCTGGAAGCCGCAGTATTTTTGCAGCCTATACTCTCATGCAAATGGGATATACCAATGTCTCTTCGTTAAAGACTGGACTGCGTGGCTGGAATGAATATGATCTGCCATTAGTGGATATGGAAGGAAAGCCTGTTGATCCTGAAATTGGTGATCGATACTTTGCCAATAAACTACTGGATTATCAGCGCAAGCCCGTTAAATAATACGGTTGATAACCATTACTGAGCGATTGTATAAGGTAGAGACAAAACATGCCTTGTCTCTACCATTTACATGAAGTGTATCTGTGCTTCAAATAACAAACAATTTATTTGAAAAATGCCTCTAAATCATCGGCACCACCAATCAACTGACCATCCATGAAGATTTGTGGCGTGGAATGTGATCCACTTAAAGCCGTTAAAGAACGATTCGTGACAGTCTGACTCAGTTCAATCTCTTCATAAGGCAAGCCTTTAGCATCCAGCATTTCTTTAGCACGAGTACAATGAGGGCAACCTCTGCGGCTAATCACACTCACTGTTGGTAAAGCTTTGGCTTCTGGGTTTACATGTTTCAATACAGTATCTGCATCAGAAACGCCAAATGGGTCACCATCAACTTCAGGTTCGATAAACATTTTTTCTATCTCGCCGTTGTTGACAATCATTGCATAACGCCATGAACGGTCACCAAAGCCCAAATTCTTCTTATCAACCAACATACCCATACCCTTTGAAAATTCACCATTGCCATCAGGAATCATAGTGATTTTCTCAGCGCTTTGGTCGTCCTGCCAAGCGTTCATAACAAATGTGTCATTAACTGAAAGACAATAGATATCATCAATGCCATTATCTTTAAAAACAGGATACAATTCGTTGTATCTTGGTAAATGGCTTGAAGAACAAGTGGGTGTAAATGCACCTGGTAGAGCAAATACGACCACTCTTTTATTATCAAATAAATCACTGCTGGTCACATCAACCCAATCACTGTTCTCACGTGTTTTAAAAGTCACTGCTGGAACTTTTTGTCCTTCGCGATTTTCTAACATTTTTTTCTCCGTCTGATATAAGAATAATTTTTGTCGCTATTATGTAGCTGATGGAGACATTTTACGAGAATTATATAAATTAATAAAACAGATTAATTAGAATGATATGATTGAAAAAATCGATTATACTATTGTTGGGCTGCACTAGAGTGAGTTTGATATGCGATTAGCCAGCCTAAAACATTGATAATGTTTGATTAATAATCATAAATATCAATATCTTGATGAGGTAGTCAAAACCTGTTTTGTCCGTCAGTCGACCCTAAGCAGCGGTATTACTGCCTTAGAAAATACCCTGAGGGTCATTCCCACAATCGAGCCAATGAATTTGAGCAACTTTATCAAATGGTCAGTGTTCAAAATTTAAATTTTCTTCCTGATAACATACAAGTTAAACCTAATAATGCCTGAGATTAAAGCATCAGTCGATGCATTCTTATTGACTCGCCAATGGCGAGACACTGCCAAAGGCATCATCCTGGATTTCTGGTTTTCAAGTGATTCGGGTCCTATTCATGTCCTAATAGAAAATCAGCAGGCCATATTCTTTATCCGTCAGGAAGACTCTCAAACTGTGCTTAAAGCACTGCAATCCTTTACAGAAATAAGCATCAAACCACTGCAATTGAAGGACTTCGAACACAAGCCTGTTTCAGCTCTTTATTTCAATTCTCAACACAGTTTATATCAGGCAAGAGAATTACTACAGAGCTTGAAGATAAGACACTATGAAGCTGATATCAGGCCCGTTGAACGTTATTTAACTGAACGATTCCTGACAGGTCCTGTTGCCATTGATCTGTCTCACAAACAAATGACCATTAAAAATGATTCATTTGGCTTGATTCTCAATCCTAAAGTTAAAGCAAGTCACTATAAGCCAAAATTCAAAGTCATCTCTTTAGACATTGAAACAGCATATGACTCTGAGGAACTTTATTCCATATCACTATTATCTGAAAATTGGCATGTCACTTTAATGAAAGGGGAAATTGAAGAAAAGAACTCTCAAAACATTGAGTGCTATGCAACTGAAAAAAAGTTAATGTTACGCTTTATTGAACTGATCATACAGCAAGATCCTGATATCTTAATCGGTTGGAATGTCATCAATTTTGATTTTAGATTTTTACAAAAAACAGCAGACCGCCTTAAAATTTCGCTGGCCATTGGCCGTGCAGAAAGTTTACCCCTTTGGCGAAAAGCACAAACTGAACAAAGCCATTATTTTTTACTCATTCCTGGACGAGTAGTTTTAGATGGCATTGATACTTTAAAAAGTGCGACCTGGAATTTTAGAAGCTTTTCATTAGAGTCTGTCGGTAATGAGCTGTTAGGCAGAGGCAAGTTAATAAAATCAGAAGCTGACAATGACAAAAAAAATTATGACCCTTTAAAAAAAGCAAAAGAAATAAAGCGCCAATTCTATGAAGATAAACTTTCTTTAGCAGCCTATAACCTTGAAGATTGTCAGCTGGTACTGGATATATTCAAACACACTCACCTAATTGAATTTGCCATAGAACGAGCCCGACTGACAGGACTTGAAATGGATCGCACTGGTGGCTCAGTCGCAGCATTTGACAATCAATACCTCCCCAGATTACACCGAAAAGGTTTTGTGGCACCCAATATTAACGATCAAGAATCTGGCTTGTCTGCACCTGGTGGTTATGTCATGAACTCAAAACCTGGCCTGTACGACAGCGTACTTGTTCTGGACTATAAAAGCTTATATCCCAGTATTATCCGAACCTTTAGAGTAGATCCTTATGCAAGAATCAAAGCAGAAACATTAAAAGAAACAGAATGCATTCCAGGTTTTAATGGCATCCGTTTTTCACGTGACGATTCAATATTGCCTGGTATCATTAAATCATTATGGCAGGCCCGAGATAAAGCAAAAGAAGAAGAGAATAAAGCCCTTTCTCAAGCAATAAAAATCATCATGAATTCATTTTATGGCGTACTTGGCACTGCAGGTTGTCGTGTTCATGATTCACGTTTAACCAGCTCAATTACACTCAGAGGACATGAGCTAATGAAACAAACAGCTATCATGATTGAAGCCGAAGGCTATGACGTCATTTATGGTGATACTGACTCTGTTTTTGTCTCATTAGGGAGGGCAATAAAGGCACAGGAAGCGGATAAAATTGGTCATAAACTGACGGGTAAAATCAACAGCCATTGGAAAGAAGTACTCCGAGAACAATATCAGATTGAATCTTTTTTAGAAATGGAATATGAAACGCATTATATTCGTTTTTTTATGCCTACCGTCAGAGGCTCTGACAAAGGCAGTAAAAAACGCTATGCAGGAATGCTCGATAATAATGATCAAAAAATCATTTATAAAGGGCTTGAAACAGTTCGTACCGACTGGACCAGTCTTGCCAGAGAAGTTCAGCAAGAAATTTATCACCGTGTCTTTAATGAAATTCCATATGAAGACTATTTAAAAAACATTATTATGCGATTAAAGCAAGGTGAATTTGATGACCAATTGATTTATCGAAAACGCCTAAGGCAAAAATTATCCGATTATATAAAAAATAGACCACCTCATGCCCAAGCGGCTAAAAAAGCAGAAGAATATATATTAAATGCATCCCATCACTCTGAACAAGCTTCTGCACAACAATCATCACAAAGAACTCGCTATGAATTTGGTGGCTGGATTGAATATGTCATTACAACTTCAGGCCCAGAACCCATAGAGTTTAATCAACATCCTCTGGATTATGAGCACTATATTGAAAAACAAATTGCTCCTGCCGTTGACGCATTACTTTCGGTCGTTGACACCTCACTGGAAAAAATCATACAAGCACAATATGAGCTTTTTTAAAGATCTTTTATAAGAACAATAGCACCTCGAAGATCACCTAATTTATACCCAATTGCTTTATCATCAGGGTACAATTGATTGAGTTTAGCCATCACATCAGGCAGTAACTTTCCACCATGACAATGCAAACACGGTTGCGAAATCCCCATTGCTTTCATATAACGAAATTGCTTTTTTCCATCCACTTCAACAATTTCACTATATTCCATTTTTTTAAGTGATTCACCCTTGGTTTTTCTTTCTGAAAACTGTTGCAATACATCTTTTTCCCATGCTTCAGACTGATTCTTAGGATTTCGAATTTTCAGTGACGTTCTTCTCAGACTGACACCACTTTGCTGACTTTCACTTGAAGTAATATCCATTGCTTTGTCATTACACACTTGAATGGCATTGACAGGTCCGCCTTGCTTCATGGCGCCTTTTAATTCACCTTTAAGGTGTTTGGCAAATTTTTGTATGGTTGAACGGCTTTCCAGGAGTATTTTTTTCTGACTGTCTTCATCCGTTGCTGCAGAGACTGGTGATAGTACAATTGCTGACAAGATAATGGAAAGACCAATTTTATGCATAACTTGTTTCATTAAGATAACCTTTTTTATTGCAAGATGTTAAAGTAGCGGGATTATCTATTATTGTTCTATTCCTATTCTGTGATTCTTATTACATAAAGGCATTTTTCTTGAGATTTGAGGTTTCAAATGAAAATTTGGGTTGATGCGGATGCTTGTCCAGTGGTGATCAAAGACATTTTATATCGGGCAGCCAAGCGTACTGAAATTTTAGTCACTCTGGTTGCAAACCAGTATTTACAGGTACCACAATCCGAATTTATAAAAACAGTCAAAGTACCACCTGGCTTTGATGTCGCTGATAATGAAATTGTTAAACGCGCTCAAGAGGGTGATTTGGTCATCACCAGTGATATTCCACTGGCAGCTGAAATCATTGAAAAAGGGGCTCATGCACTAAACCCCAGAGGTGAACTCTATTCGGCAAGTACCATCAAATCCATTCTAAACATGAGGGATTTTATGGATACTCTAAGAAGCAGCGGCGTCCAGACTGGAGGCCCTCCTCCTTTAAGTCAAAGTGATCGACAAGCTTTTGCCAATCACCTGGATACATTCTTAACAAAGAATAAATGACTCTCTTGAATTAAAAGGCTTAAGCTTCTTTATGCTATTGCTGTCAATTCAACATAACCTTCTACATCCCGTTGCCAAATTTATCAGTTTGTGTCACACCACTATCACGAACGCCTTTCAAGGCTTTTGCATACTCTTTGAGTATGTCTAATGACCACTGTAAGCGCTCACGAATGTAACCATCAGAACGTTCATTATTTTTCGCTTCAGCACCCTCTTTATTAAGCACCGATTCAACTTCACGGATAATAACATGTTCAGGGATATAGCAAATTCGACTGTTTTTATAGCTGCTCATACGCAACTCTGCAACAGGATAACTGCCACCGATTCCAGATGAAACCGAAACAATCAAAGCGGGCTTATCCGCTAATTCATTTTTTCCAAAAAGTAAAAAAAAGTTTTTTAAGCCTGCAGGCACTTGACCATGCCACTCTGGCGTAATAACCACCAGAGCATCACAACTTGCCAATTGCTCTTGCATTGGAGTCAATATATCCAGCCATTTTTGCTCTCCATTCCATACACCTTCATCCCAGAAAGGTAGTGGATTACCTTCAAGAGAATAAAGCCATGTTTCACAAGCATTCTCTTTGCCCAGTGTTTCCTGAATATAGGTACCCACTTTTAAACTTTGGGAGTTTTGCCGATGACTGCCACTGATAATTCCTATTTTCATACCCTTCATTCCTGTCAATTAGCTTTAGAATTTAAAAAATTAATAGTTTAGTGATGGGTACACTGACCACATTATTCAAGTTTAATTAATTCCTGCTTTTTTATGGGCAATGTTTTATAATTATCAATCTCTTATCAAAACAACTGATGAATACTATGGTTCCTATACTCTTTGATACTGATTTAAAAAGCCTGCCTTTAATCCATCGTGGAAAAGTCAGGGACATTTATGCTGTCGGTGACGACCACATGCTGATCGTCACGACTGATCGCTTATCAGCATTTGATGTCGTTTTACCCACTGCCATTCCTGGTAAAGGCGCTATTTTAACCAGTGTTTCCAATTTCTGGTTTAATCACTTTAGCTCAACCGTTCCTAATCAGGTTTCTGCAATATCATTGGCCGATGCAATCCCTGACAAAACGGAGCGCGAATTAGTGGAAGGGCGAGCCATTGTTGTTAAAAAACTCAAAGCATTACCCGTTGAGGCAATTGTCCGTGGTTATATTATTGGTTCTGGCTGGAAAGATTATCAGGCCAACGGTGCAATTTGCGGTATAGAGTTACCTAAAGGACTGCAGTTAGCTGATAAGTTACCTGAGGCCATCTATACGCCCTCTAGCAAAGCTGCTGTCGGTGAACATGATGAAAATATTGATTATGATGCTACTGTTGCCATTATCGGAAATGATTTAGCACAGCAAATTAAAGACATCAGCCTAAAACTCTACACTGAGGCTGCGGCATATGCTTTACCTCGTGGTATTATCATTGCTGATACTAAGTTTGAATTTGGGGTTGATGCTAATAATCAACTGACTTTGATTGATGAGGCACTCACACCTGACTCTTCACGTTTTTGGTTGGCCGATGCTTATCAGCCTGGTTCAAACCCACACAGTTTTGATAAACAATATGTGCGAGATTATCTTGAAACACTGGATTGGGATAAAACATCTCCTGGACCTGAGTTACCTGATGAAGTAGTACAAAATACTTCCGCTAAATACTCTGAGGCTTTGGACAGACTCACACATTAAAGTAATACCCGAATTTAAAAATTTTTAACAAATAACAAATTGTTTAACACCAAGACTTAATCACCATTGGTCGTGTCGGAGATAAATATGAATTTAGATAAAATTGGTTTACAAGTACCTGAAATTTTATTACCTAACCAGGACATTGATTTACACAAGTGGTCTGTTGTTGCTTGTGACCAGTATACTTCTCAGCCAGAGTATTGGAGCGAGTCTAAAGAAACCACTAATAATGAACCTTCAACTCTCAATGTTATTTTTCCAGAAGTTTTTCTTGAAGACAGTGACGGTGATGAACGCATTAAGAACATCAATACGACCATGCAGCAATATCTTGATGATGGTGTATTAACTGCGATGAAAAACAAAGGCTTTGTACTGGTTGATAGAAAAACATCACAAGCTGATTCACGCAAAGGTCTGGTTGTGGCAATCGACTTAGAACAATACGACTTCAATAAAGGTTCACAAACGTTAATTCGTGCCACTGAGGGAACTATTGTTGATCGTCTGCCGCCACGCATTAAAGTCAGACAAGATGCAGCCATTGAATTACCACATATTATGGTTTTAATTGATGATCCTGAGCGTACCGTTATTGAACCATTATTTAATAAAAACCCTGAGCCACTTTATGATTTTGACTTAATGATGGAGAGTGGCCATCTTAAAGGATATGCCATTGACACACCTGAACTGGTTCAACAGGTTGCCGATGCACTCACTCACTTAGCCTCACCAGAAGTCTTTTCAAAAAAATATAATGCTGAGGATAAAGAGGTACTTTTATATGCCATGGGAGATGGCAATCATTCTTTAGCCACGGCAAAAGCCATATGGGAAAAAATCAAAGAGGATGCTGATAATTCTCTTACTGAGATGGATAATCCTGCACGCTATGCCTTAGTTGAACTGGTCAATATTCATGATGAGGGTTTACAATTTGAACCTATCCATCGGGTGATTTTTAATGTCGATCCAGAACAGCTTCTTAAAGATATGCATTCTCATTTTTCTGGTAATTGCAATGTTTGTCGCTGTGATAGTGAAGAAGAAATGAAGAAACGCTCAACAGAAGTTTCAAACATTGAAAATGTTCATGTTATTCCTTTTAATGATGCTTCTGGTTACGGTTATATTCAAATAGAGAATCCTGTTTTCACTTTGGAATTAGCCACAATTGAATCATTTTTAAATGATTACCTGGAAGAAAATGGCGGAAAAGTTGACTTTATTCACGGTGATGATGTCGTTAATGAGTTGGGAGTGAAAGAAGGGAATATGGGTTTCTTCTTTCCTCCTATTTCAAAGCACAGCTTATTTAAAACCATCATCTTTGATGGTGCACTGCCTAGAAAAACATTTTCTATGGGTGAAGCTGATGAAAAGCGTTTTTATCTGGAAGCTCGCAAAATCAAATAAGGTTTACGCTGTGCAAAAAAGAGAGGTACTACATGCCCCTGTTTCAGGGTAGTGGTTGCCTCTATTTCTTATTATTGATGCGACTGTTAAGCCATTCATTTCCTTCTGTCATTTTTGTGCTATTATTTTATGAACTGAAAATAAAAATAAACTGTTGACACCATGATTGATACTGACCTCCAAACCACATGCATTACACACACACCGCCCCGTGTTCTTGATGACTCTTCTGAAGCCTGCCTGGTGCGTATCTATCCACATAGTATTGGTGAGGGTATTATTCATTTGCCTCATGAAACCATTTCTATAGGCCGTGAAAAAAACTGTCATATTGAATTAAACGACCCTTCTGTTTCACGCCAACACGCACGAATTGAGTTTTCTCAGTCTGGCTTTACAATAAACGATCTCAATAGTTCCAATTCAACCTTCATTAATGATATCAAAGTCACTCAACAGAAATTATGCTCAGGTGATTTAATCCAAATTGGCCATACTATCTTTAAATTTCTTTCCAGTGAACATAT